>NZ_JARESR010000041.1:0-68012 GCF_046028015.1 Paraburkholderia sp. RL17-383-BIF-A | reverse complement strand
ACGTACGGCTGGTCCGGTTGTATCGGCCAACCTTGCCGCTACCGTATGTGGCGCTGAACTGCAGCGCAGCGAATAGCGAGGTCGAGTCGCCGGTGATCGCGCCGCCCTGAAACTCGCCGTGCGCCCCGATCGAACCGATGTTCCGGGCGTTCTGATAGATCGCAATGCCACCTTCGTTTTCATCCCACATCGACGATGTGTAGATCACACCTTCGGGTGCGACCCACATCGAGCGGGCCACGTTGCCCACTCGAGTAGTGCCCGTGCCATGGGTGTTGGCGATCCAGCCGGTCGAATATTGAGCATCGCAAACCGACACTGCCGCTGCGCTCAGCATTGCCCCTACGAATGCGGTACAGAGTCTTTGAAAAAACATGAGGTTGTTTTGTGGATCGCACGCCGTGCAACACAGGCGCGCATAGTGCGGTGTTGCCAACACTGGCAAGCTTGCAGTCCGGACCCTGACGATTCGAAAGAGTGACTCGCGTAGCAGGCGACGTGTCTCGTCGAATTGGTGTGGGATGTCGTCTAGGTTAACGGCGGTGCGCGGCGCGAGTTGAGCGAATTTTCGAATGGGCCTTGATGACGGCGCCCCAAGTGCATCGTGCTGATTCGGTCGGCCGGACGCTCGACCATTTTGTGCGTTACACGTGCGCTGGATGGCTGGCGAAGGCTGGCGTGACGTCGAAAGGTTCGTCCGGGCCGAACTGCTCCGGAAGGTCATTGACCTGGCTCGACCCTGAGCGGCCGCAGGCGTTGGGCAATCATCAATGGCGGATGACGGACCCATTTCGGACGTCGGTCACACTATTCGATGCACCTTTCAGTCCGCGGACTGTCGAGTTACTCGTTTGACGTGACGAAGCGCATTTGCGATCCTGCTCAGCCCTTGCTCTCAGGAAACAGACATCCGCCATCGCGGACCAGCGCCTTCAGCTCTTCGCCCACTTGGGCGGGATTCGCAGCTAACCGAGCACTGAACTCCTTATCGCGCAGCACGTACGATTTCCGATCATATTTCGCACTCCATATCACTACACTGACTACAACCGGAATAAGGTCCAGACCTTTCTCTGTCAGCGTGTAGAAGTCCTTGCGCCTGTCGTCGGGATTGGGCGCCCTCGAGAGAATGCCTTGCTCCTCAAGAAAGGCAAGGCGGGACGCGAGGACATTGGTCGCGATTCCCTCTTCCGATTTCAGGAATTCGCCATACGTCTTTTTACCGTTGAAAACGATGTCGCGAATGATCAGGAGCGACCAGCGGTCGCCAAAGATCTCCACGCCGTAGTTCACCGCGCAGTGGGATCGAACATCGTCTTTACGTGCTGTCTTCATGGCTACATCTTAACATCGCTTGCATATGACAAGTGAATTTCAATCGTTTACTTGTTTTTTGCAAGTGATGTGTTTAGCATGGTCTGCAGCGGTGCAGGCACCAGTCAACTCACCAGGAGACTGCACATGAGCACGATCAGCATCATCGGCGCGGGCAGTATGGCCGCAGCGATCGGTCGCCTTGCCGTCAAGGCTGGACACACTATTGAGGTGATGAGTCGCGATAAGGCGAAGGCGCAGGCCCTGACCCGCCAGTTCGGTGCTGGTGCGACGACCAGGACGTTCGGCGCCGCACCGGCGGGCGACCTCGTTGTCCTGGCGGGTCGCTACGCCGCCGTTCTCGAAGTAGTGAAGCAGTACCGAAAAACGCTAGCAGGCAAGCTCGTCATTGACATCACTAATCCCATCGACTCGGACTTCAGGGGATTTGTGACTCCAGAAGGCAGTTTCGGCGCGAGGGAGATCGTTAAGGCGGCGCCTGCCTATGCGGATGTTTTTAAGGCGTTCAACACCCAGTTCTCTCATGTTGTCCTGGCTACCGCTCCAGTTCAAGGTCGCCACTTCATCGCATCACATCACCCACAAGGGGGAGTTTTATGCACGTTTTCATCACTGGCGGGACCGGCCACGCCGGTTCGCACATCATCCCCGACCTCGTCTCGGCTGGCCACGAGGTCACCGCCTTGGCGCGAACGGACGAGTCGGCTGCTGCGGTGTCCGCTCTCGGCGCCAAGGCGCGTCGCGGAGATCTTAGCGACCTCGATGGGCTCAAGGCGGCAGCGGCCGAGTCCGACGGCGTCATCCACGTCGGATACCGGGCTGACCTGCTTCAAGCCGGTGGGATCGCCGCCTTGGGCGATTCGGAGCTCTCAATCGTGCTCGCTTTCGGCGAGGCGCTGGCGGGGACCGGTAAACCGCTGGTCGTCGCAGGCAGCATCGGCGCGCCCACGAACGTGGGTCGGGAGGCCCCTATTGTCGCGCCGGTCAGCCTGGGCCGACCGGCGACAGAGGATGACCCCGCCCTTCCCAGCAGGCCCCTGGACGCAGGCACCCTGCGGGCTCGCAACGTCGTGGAGACCGCTGTCGTCGGCCTTGCCGAGCAAGGCGTGCGGTCTTCGGTCGTGCGGATTCCCCTCATCGCACACAGCACGGCCGATCGCGTCGGCTTCCTCCAGATCCTGATCGGGCTTGCGAAGGAGAAAGGCGTCATTGGCTACCCCGGAGACGGCGAGAACCGGTGGCCTGCCGTGCACATCCGCGATCTGGCCTCTTTGTTCCGACTGGCATTGGAGAAAGGTGCTGCCGGCAAGACCTGGCACGCTGTTGCCGACGAGGGTATCCGGTTCCGCGAGATTGCTGAGGCCATCGCCGCTCGCCTGAGCGTGCCCGCCGTGAGCATTCCCGCTGACGAACTGATGGTGCCCGGCTACTTCGGGTTCCTCTCGGCTGTGGTCACGGGCGACTTCCCGGCGTCCAACGCCATCACGCGCAAGGCTCTCGGCTGGGAGCCTGCTCAGCCAGGCCTGCTCGAGGACATGGGCAACGGTCATTATTTCCCCGCCGGCTGAACTGGGCCGACGGCAGGGAGCCGGGTCGGAACGAGCCCGCAGACAGCAATACCCCAACTAACGAGGAAGCTGCACATGAGCACTATCAGCATTATCGGAACAGGAGCGATGGCCACTGCGATCGCTGGCCGCGTCGCCAAGGCTGGACAGGCTGTCGAGGTGATCAGCCGCGATAACGCAAAGGCGCAGGCACTGGCCGACCAGCTCGCGTCCGGAGCGATCACAGGGAAGTACGGCGCCGCGCCGGCGGGCGACATCGTCATTCTCGCCGTGCCATACCCCAGCGCGGCGGCGGTGGTGGCCGACTTCGGAAAGGCGCTCGACGGCAAAGTCATCGTCGACATCACCAACCCGGTTGCGCCCGACCTTTCGGGCCTCGTGACTCCGCACGGCAGTTCCGGTGCGCAGGAGACCGCCAAGGGCCTTCCCGCCGGCGCCCATGTCGTGAAGGCCTTCAATACCATCTTCGGTCACGTACTCGCCAAGGGTGGACGCCTCGACGCGTTTATCGCAGCCGACGACACAAAAGCCAAGGCGCGTGTCTCGACCTTCCTCGAAACTATCGGGCTGCGTCCGCTCGATGTCGGCGGCCTGCAGATGGCCCAGACGCTTGAGGCGCTCGGCCTGATGATGATCGGCTTGGCCAAAAACGGCGCTGGCACCTGGGACATCGCCTTGAAGGTCGATATCGGCTGAATCAGCGACGTCACGTTCTCATCGGCGGGCCGATAGCGTGTCCAGTCAGAGCGGACACGGCCGGAGATAAGAGAAGGGAGACATCGGGATGAGCGTCGATCAGAATGTCCAGATCGTAAAGGACTTCTTTGCGGCAGTCGGCCGCGGTGATATGCAAAGTCTGCTGGCCTTGTGTGCCGGAGATGTTGAATGGATCATTCCCGGCGAAGACTGGCCGCTGGCAGGCACGCGCCGCGGGCACGACGGGTTGGAAGATCTTCTCCAGAAAGAATCCGAAAAAATGGAGACTTCATTCGTGGAGACACGTGAATTCGTCGCGCAGGGAGACCGGGTGCTCGTGATCGGGTTTGCTAAGGGAAGGGTTAAGGCCACCAGGAGGACATGGGAAGATCATTGGGTCTTCGCCATTACTGTTCAAAATGGCAAGCTGACGATCATTCGGGAATATGTCGACACACAAGCATTGGCGCGAGCGTCCGAGATGCCGTGAGTCCGGGCCGTGGCCGGTCGCGCTTGTGCGTTAAGTATGAGATGCCTTGGTAAGTGCCGCTAGTCGACGGCGAGCCGAAGCGCTCGTCGCCATTCAACCACATTGCAGGACAAAGCCGGAACCAAATCACCCTTGCAAGAACCCGACGCAATTCGATCAACGTTGTATCAAACCGAAGCCGGACAAATCCGTTGACTCGAAAAAAACATTCACTAATTAATCAGTAACTCGAAGAATATCAGCATCAAACAAATTTCCCGAGGGCGGACACTGACTCGACCAACCCAGCAACGTGACAGCACCGCCGGGACTGATAAATCGTCGTCCAGACAACCATTCCCGGTCGCTTCACGTCTCCCCATCAGATCCGCGCGTAGATCGAACTGCCGATCGTCAGCGTCGTCGCGGTGGTCGACGCGAAACGGATTTCGTAAAGGTCGCGTCCAAAATTGCCCGGCACTTTAATCGACATGCCGCCGAGCGTATCGCTCACCGGCACGAACAGTTGATAGCGAAGATCTTCGTTGCCGTACAGCACGTAGCCCGGAAGCTCGGCGAGTGTCGCGAAAAACGCCGGCGGATTGCCAAGAACGGCAATCGGCACCGCGCTAGGCGAATCGTTGGTCAATGTCCATTGCGTGCCGACGCGTTGCTGCCACGCGCTGTCGAGCGCCGCCAGCGGTGCGAGTTGCTGGCCGACCGGCAGCGTCAGATACGCATAGCCCGCGCCCGGCACGACCCGCTTCATCAGATAGCGAAAGCTGAACGCACTTCCTTCACTGTCGTTGCCCGACACGACGGCGAAACGATACGACGCCGTATCGGTATCGCTCCACCACCAGCCGTCGCTGCGGTACCGGTATGCGCCGATCTGCGCCCAGCCTCGCGTATCGGCGTCCCACTGGTTGATCTGCAGACTACCGTCCGCGTTGGCGAGCACCTGGTACGGCGAATCGGAATTGCCGTAGATGCCCGCTCCGCTCGCAATGCCCGGCCCCGATGCGACCGGCGGCGCCGTGGTAGCGAGTTTCGCTGGCAGCGACGGAATCGTGCCATCTTCCTTCAACGCCGACAGCACCAGCGTTTCGGCAATCGCGCGGGCGTTGTAGCCCGCATTGCCGGTTACCAGTAGCGCGAACTGCGAGTTGGGCACAACGAAAAATTCGGTCGAGTAGAACGCGGTGCCGCCGTCCTTTTCCCAGCCCAGTACGCCTGCGGCGTTGAGCGCCGGCTGCACGACCGTGTCCCAGCCGAGACCCCAGCGCCATTCCGGCGACGGGTTGATCGTCAGGCTTTTTGTCTGATCCATACCCATCTGCGCGATGCCCGCTGCAGACACGATGCGCTGTCCCTGGAACACGCCGCCGCCGTAGATCATCTGCGCGAGATTCATCATGTCGGTGGGCGTCGAGCTCAGTCCGCCGGTTGCGTACGCATTGACGAATTCCTGATGCTGCGTGCCGTTCACGTACGGCAGCGAGAACGATCCGCTGGACGGCACGCTCGTCAGATAGCTGGATTGGGTCATCTTCAGCGGCGCGAGAATCGCCGACTGGACGAAGTCCGCGAAGCTCTGCCCCGTCATGGCAAGCACGATCTGCTCGACCATCGTGAAGCCGTCGTTGCAATAGACGGCCAACTCACCGGGGAGATGCTTCAGGTGCGAGTTGGCGAGTTCGGCTTGCGTGTCGGCGGCGTAGCCGGCGACCGGCTGAAACGTGAAGAGATTGCGCCCATTCGTGCCAGGCAGACCGGACGCATGCGACAGCAGATGACGCGTGGTGATCTGCGCGTATTCCGGCGACAACATCGTGAAGGTCGGCAGATATTTGACGATCGGTGTGTCGAGCGTGATCAGCCCGCGATCGACGAGGATCGTCGCCGCCAGCGCCGGAAACAACTTGCTGACCGAACCGATGTTAAAACGCGTTTGCGGCGTTGCCTTGATCTGCCCCGGCACCGACGCCAACCCGAACGCCTGCTGCCAGACCACCGTGCTGCCCTTGACCATCGCGACCGAGATTGCCGCAACGGGATTCGTTGGATCACTGACGGCCTGCTGGATCATCTGTTGGCCGAGCGCAATGGTCTGCTGATAAGGCGCCGAATGGATGTCGTTGTTACCGCAGCCGGGCAGCACCGCCGCGAGCACCCCGGCGCCGGTGTAGCCGAGAAACTGCCGACGGCCTTCGTTGAAGAGAACCTCGTGATTGCGATCGCACTTGGCCATGGCATTCCCCTTTATTCTGGTTTCCAGGACTTACAAAAAGCGCTTTTCTTCAACCATCGCCGACAATGCGGCAAAGACTAACTTCGCAATTTTGACGCGTGGCACGGTGTGTTTGAATGGGCCACGGTGCCCCAGATCGTAGCCGTGCGGTTCGAGCGCGAGTAGCGACGTGTCGAGATGGTACGACGCTTTGCCTCAAGGGTGCGCCCAACGGGTGACATGATACTCTTCAGAGTCCACGCGTTGCGCTGCGCCTGATGTCCGAAATTGTTGTTCTCTGCACCGCAAGATGTGACCTGCGCCAACGGAGGTCCGTGAATGCCCCGGAGGGGAAGTATCGGATACGAGACTCGCAGCCGTAAAGCGGTCCGTCGAATTGCCCGCGCCATTTGTGTGGTTTTGCTACGGGCCAGGACCTACGATGACTCGCCGTCGCCGGGAGAGAAATGCCGAAGCGCGTCTTCTCGGGGCAGTTCTGCAGGAGCATCGCCCGCGAGCCCGTAGACCTCGATGCCACTCAACAAACCGCCGCTCTCGAATATGAATATCCCGGCTGGTTCATCGTCTGGGCCGAAAATAAAGTCCCCGAGGATATGTACGCCCGGTGATGCAGGTCCGCGGTCCTTGATCTGGAAATTGATGGACCCACAGCCGCACGGACAGCGCCATGGCGTGACCTCGGCCGCTGCGAGTTGTTCGAAAAACTCTCGCGCTTTCGGCTCGCCGTGCTCAAGCATCCAACGAGCGAGCGACATCTCGGATGCAGACAATGGGCGGTTTTGTTCGTGAGTATCCATGGTGTGAGAATTCAGCCAGCGCCTGCCAGTTTAACAGTCCGGAATAGATGGTTATCCTCTCTCATCAGAGACACCCAAAGCGGACACTAGTGAATGATTCAAAATGGCCGCACTCAGCTAGATGATGAACACCGCCGGTCGACCCCAGCGGCCGTTTGATTTTCTCCAACGTAGCCATTCACCCGTGAGTCTGCTCTGCAGAGCAGAAACGGTCATAACAAGCCGCACTCTCACTAACGAAACGCAGGATCAGGGCGTCCAGCGATAGACGGTAATGCTGGAACCTTTGACGTTGTTCTTCGTGACCACGTATTCGCCCGTCGACCGACGGTATGCCCTGACGCCGTACATCGAATCGATGGCGCTGCTGGCGTCAACAGTACCGGTACTGGTGTTGACCAGTGTGGTGTCGAGGTTGCCAGTAGCGAGATTGATGGCGTCGATGTTCGGCAAAGCTTGCCCGCTACCGAACCAGTAGCCGACAAACAGATAGCTGCCGGCCGCGTCAATCGACTTGGCGCCAGCGTGGGAGAGGTTGATCACCGGATTGGGTGTCGTGGTGTTGCCCGCGCTCCAGCCGTGATACACCTCAATCCGCGTACCTATCGACGTCCAGTCCGTACTCCCAACAATCCCCTGCCCGAGAATCATGGTGTCGCTATCTGCGAGGTAGACGATGCGCGTCAACGGCTTGATGCTCTCGGGAATGCGAATGGGGATGCCGGGCCCCCATGCTGGCTTGCCGCTGGCGTCGAAGCCGATCAGCGGATAGTGGTAGATGTAACCGGTCTTGTCCAGGCCAGCCCACACGCCTCCTTTGCTGTCAATGCAAAAGCCCGCCCTGACCGCTGCGGTCGTCTTGAACGCCGCACCAGGAAGCGTGGCGTCCGGTATTGCGATGTAGCCATTCGCAGCATTGAAGTGAAAGAAGTAATAGGTATCGGGATTCTGGCCGGATGCAACGAGGATGCGGTTTGCGCCGACGGTGGCAAGCTGACCGAAATGCTCGTCCCGCGAGCGATCGTTGATGTTGATTCGCGGGTCGGATGGATACTCGAACGGATCGACAGTGTTCGCTACGAAGGTTCCCCCTGCGGTGCCGGTGTAGACGTCGGTGCCGCCATAGAAGTAGACGCCGTCAGTACCCGGGTCCGCAGCGGCGATCCCCTCAAAGTTGAGAGACTGAAGCTTCCATTGCAGCCGACCAGAACTGTTGTAAGAGTGAATGTCAGTGCCGCCGTCGCGGCCGAGATCCCAGCTTCCACCCCACGGATTGTTGAGCACATAGAGGTTGCCTGCGGTGTCCTTGCCGATGCCAGTGACGCGGGTAAAGCGCTTGTCGCCAACCTGCCCTTTGATTCCCGTCGTGGAATCGAGATAACCGCCCTGAATACCGAATGTACCGGCCAGCGCTGGCGTGCCCGAAAGCTTGTAGCGCTTGATGTTCATATCGGGGCCTTCGTCCCCAACCATGAGTTGCCCCGATGACGCATCCAAATAAAGTGCCGATGGCCGTGCCCCACCCGGCATCTGGATCGTGTTCAACAGCGCGCCGGTTGGACTGAACTCGACGACCGAGCCCTCGCCTTTCTGTGCGACCCAGACGTTGCCCGCGCCATCTACCGCGAGGGCACCCGGGCCCGTGACGTTGATGTCCCGCTTCCAGACACCGTCGGTGGTGAATATCCGCACGCGATTGCCATAGAAGTCGCTCGCATAAAGGAGCGAGGCCGCCGTGGCCAATCCAGTGACGACGTCGACCCGGGGCAGGTTGTTAAATGCGCTGACCTGAATCAGGAGATCGCGAGTCCTGGTGGTGCGGTTGTACCGACCCACCGCTCCACTTCCGTATGTCCCGCCGGGCTGCAGTGCCACGAAGATCGACGTCGCGCTGCCCGTGATCGCGCCGCCCTGAAACTCCCCGTGCGCTCCAATCGAGCCGAGGCTCTTGCCGGCCTGATAGACAGCGACGCCACCCTCGTACTCGTCCCACATTGAAGCCGTGTAGATCACGCCTTCGGGCGCGACCCACATGGAACGCGCGGTGTTACCCACGTGGGCGGCGAGGGTGCCATAGGTGTTCGCCAGCCAGTCCGTGGTGTTTTCCGACTGACAGGTCGGCGCAACCGAGGCGATCACTGCGGCGAGGATCACAGCATGAATCCGCCTTTGCTCGACCATGACCGATGCTCTCCAGAGGTAGTGATCATTCACGTGAATGGTCGGCCAGCGAGATTCCAGATTCGTGATCGGTGGCTTACGTATGAACATATGCAACTCTTTGCGCCTTTGCAAGCCATACCGGGACTTTGCATAGGGAGACGAATTGCTATCTTGAACGAAGCTGGGCTTCCTTCCTGTTGGCCGCTTGCTGTCTCATGCATGGGGCATTCATTCGTATTGCGCGTAAGGCGGCGATTGGCAGCAGGCGACCCACAGGGGCCGACCGTCCTATGTTGCTCCGGAGCGCGCATCCAGGTTCACAAACGGTCTTTCACGACCGCACTGATGACACGCTAACGAAGCCGCCGAGGGGTGCGTGTTGACCGCTAGCGTGATCCGCTTCCTGCGTCGTGCAACGACGAAGCTCCAGCCGCCTCGAACCGTGTCTCGGCGTAAGGTTCGATGCGCGCTGCCGATACCGGCTTGCCAATGAAATATCCCTGCACGGCATCGCAACCGAGCTCTTTGACGAGGGCGAATTGCGTTTCGGTCTCGATGCCTTCCGCGACCGTTCTCATGCCCAGCGCGCGCGCGAGCGCCACCATCGCTTCGACCATCGCGCGTGCCTGGTGACTGGTCTCCTTAACAGTGAGCTCTTGCACGAACGACTTGTCGATCTTGATGCGATCGACGGGCAGCCGTGTGAGGTATGCGAGGCTGGAGTAGCCGGTGCCAAAATCGTCGAGCGAGACAGTCACGCCGAGCCTTCGTACAGCTGAAAGCGCGCGCGAGGCGGCGGCGAAGTCGCTCATGACGACAGTCTCTGTCACCTCGATGTCGAGTGCGGAAGTGCATACACCGGCTGCCTTGGCCGCCTCCGAAACCAGTGCGGCGAGATCGCAGTTCTGGATCGTCGTGGCCGAGAGATTGACTGCGACCTTGAACGGCACGCGGTTCGCCGCCTGCCATTTTGCCGCCTGGCGGTACGCAAGGCGAATCAGCCAGTCGCCCGTCGCCTCGTAGGCCGGCGATTCAAGCAGCACGTCGAGGAAGTCGGCCGGCGTGAGCAGCCCCAGTTGCGGATGGTTCCATCGCAGAAGCGCCTCGGCTCCGTAGACGCGGCCAGTATGCAGGTCCAGTTGTGGCTGGTAGTGCAGTTCGAACTGACGCGTGGCGCTCGCGCTCTGCAGATCCGCGCGTAGCCGCCGGCGATGCGAGAGGCGCTGCGCATCCTCCTTGCCAAACGACCACACATGCGAACCGCCCGCGCGCTTCGCGTGATACATCGCGATGTCCGCATTACGCAGCAGCTCGCCCGCACTTGAGGCCGAGACGGGGTAGCGCGCCACGCCGATGCTCGCGCCCACCGAGGCCCGCACCCACGGCGTTTGAATTGGCTCGCGCATGCGTACTGTGACGTCGCGCGCGACGCGCGCGGCCTCGCCCTCGGGGGCGTCGACGAGGAAAATTACGAATTCGTCACCGCCGATGCGCGAGACATGGGCGCCATGGGTAAACATGTCGGAAAGACACTCGCCGATGGCACGCAGCACTTCATCGCCCGCCGCGTGGCCAAACGAGTCGTTGATATCCTTGAAGCGGTCAAGGTCGATGAAGAGCAAATCGACGGAAGCGGCCGCGCCTTCGTCGACGAGCCTGTTCAGGCGCAGCAGCAGTTCCCGGCGGTTGATGAGGCCGGTCAGTTCATCATGCGTGGCCTGGCGCGACAAACGTTCGGAGATTGCGCGCGCTTCGGTGACATCGCGAACCAGCACGACGATACCTTCGTCGCATGGGAACGCCCGCACTTCAAACCAGGTACCTAGCGGCGCGTAGAAGTCGGTCGCGGTGCTGGGCATACCGGTCTCGGCCGCCTGCCGATAGGCTGCTTCGTAGCTCGACCCGATGAGGTCGGGGTATTCGGCCCAGATCTCGCGATCCAGCAGGTCCTCGGACCGACGCTTCAGCAGCCGCGCAGCGGTCCGGTTGATGTTCCGAAACTTCCACTCCCGGTCGAGCGCCATGACGCCGTCCGTGATGTGATCGAGTATCTGAAAACTTTCCACTTCCTTGCCCCTCCCTTGATCGACCGGTGCAATGGTCCCGATATGTCTGCGATCACTAACAGTGCGTATCGTAGGAGGAAATAGGCATTTTTGGGAACCGAAAGATTTTCTGCACTGGCGCCCGCGGTAGCTGCTCGGCGCGGTCAGCTCCCGTGTGCCGTTCTGGGTAAGACCGCTTCCAGCAGGGGACCGGATGCGTCAATGTCCGAACTCCGGAGCCATCGAATGACGCTTGATGGCCGGCAACGAAAGATCGGGCAGCCCGAAGAAGCAGCGCACTGATAAAATCGTGCTGCAAAGCAACTTTGTATCCCGACATGCCTGATCCTACTATCACGCCAGCCGCCGGATCATCTGCTACCGATTCGCCCGCGATACGGCAGTACCTCCCCCGCGTCAGATAAGCCTTCTCGCGACGGCCTGCGCCCATCAATTTCCTGTCCGCCCGCTGTCGACCCATTGTCGACGTTGGCCTGCTTGACCATTGTCTGGCGGATAACGAAGCAGACCTGCCGCTCGCGTGCGGGCTTCGTTGGATGAGCGAGCGGCAGCAACTGCCCGAGACGGAATGGACATGAAGCGATCAAGCGGTCGCAGCCGCTGAATTCACCGGAATTGCAGTTAGTCCAGCGGGTCTTAGCTTCGTCGATGTAGCGCGCATTAAGTCTGCGACTGTAGTCCACAAAAAGCAGCCAATTCCGTCCCGCCGAATCAATGATTTTTTCAACACGAGGCTCCCTACCTGTAACCGGCGCCGCCTATCGAACGAACTAGCTTTACCCGCCAACTAATGTTCGTCGATACTGCCTATGCCAACCCACTTTTCGTGCACCATGTGTGGCCGTTGCTGCCATGATCTGCGGCTGCCTCTCGCCGTCCACGAGGCGCTCGACTGGATTGCGCGCGGTGGTGAGGTGCAACTGTTCTGCGACGCGATCGTCTGGCCTCAGGAGCCGCAACAAACCGACCTGCTCGCCCAACACCGAAAACGCCGCTCATTTGCCGCGCATAGCGGAACGCTGCCAGTACGTGTATCGGTGACACTGGTGGCCGCGTTCGCCGGACCGTGCCCAAATCTCCGCCCAGATATGTCTTGCGGCGCCTACGATCGGCGCCCGCGTGTGTGCCGCATCTATCCTGCCGAGGTCAACCCGTTCGTGAAACTCGACCCGGCCGCGAAGGCCTGTCCTGCCGACGCCTGGTCTGTCGCGGGTCCCGTGCTCATGCACGCGGGTCAGATCGCAAGTGCTGACACGGCAGCGCTCATCGCGCAGTCGCATGAAGCCGACGAGCGCGACCGTGTCGCCAAGACGCATCTGTGTGCGCTGCTCGGGTACGATACCGCCGCTCTCGCAAACGAAGGTTTCGCGGTCTACGCGCCGTCACGCGATCGCCTCGGAGCGGCGCTGCGAGCGGCGCGAGATTCAGGTGCGCAGATCGAAGATCTCCAGCCGCGTTCGTCGCACCCCTGGCACATCATCACGAATCGCTCGACGTCACTCGCGACGTTGCAATCGATCGGCGCCAACGCTCGACAGGCTGAAAATCGATTTCGCGCGGCAGACGCACCGACATATCTGGGTTTCTTTAACGAGGACGTTAGCGATAGCGACTGACAGAATTCATCGCACTCGTCCGGCCCGCTCCAACACTAACCTGCTCGTGCTGGAGAGCGGATTACCATAACGGTCGCTTTCTGGAGTCAGAATATGCTGCCCCGCCTTCTCACTGCCATTATTGCAAGCGCTGCGGCGCTGCTCCCCTCGCGTGCGTTCGCTGACGCACTGCGTCCGGTCGTCGTTGAACTATTCACCTCCGAGGGCTGTTCCTCTTGCCCACCGGCGGATCGCTTGCTTTCCGAGTTGAGCGACACGCGCACCGACGTTCTGCCTTTGGCGTTTCATGTCACATACTGGAATCGGCTCGGCTGGAAAGACCCGTTTTCATTCGACGGCGCCGATGCGCGCCAGGCCCGGTACGCCCAACGGTTTCGTGGCTTCGAGTACACGCCCGAAATGGTTGTCGATGGCAAAGCCGAGTTAGTCGGATCCGATCGCAGTGCAGCCGGCACGGCTATTGAGCACGCCAAGTCCGATGGGGTGACGGCCGCGACTGTCCACGCCACACGTTCGAACGGTGGCGTTTCGGTATCCATTGGCCGTGGCCTCGGACGCGCGCATGTGCTGCTGATTGGCTACGACGCTCGTCACGTCACGGCGATCGGCCGCGGCGAGAACGCGGGCCGTACGCTCACTGAATCGAACGTCGTGCGCAGCATCGTGGACATAGGTCAGTGGTCCGGCGCGGCGGTAACGTTGCGTGCCGATGCCGTCGCCGGCGAACATCAGGTCGTACTCCTCGAGGCCGACGACGATGCGATTGTAGGCGCCGCGAGCGTTATAAATACAGGCGAAGCTCCCGCTCGATGAGTGGCGGGTGTTGTTTCGACAATCAATTCGCCGTGGCCCTGCATGTTTTTTGATCAGCAGACTGGAGAATGCGAACGGTTTGCGGATTCATGGTGCGGGAGCGCTCAGGCACATCTGTTCTGGATCCGACTCTACGGCATTTCCAACTTACAGTAGAAGCCTCGCGCTTGACCCAAGGTTTCGTTTGCGCTCGACAGATGGATGACAGCTTCTCGCTCTGCACGCTGTCAAATCCAATCCCATGTCGGACTGGGCACGCAAGCCACATCGAAGAATAGCGTCGGGCAGAAAGCGACCCACTGCGGCCAGCGGCCGCGCTCTGAAGCAGACGCTCAAAAGCAGGGGCAAGTCGCTCGTCACGGATTGTTTCCATTGCTGAAAATTGCCGTCCTATCAGTTCTCTTGCGAAGGTGACATGTAGACATTGATGTACTCCTCTAAATGCCGGTCTCTCAATAGCGACAAATTAATTACATCCTTACCCGATTTTCCATTGATGTTTTTAAAGGTCACCACCACCGATGGCACCCTCCTGTATCCTCCAGTCGCAGTTACGTTTTCAATGAAAGCCCATGGGAATTGCAAATTCCCGTGTTGATAGCCAGTTTTTGAAAGCGTTATTGCGGGAGCGTTGATATTCCAGCAAATTCGGACAATTTCGCAAGCCTTCTTTCCAAAGAAAATCGTTGCGGGAAAAAATATGATGCCAAACACGATTGCAGCCAGATGATCATTTGGCTGCTTCGCGGGAGCCCAAAACCACGCCGTGTTTATGAGCAGAAACGTTCCGGTGAGGACCAGTAGAGCGATCGCTTCAAATGCAACGGCTCCCTTTGAGTAGAAAAAATCCATGGATTGAGGAATATCTTTTGCTTCTAATATTTTCTTGACCTCGGCCTGCCATTTTTCGGCGCTTTTTCCAATTTTTACCAGTCCGTATGGAACTATAACGAGGAGTGTAGGCAATATAAGTAAGTAAATTAATTTACCCAACTCTCAACCTCTCGATGCAAGCGATAGATAATGAATTATTTTCAATTCGGCTTCCGGAACTTTTATAGAAGGAAATGGCCCCGACCTAAGCGCATTGCAATGTAACCTGACCCAACGATTTGCTCGCAGTTGCCGGCACCCTACGGCCACGGTGTCGCCGATTGTCGACGATTTCGCCTGATGTGTCGAATGTCGTTTCATGGCCGACAATCGCCGCGCGCGGTCGCCGCCACATCGATCCTCACTTCCGGAAAACAAGCCGCGTCCAGGTGACTCCCATGCTCCTGTTTGTTTGCTGGACTGAGTCACTGCAAACATTGAGCAGAAGTTGCAGGTTATGGGCTTCGGCAAGCCTGATCGTGTCCGCAGCGGAGACGTCAAACATGCGCCGCCCCGTAGAGACCGGCCCGTGGCGCAACGACATGATGACGAGGCCGCCCTCGTCCAACAGATCAGAGAGGGTGTCCATCCCTCGGCGACGCTGGGCTTCGTCGAGGTGCATCCATACTGCAGTAACCATGACAACAGTGAACGTGTGCGCCCGCTCCCGGACAAGGCGGAGTTCTGGAAGGCTGTCGTCGAGCCAGACGACGCTGGAAGCCGGATAGAAGTTGATCGCAGCAGCCCGCAATTCGTCGACGGGCTCAACCGCTACCACCGAGTGCCCCATCGATGCCAATGCGGCAGCGTCGCGGCCCATGCCGGCCCCCACGTCGAGGATGCGCGAAGGTGCCGTCGGTATCAGGTGCAGAACCGGTTGGTGGAGGTCTCGGAACGAAATCTTGCGCCAATCGTTAGCCAAGGCCCCAGCATACTCGGCATAACCTTCGGTTCCCGGAACGTCGATCGACATCGATGAATATTGGATGGTCAGATCGGCCGATTGTCGACGATTCAGGCGGAGGTGTCGACTGACCGTTATTGGCGGCAGATTCAACCGGTCGACGACCGTTCTACAAATCGGACGTTGGATTCATATCGACTCAACTCAATTCCGATGCGAACGGTCCAGACCGAGCAGCGGCTTGCAACCTCGCACGGCAAACGCGACGTCTAATCTAACGTCTCGCCGATAACAGCTCGATGCGCTTGCGCTGCAGGAACCGGCGCACGGCCGGATCGCGCTCGAGTCCGATCGCGAGATCGTACGCGTCGAGCGCTTCGGCCGTCGCGCCGGCACGCGCGAGCAGATCCGCACGCGCGGCCCAGTACGGCTGGTAGTCGGCCAGCCGCGGATCGTCCGCATACGGGGCGAGCGCGTCGAGCGCCACCTGCGGGCCGTCCCGTTCCGCCAGCGCGAGCGCGCGGTTCACCGCGACCACGGGCGACGGTGCAATCGCGAGCAGCGCATCGTAGAGCTGCACGATTTCGCCCCAGTTCGGGCGATGCGTCCGGCAGCGGTAGACGTGCGCCGACTGCAGAGCGGCCTCGAGTTGAAAGCGTCCGATCGCGTTGAATGCGCTCGCGCGCCGCAGCAGTGCGTTGGCTGCGTCGATCATCGGCGCATCCCATGTCGCCGGATCCTGGGCCGACAGTGGTACGTAGTCGCCGGCCGCATCGCGTCGCGCATCGCGCCGCGCCTGCGCATAAAGCATCAGCGAGAGCAGACCGAGTGTCTCTGGCTCCTCGGGCAGCAGTTCGACGAGCAGGTGTGCGAGAAACAGCGCCTCGCCGGCGAGGTCGCGCCGCTCGGTATCGACGCCGACGGGATCGGTCCACCCTTGCGCATACGCCGCATAGACCGCTTCGAGCACCGCAGCGACCCGGCCGGGCAACTCCTCGCGCTCGGGTACGCTGAACGGAATGCCCGCGTCGCGGATCTTGTTCTTCGCCCGCACGAGGCGCTTGCTCATCGCGGCGGGCGACATCAGGAACGCGGACGCAATCGTCTTTGCTTCGAGCCCCAGCACCACCTGCAACATCAGCGGCGTGCGAATCGCGGCCTCGAGCGCAGGGTGCGTGCACGCGAACAGCAGCGCAAGCCGCCGGTCGGGCAACATGCCTGCTTCACGCTCGTCGATCTCGTCGGCGAGGATCGCGAGCTGATTCACCACTTCGTCGCCGACACGGCGATGACGCGCGCCATCGAGCGCCCGGCGGCGCGCAACCGTCATCAACCACGCTTCGGGATTCGCTGGGCAGCCGCGCTCCGGCCAGCCCGCGAGCGCGGTCGCGAACGCGTCGGCCAGCGCGTCCTCGGCCGCCGCGACGTCGCGCGTGCGCATCGCCAACAGCGCGACCAGCTTGCCGTAACTGCGGCGGGCGACCGCCTCGGCAATCGCACGCGCGGCGGCGCCAGCGTCAGGGCCGCCGCCGGACGGACTCATGCAGCAGATGGCGCGTCGTACGGGGCAGTCCAGACCGGGCGCACTTCCATGAGGCCGTGCGCCGCGCCGGGACAACGCGATGCCCACGCGATCGCCGCGTCCAGGTTGGGCACGTCGATCAGATAGTAGCCGGCGAGCTGCTCCTTCGAATCGGAATACGGTCCGTCAAGCACCTGCGGCTTGCCGTCGACGAACCGCACCGTGGTGGCCGTCCTCGTGTGCTGCAGCCGGTTGGCGCCCACCAGCACCTCCGCTTTTTTCAACGATTCGGTGTACGCCTGATAGGCGGCAACCCCTTGCTGCCGCTCGCTGTCGGTCATCTGGTTCCAGCGGTTTTCTTCCGAATAGATCATCAATAGGTATTGCATATGAGCCTCCGTCATGGGGTTAGGCGGATGAATTACATCGAGCCGCCATCACAATGACGCGCGGGCCGCATGCCGACGGACAGGCGGCATCGAAAAAATCACGGACAACGCGCCCGCCATCCCCTCCGCGCGGCTGTCGATTGCACCGCACCATTGCAGACCGCATTCGCGAGCGCTCAGGTACGTTTAGCCAGATAGGCATCGACTAACTCGACCAGTCGTTTTCGCCCAAAGCTCCCGTCGTGTCCAGCGTGGACCACTTGCACGGGCAATTCACGCAAGCGCTTCATCGTGCGCACATAAGTCGGAATATCAGCGCCACCTATCTCATCCAGCAGCGGGCCATCGTAGATCGCATCGCCCGAGAACAGGGTGCCGGATGCCGCTTCCCATAGGCCGATACTGCCCGGTGAGTGACCGGGCAGATGAAGGACTTCAAAATGCCGGTTGCCGAGATCGACAATGCTCCCCTCCTTGACGATTTCCGTGACCGTTGCCGCCCGCACGCGATAGTCGGACATCGAATAATCAGCGCTCGGAAGGGCCGTGATCAGATCGCCGTCGAACGGATAACCTGCTTTGCGATACCGGCGAATTGCTTCGTCGCCCAATACCGATGCCAGAAGAGTGCCTGGCTCGCGCGGCGAGCGCAGGTTCTCTGCCTCCAATTCGTGAACCAGCGTGTGTTCAAACTCGTGATGCCCGCCGACATGATCCGAATGCGTATGCGTCGCAACGGCGGTTACGTCCTTCTGCAGCAGGTGCCTGGCGGCATCCTGCAGACTGACGATACCCATCCCTGTGTCGATCATCAGGTCCCGGTCGCGCCCGCGCACATGCCAGATATTGCAGCGCATCAGCGGCACGACGTGCGGTTCCCAAAGTAGCGTGATTTCGTCACTGACGCGCTTGAGTTCAAACCATCGATCGGCAATCGGTAATGTAGTCATGCGGGGTCGCTCACGAGTAAGAGTTGGTACTTTGACACACTTCGCATAGTGTTTCGAGAGCGTTGAGACTGGCATCGTCGGCTTGGTGCGCGGAGCATAACAACCGCTTGCCGGACACCGTGTCGTGGCCCGCCGTCATCGACCCCGAGCGTTCAATTGCTCCCACGCGACCTGTGTGGCCGCCTTTGAAGCTGGAGCGGTCGGTCCCACCTCAAAGTTGATTGATCAAAACCCGTCGACCAGATTCAAACGATCCATCCCGTTGCGTTAGACCATCTGTCCTCTCAGGCGTGAGCACTTCAACCATTGCTATATGCCTGCCAGGAATGACTGTTATCGACGGTGCCTGCCTTCTTCGAAAAAACGCTGACCTTCATCATTTGCTCACCGTCAACCAGCAGGAGCAAAACGATGAGCAACTTCCAAACCTACACGATCGATAACGCACCGGCCGCTTCGAAGGCCAGCCTCGAAGACACGATGCGCGCCTTTGGCTTCGTCCCCAACCTTCAGGCGCATATGGCGGAAGCGCCCGCGCTGCTGGCCGGTTACTCGGCGCTGTGGGACCTGTTCTCGAAAAGCACGCTGACGCCGCACGAACAGCAGGTCGTCTACCTCACATCGAACTTCGAGAACAACTGCCACTACTGCATGGCCGGTCACAGCACGCTGGCGAAGATGATCAAGATGGACGCGGGCGTGATCGCAGCGCTGCGCGCCGGAACGCCGCTGCCGGATGCAAAGCTCGAAGCGCTGCATCGCTTCACGACGCTCGTAGTGCGTGAGCGCGGCTTCGTCCCTGACGCAGATGTCGACGCATTCCTGGCCGCCGGCTACACCCGTCAAAACGTCCTTGAAGTCATTCTCGGCGTGGCAACCAAAGTGATGAGCAACTACACGAACCACATCGTCCACACCGAACTCGATGGCTTCATGGCCGGTAACGAGTGGACCAAACCGGTCGCTGCCTAAGCCGTCTCGGGGAGCCCCTCGCGGCCCCTGTCTAGCGCCATACCGAAGTTCACCCAGGAGCAGCCATGTCCACGTTCGACCGCTATAAAGACGCTTACCCCAACGCCAAACTGACCCGTACGCCGGACGGCGTGCTCGAAGTGCGTTTCCATACCGACGGCGCGAAGCTCGTCTTCAATGGCCATACGCATGAACAGTTCACCGACATGTTCCACCAGGTCGGCGAAGACCCAGATAACCGCGTGGTCATCCTGACAGGTAGCGGCGACGCATTCATGGACGCGATCTCGCCGGAAGGTTTTGATTTCTTTACGCCGCGTGGCTATGACAAGATCTTCCGCGAAGGTCGCAAGATCCTGATGAATATCCTGGACATCGAAGTCCCGATGATCGCCGCGCTGAACGGCCCGGTCCTGCTGCATTCGGAATACGTCCTGTTGTGCGATATCGTGGTGGCGACACCCGAGACGGTGTTCCAGGACATGCCTCATGCCGCCTTTGGCATCGCTCCCAACGATGGTATCCATCTACTCTGGCCGGAAATGATCGGCAGCATTCGCGGCCGGTACTTCGTGCTCACGCAGCAAAAACTCGCTGCTGCGGAAGCGAAGTCGCTGGGCGTGGTCAACGAGATCGTGCCTGCGGATCAACTGCTGGATCGCGCGCATGCCATCGCCGCGACTATCGCAAAGCAGCCCCCGCTTACCACCAAATACACCCGCATCGGTCTGACCCAGCGGCTGCGTCGCGTGATCGACGAAGGCATCGGCTACGGCCTGGCGCTCGAAGGTATCAGTGCGGCCGAAGTGGCGCGCACTGCGGCAGCGCAGAACGTAGCCTGAATCCACCAGCTCGTTGGTTCCTCAATTCCTCTATTTCTCTCGACGGAGAACACTCATGTCACTGCAGGACAAACTCGACGCATTCAGGGCCGACTTCAAGGCGGGCAAGCCGCCGTTCAACGCACCGCCGGCGATTCATCCGGTGATGGAACGCGCCACGGCAGAACTGATTGCGAGCGGGCAGGCTGCCCGAGCCATTAAGGCCGGCGACCGCGCTCCGCATTTCAACCTGAAAGATCACGATGGCAACGACGTGTCTTCCGCAGCGCTGCTCGTGAAGGGGCCACTGGTCGTGACGTTCTATCGCGGCGTCTGGTGCCCGTACTGCAACATCGAATTGCAGGCGATCAACGAGGTGCTGCCGCAGATTCAGACATATGGCGCGAACGTCGTGGCGATCTCACCGCAGACGCCGGTCAATAGCCGCAAGTCGGTGCGCACCAACGAACTGGGTTTTCCGGTGCTGAGCGACGTGAACGGTCAGACGGGCGCCGACTTCGGGCTGCGTTTCACGCTGCCCGACTATCTGGTCGAGCTTTACAGGAACCTGAAGAACGATCTGCCGACGTTCAACAACGATCCCAGTTGGACCTTGCCGATGCCGGCGCGCTATGTCATCGGACAGGACGGCATCGTGCTGTATTCCGAGGTCAATCCGGACTACACGCGTCGTCCCGACCCGTCGCATATGTTCCCGGTTCTGGAAAAAGCGGCCGCCAACGCCTGAGCCTTGCTGCTCAGCGCTAAAGGCTAAACGGTCACTACGCCGCGCCGGAGAACCCGCCGCGGCTTTTCGATTCCTTCCTGTTCTTAAAGGACATTTGATGACACAGCGTACTTTTCTCATTACCGGCGCGACCAAAGGCATCGGTCTCGCGCTGACAGAGCGCCTGATTGGCGACGGCCACCGTGTCGTTGGCCTCGCGCGTGAAGCAAGCGATTTTCCGGGTGAACTGGTCCGTGTCGATCTCGCCGATCGTGATGCAACCGCCGCCGTGCTCCGGGATCTGGTGCGCCGGCATTCGTTTGACGGCGTGGTGAACAATGTTGCGCTGGTCAGGCCACAACGTCTGGGTGAGGTCGCGCTCGACGATCTCGACGACGTCCTCGCGCTGAACCTCCATCCGGCGGTCCAGACCGTTCAGGCGTTGCTTCCCGGTATGCGGGCCCGGGGCTGGGGACGGGTCGTGAACATTTCCAGCCTGACGATTCTCGGCATGACGCAGCGCACTGCCTATGCAGCGGCGAAAGCGGCGCTGGTGAGTTTTGCACGTTCCTGGGCGCTGGAACTAGCCGACACGGGCATTACGGTGAATGCCATCGCGCCCGGTCCGACCGAGACCGAGCTGTTCCGCGCGAACAACCCACCGGGAAGCGAGGGCGAGCAGCGCTATATGTCGGCAGTGCCCATGGGCCGCTTCGGCAAGCCCGGTGAAATTGCCGGGACGATCGCGTTTCTGCTCTCTGACGTAGCCGCCTTCATGACCGGTCAGACGCTGTACGTCGACGGCGGCGCGTCGATTGGCAAGCTAGGGTTCTGAGGGCGTGCCGGCATTGCCGGCAGACGCGACGCCCAGTACCTCCTCCACGAAAGCGACGAAGGCGCGCGCCTTCGCACTCACCAGGCGTCCGGCAGGGAATACCGCCCAAAGGTCGATCGGGGGCAATTCCCAGTCGGTGAGCACCGCTTTGACCGTACCATCGGCAAGTTCCGGAGAAAACATCCATTCCGATGCGATCGCGAGACCCATGCCGCCGAGCACCGTCGTGCGGATGCCCTCGGCGGCGCTGACACTGACGCGTCCTGACACGACCACTGCTACTTCCTTGCCGTGCTGGCTGAACGCCCAGGATTCGCCCCCGCCGCGCAACGAATAAACCACGGCTTGGTGCTGGCTCAAATCCGCGGGCGATTTCGGCACGCCTGCTTCGGCGAAGTAGCCGGGCGTGCCGACGACCAGCCTCCGGCTCCGCCCAATGCGACGCGCGGTCATGGCCGAATCGTCGAGAGAGCCCATGCGCAATGCAACGTCCACGCCTTGTTCGAGCAGGTCGATGGTGCGGTCGTCCAGCACGATATCAATCTGCAGATTCGGGTGGCGGTTCATAAAGGTCTTGAGCGCCGGCAGGATGTGCAGGCGTGCAAACGTCACCGCGGCGCTGATGCGTAGCACGCCCGACAGTCCGGTAGACGCGTCGCGCACCACCTGTTCAGCAAGATCCACTTCTTCGATTGCGCGCCGCGCGTGCTCGTAGAACCGCTGACCGGCATCGGTGGGTGTCAGGCCGCGTGTGGAGCGCAGCAGGAGTCGCACGCCGAGCCGCTCTTCGAGTTGCGCGATCGACTTCGAGACGGCCGGCTGCCCGAGCCTAAGCCGTTTTGCGGCCGCCGAGAATGAACCTGCCTCCACGACACTGACATAAGTTTCCATTGCTGCCATCCGGTCCATGTGGCTGCTTTTCCTTGAAGGATCGTGAAGTCCGTATAGTGGCTAAGATGTTTTCAGTTGGAAGTCTATCGCGCCAGAACCTGGTCGATGAAATTGCCGTTGCCGATCGGTCTCTGTCAACGCAATCCGCAGGAACAACTCGGCCCCGCGGCAGGCGATCCTGGGGCGGGGCCGGTTGCGATGCTCGCTCCCGCCTTGGATAACCGGCGCTGCACTATGGAAGGAATAATCGGTGTAACCGCGCGCATCGTCGCCATAGAACGTCGAGCGGTCGTAGTGGTTCAATGGCGCCGCGACGCGCAGTCGCTCCGGCAGATCCGGATTGGAGATAAACAGGCGCCCGAACGCGACGAGATCGGCGTCGCCTGCTTCAATGATGCGCTGCGCGCTATCCGCAGTAAAGCCACCCGCCGCGATGAGTGTGCCTTTGAAGACGCGACGCAAGTCTCTAGCCGAGGCCGACGCGGCGACGTCATCGTTACCGCGCACTCTCGGCTCGACCGCATGCGGATACGCGAGACCATAGGCATCCAGACGACGCGCGACATAGCCGAACGTGGCATGCGGATCGCTATCGGACATCGTGCCGTACGAGCTTCCGGGCGAAAGACGCACCGCGATGTGGCCAGCGTCCCAAACCGAACCGATGGCATCGAGCACCTCGAACAGGAAGCCCGCGCGGTTTCGCAAGCGCCGCAATGCGACGCAATTCTTCGATCACGCCGGGAATTTCTTCGAGCGTGAGAGCGCGCGGAACGAACTTTGCGCGGCATTCGACATCCGGTGAAGTGCGGCCGGAGTGCTAACCGCTATTCCCGCAAGGAATGACCAATGACTCTCGACGACGCGTCCTTTCGACTAATCCGCCCAGGAGGCGTGTAGCCGGAATCGGCAGCATGTGCCGCGACGCCGAAAGCGAAATAGCCGATACAAAGGACTGATGCGATCGTCCTCTTCATTCCAGACTCCAATTGTGTTGACTGTTTCGCGGATTGAATTGCAACAGAGCAATTACGCGCGATTTAGCATAGAGAAGGTTGGCGCCGGGCTCTATACGATTTCCGATGAAACACTTTCAAGAGGCACTGATGCCTCGCTGAAAAAATCGTCAGTGTCGCCTCACTAACCGATACTTAGGTATAGGTTTGGCGAGCTGATCGATCATTGCTTTACCAATATCCCGGAGCGGCGCGTGCATGCGAAAGGATCTGGCGCATTTGGTACGCTGAAGATTACGCATGACATCTCCCGCTTCACGAAGGCAAACGTATTTCCACCACTCAGCGGCGCTCGTTTTCCATCTTGTCTCGACCGCACATGAATATCCCATAGGACTGCCGCCCGGCACTCATGGCCCGTTTCTGTTTTCGTTTTTGTCTTTGGTTTCGGTTCTCGATTGTTGACGATTTTGGTCGGAGGCTCGAACGGCCGAGATATGGTCGGTGACAGTCGCACACAACAACAAGGCTCATTCGCCTTGGCCCAAAAGTTCGACGATCATCACATCCGTATCGTCATGCGCTATCAGATCTAGCTTCGCCTCATCCCGGACGGCTGCGCCGTCGCGCGCAGCGAGCTGGATAAATCCCACATCGAGCCGCCCGTGATCCGCAACAAGATACGCTGAGCCGGGCATCGGCAACTCGTGCTTTATTGTCATGCCTTCGCGCAGCGTCGCGATACGCACGCGTGCGTCGGCATTGATGGGCAGCGCGCCCGCGCGGACATCATCCTCATTGCCGCTTGCCAGTGTGATAAAGCAGCCTTCACGACATTCACGCGAACAGACGCGCGTCGCCCAACGCGGCGTACCGCCCGTCGTGCGCGGACGCAGCCAGATCTGGAGTAGCCGCGCGGACACATGTTCCTCATTGCGCTCAGCGTGATAGATCGCCGCGCCCGCGCTTATGACCTGCACAGAATCGGCGACCAGCCGGGCGCAATTGCCCGCGTCGTCTTCGTGCGTGATCGCGCCCGAGCGCACCCAGGTCACGATCTCGACGTCCCGGTGCACATGCAGGCCGAAACCCGAGCGCGGTGCGAACTCATCGTCGTTCCACACGTAAAGCGGGCCCAGTGGCGGATGATCGGCGCGCCCGCTCACGCCCACGCCGAAATGCAGCCGCGCGTCGAGCCAGTCGCGCCTGATCGCGCCGAGCGAATGAAAAGGACGATGTTCGATCATGATGAACCTCCGTTCGGGCGCATGGGGCGCGTAGAACCGCATCCATGCGCCGGGCCACGCTTAGATCTGCTGCTGACCGCCATCGACGAACAGTTCGATGCCGTTGACGAAGCTCGCGTCATCCGAGGCGAGGAACAGCGCGGCGCTTGCGATTTCGTTCGGTTCGCCCAGACGTCCCATCGGGATCTGCGCCGCCAGGTAATCGGCGAGACCCTGGCGCTGGGCGGCGTCGTCGCCGGCCAGGTCGAGCAGTCCCGGCGTGCGGGTCGCCCCCGGGCTGATCGTGTTCACGCGGATCTGGCGGTCCTTGAGGTCGAGGATCCAGTTGCGTGCGAACGAGCGCACCGCAGCCTTCGAAGCCGAGTACACGCTGAACGCCGCCGTGCCCGCGCTACCCGCCGTCGAACCCGTGAGAATCACCGACGCGCCCTTGGCCAGCAGCGGCAGCGCCTTTTGCACCGTGAACAGCACGCCCTTCACGTTGCGGTTGAAGGTGTCGTCGAAGTGTTCTTCGGTGATGTTGCCGAACGGCAGCATCGAGCCGCCACCGGCGTTGGCGAACAGCACGTCCAGTCGGCCCTGTTCTTCCTTGATCTGCGCGTACAGCGCGTCGAGTTCGTTCAGTTTCGTGGAGTCGACACGCACGCCGCTCGCCTGGCCGCCCGCTTCGCGGATGCTTTTCACGGCGGCGTCGAGTTCGGCCTGACGGCGGCCCGTGAGGTAGACGTGCGCGCCTTCGGCGGCGAAGCGCTGCGCGGCGGCGAGGCCGATGCCGCTGGTTGCGCCGGTGACGAGTGCGATCTTGTTGTCGAGTTTGCGTGCCATGGTCTTGCTCCTTTCGGTTCGTTCAGTGGAAGTGGGTGTTGGCTGGTTCGGTGTTGCGTGCTGCGATGTGAGGAGAATATCGACGGCCGGGTATTTTCTAAATAGAATTGATTGCAATCTAACGTTGCATAAATGCAAAGATGAGGGGAAATGGCGAGGCTGCCGGATTTCGAGGGACTCGCGATGTTCGCGAAGGTCGCTGAGGAGGGATCGTTCGCGGCTGCGGCCCGCGCGGTGGGGGTGTCGGTGGCGACGGTTTCGCGCGGCGTGGCCCGCCTTGAAGATCGTCTGGGCGCGCGGCTCTTTAACCGCACGTCGCGGCAGCTGTCGCTGACCGAGTTCGGCAGGACGATCTGCGAGAAGGCTGGCGATATCTATCGTCAGGCCGAGGAGGCGGAAAGCGCGGCGCGTGAGATGTCGGTGCAGCCGCGCGGGTTGGTGCGCCTGGCCGTGCCGATGTCGTTCGGGCTGCGCTGGGTCGCGCCGCTGCTGCCGGGCTTCTTCCGCGCGTACCCGGAAGTGTCGATCGACCTGCATCTATCGGATGCATCGGTCGATCTGGTCGCCGATGGCTTCGACGCCGCGTTGCGTATTGCCGCGTTGCCCGATTCGTCGCTGGTGGCGCGGCGGCTGTGCGCGGTGACGCAATACGTGGTGGCGTCGCCCGAATATCTGGCGCGCGAAGGGCGGCCCGCGCATCCGCGCGAGCTGGTGGATCGGCCATGTCTCTCGTACGCGTATCGCGCGCGCAGCGATGTCTGGCGCTTCACGAACGACGCGGGCGAGGAGGAGCCGGTGATGCCCGTCGGCCCGCTGCGCGTGACGAATTCCGATGCGTTGTTGCCCACGCTGCTCGACGGCCTGGCGATTGCCGAACTGCCTGAATTCATCGCCGGCGAGTATCTGGCCGATGGCCGACTCGAAGCGATCCTCACCGACTGGTCGCTGACCAGAGGCGGCCTTTACTTCGTCACGCCGTCGGCGCGTGCGCGGCCCGCGAAGGTGGCGGCGCTGTCCGATTACTTTGCCGAGCATCTTTCCGATCCAACGTGGCGATGGCCTAAGCAATCAACTTGACGAATAAGCGACGACTTATCATTGCATTTGAACAACAGCGATCGCCCAAACTCCATCATCGCGGCCACCCGTACCGGACACCATCTCAAAAACCGTACAGGTACTGTACCGGACACCATCGCTAGAATGCTCCCATCCCCTTTCGTCCGACAGCGGAGCATTTCATGTCTTATCTCAGTCTCAGTGCGCTGCCCGCCGGCATCCTGTTCGCGCTCGTCACCACGATCACGCCCGGTCCGAACAACACCATGTTGCTGGCCTCCGGAGTCAACTTCGGGTTTCGCCGCACGCTGCCGCATCTGTCCGGCATCAGCGCCGGCGTCGTGCTGTTGATGCTGTCGGTCGGCATCGGTCTGGGCGAAGCCTTCGTCCACTTTCCCGTGCTGTACACCGTGCTCGAAGTTGCGAGTGTCGCTTACCTGCTCTACCTCGCGTGGAAGATCGGCACCTCGGGTGAGTTGAAGGTGAAGAAAGGCGAGCGCCGGCCCATGAAGTTCTACGAAGCCATCGCCTTCCAGTGGGTCAATCCGAAGGCATGGATGATGGTGCTGACCGCCGCCACGACGATCCACCTCAGCGAGAGCTACAGCATGAACGCCATCGCCATGGCGGTGATCTTCTACGTGATCGGCTTTCCGTGCATCTGCCTGTGGGCAGGTTTCGGCACCGCCATGCGGCAGGTGCTATCGGACCCGAAGCGGCTGCGTGTCTTCAACGTGGCCATGGCGCTGCTGCTGGTGCTGTCGCTGTATCCGATCGCGCTGAAGCTGCTCGGCCAGAGCGCGTGAACCCGACCGCTATAACGCGCCCTGCCCGACCCGCTCGATGAAGCGCCACAACGCGTCGTCGGTCGAATATGGCGCGTTGAAGCGGAACCAGGCGCTCGGGGCATCGTCGGGACGAAAGTAGGAGCCCGGCGCAAGCCAGATGCCGTGTGAAAGCGCGGCCGTCGCCACTTCGCCGGCCCGCTCCGCGTCGACCGGCAAGCGCGCCCACAGGAACAGCCCCGCGCGCGGCCGGTGAAACAGCTCCAGACCGAGCGAATCGAGCCGCTCCTCAACGGTCGCATGCGCGAGCTTGAGACGCTCGTTGACGGCTTCCACGTGACGCGCGTAGCGCCCCTCCAGCAACACCTTGTCGACGATCCGCTCGATCGCCTCCGACGACGTCAAACCCACCGCCATCTTCGTACGCGCCAGCTCACGCAGTACCGCGCGTTCGGCGACCACATAGCCGCAGCGCAGCCCCGGCGTCACGGTCTTCGAAAAGCCGCCAACGTAGAGCACGCGCTGTAAGCCTTCCATGGCCGCGAAAAGCGGCGCGCCGGATGGCGCGAGTTCGCGGCTCACGTCGTCTTCGATCACCCACATGCGCTGACGCTCGGCAATCTGCAGCAAGCGGAACGCAGCCGACATGCCGAAGGTCGCGCCGGTCGGATTCTGCAGCGTGGTATTGACGAAGATCGCCTTCGGCTTGTGCTGCGCGACCAGCGCTTCGAGCACGTCCGTATCGACGCCCGCCGGCGTGCGCGGAACGCCATGCACTTCGAGGCCCGCCAGCTTGAGAATCTGCAGCAGATTGCAATAGCCTGGATCTTCGACGATCACGGCGTCGCCCGCGCGCAGCAAGGTGCGTACGATCAGATCCAGCGCCTGGGTCGCGCCTTGCGTAAGCAGGACATTGGCGACATCCACGGGCAAGCCGCGCCGGTCGAGTTGCTCGGCGATCCGTTCGCGCAACGGCGCGAATCCATACGGATGTCCGTAGTCGCCAAGGCGCGCCGCCGGCACCCGGCTCACCGCCCGCAACGCGTGCTGCAAACCGGTTTCGTTGATCCACTCGTTCGGCAGCCACCCGCCGCCCGCCTTGATCGGCACGGAATGGTCGGCGAACACGTCGGACAGGAGCCAGGTTGCGGTGAGGCTCGGCGGCTGCCAGTCGGTGGCGGCAACCCGCGTGGATTGCGAGCGCGCCGCCACGCGATAGCCGGAACCGCGGCGCGCAACCACGAGCCCCATCGAAACGAGCCGGTTGTACGCCTCCGTGACCGTGAAGGTGCTCAGGTCGTGGCTTTGTGCCAGTTGGCGCACCGACGGCAGCAGCGCGCCGGCGCGCAGCGACTGCGCCTCGATGGCGCGCGCGAAGCCTTGCACCACCTGCTCGACGAGCGTGGGAGCGGCGCGCCGGTCGCGCTCGAGTTCTAGTTCGATCATGGTCAGGACGAAAAACGGGCCGCGGTGGGCGGCTGAACGGGCGAATGACGGAGCCCGACCCCCGGTCCGGCGCGCATCGACACAGTTAGTGCGAATCCACCAACACAGTTAGCGCCACACTGCGTCAACTGTTTATGCCGCCATTAAACCGCGAACGCTACAGTTTTGCTACGCCCCAAAGGAAGTCTCCCTGGGGATCCACTTTCGAGGAAACACACATGACTTCGCGCCCTGTCATCGACGATCTGTCGTCTTTCTGGATGCCCTTTACCGCCAACCGCCAGTTCAAGGCCGCGCCGCGCCTGCTGGAATCGGCCAAGGGCATGTATTACCGCAGCTCGGATGGGCGTGAAGTGCTCGACGGTTGCGCGGGTTTGTGGTGCGTGAATGCCGGCCACGGCCGCGAGGAAATCATCGCTGCGATTACCCAGCAGCTCTCCAAACTGGATTTCGCGCCGACTTTCCAGATGGGCCACCCGCTCGCCTTCGAAGCGGCCACGAAAGTTGCTGAACTGATGCCGGAAGGTCTGGATCGCATCTTCTTCACGAACTCGGGTTCGGAATCGGTCGACACCGCGCTGAAAATCGCGCTGGCCTACCACCGTTCGCGCGGCGAAGGCCAGCGTACCCGCCTGATCGGCCGCGAGCGCGGTTATCACGGCGTGGGCTTTGGCGGCATCTCGGTCGGCGGCATCGCCACGAACCGCAAGACCTTCTCGGGCGCGCTGCTGCCCGCAGTCGATCACCTGCCGCACACGCATAACCTCGAACAGAACGCGTTCTCGAAAGGCCAGCCGGCCTGGGGTGCGCATCTCGCCGAAGAACTGGAGCGCATCGTCACGCTGCACGATGCATCCACGATCGCCGCCGTGATCGTCGAACCGGTGGCCGGCTCGACGGGCGTGCTGATTCCCCCGCAAGGCTATCTGCAAAAGCTGCGCGAGATCTGCACGAAGCACGGCATCCTGCTGATTTTCGACGAAGTGATTACCGGTTTTGGCCGCGTCGGCAAGGTCACGGCGAGCGAATACTTCGGCGTCACGCCAGACCTGATCACGATGGCGAAGGCGATCAACAATGCTGCGATCCCGATGGGCGCGGTGGCCGCAAGCCGCACGATCCACGACACGATCGTGAACAGCGGCGCGCAAGGCGCGATCGAACTGTTCCACGGCTATACGTATTCGGCTCACCCGGCCGCCACGGCAGCCGCGATTGCCACGCTCGACCTGTATCGCAGCGAGGGTCTGTTCGAACGCGCCGCGACGCTCGCGCCGACGTTCGAAGCGGCCGCCCACTCGCTGCGCGGCGCGAAGCATGTGAAGGACGTGCGCAACCTCGGCCTGATCGCCGGCGTGGAGCTCGAATCGCGCGACGGCGCACCGGGCGCGCGCGCTTACGAGGCGTTCGTCAAATGCTTCGAAGCGGGCGTGCTGGTGCGCTTTACGGGCGATATCCTCGCGTTCTCGCCGCCGCTCATCATCAATGAAGAGCAGATTGCGCACATCTTCAAGACCGTGGGCGACGTGCTGGCTACGGTGCAGTAATTCAGCAATTCAGCACTCGATCAGGCGGCGCGCATCGTGTGCGCCGCCTGATCGGCAAACGCGCGCTATCAATGGTGCGCGCGCGAAGCCCTCGTATGGGCCGCCTTCTTGGCCGCCGCAGAACGGCCCGCAGCACCTTTCGTCGCGGCGGCCTTCTTCGCCGCAGCGGAACGGCTCGCCGCCGGACGTTTGGCCGCGGCCGCCTTTGTCTGCTTCGACAACGCCGCGCGCGATGCACCGGCGCTTCCCTCACGCTTCAATGCATTGGTGGCGGCGCGCGAGCGCTTCGCGGTCGACTCCGCGCTCTTCTTCGTGGTGCTCTTGTGCTGGCCCGCGGCTTTATCCGTGGCGGCTTTCTTGCGCGTGGACTCGCTCGCCGCGCCCTTCTTGGGCGACTTCACGGCGACGCCCGCGCGCCGGGCTTCCGAGAGCCCAATCGCAATCGCCTGCTTGGCCGACCTGACGCCGTGCTTGCCGGCACGCACCTTGTCGACCTGTTCCTTGACGAATTCGCCGGCCTGGGTACTCGACGACTTGCCCGCGCGCTTGTCGGCGTGGGCACGCTTGAGGGTTTTCTGTTCGGGCATGACATTCTCCGGTTGGTTGTGGCCCATGTCATGCAGCAACGGGTGTGCCGCAGCGCGGCGCGCCGGGCAATCCGCGCCGAAGCGCTCTCATGCGATGAAGGCGGCGTCATTGGTCCCGGCGCAAGGAATTGCGAAACAGCGCTGTAACGGCGGCAAAAATTCGAGGAATGCGCCGAATCGCGGCGAAACATCAGGAAACCGGCGGACAGAACTCGCGCCGCTCAGCTGGACAGCGTATGGTATTGGCAAGGGTTGGCGCGTGGTCCGGCCCGACGGGAGACGTCCATGAAGATCCCTACCGTTCGCGCAGGCGCGCATATTGAAGGCGTGCACTGGATCGCCGAATACGCCGAAGACGTCCATGAAATTCGCGTCTTTCGCGAAGGCCAGGAAGTGGACGTGCACAACGCGCCCTCCACCCTGTTCGGCGACGAAGAAAATGCAGGCTCCAAAAGCACCGCGGATCATCGCGCGGTCGAAGCCGCCGTGCTGGCTTATCTGAAGCGATTCGTGATCGAGCACGACGCGGAAGAGTAGTCCTCCGATTCTCCGCTTGTCGCCGCGAGCTGCCTGTTCGGGGCCGCGTTGACGCGCGCGTGGGTGGCCGCATAGAGCCGCGGTCGCTGGCCACCTCGACCCGCGAGTGGCCGCAAGTTCGAGCGTCGTGCATCGCGCTACCCGCCTGCGGCGCCGCGCGCCGCAGGCGTCACGACCTCACTCGGCGGGCCGCAACTTCTTGACCTCGGCATCCGACGGCTGAACGCTCGCGCCATCGATATACCGGTAGGACGTCATCACGCCCTTGCCGTCCTTCAACCCCGTCACGCCGACATATGCGCCCATGGTGGACTGATTGTCCTGGGCCCGATAGGTGATCGGCCCGAACGGCGTCTCCACGCCGAGGCCCTTGAACGCGGCGGCGAGCTTATCCGGATCGACCGACCCGGCCTTCTTGATCCCCGCGGCAATCGACATCAACGCCGAATATCCCACCACCGAGCCGAGCCGCGGATAGTCGTGGTACTTGGCCTGATAGGCGTCGACGAACTTCTTGTTGGCCGCCGTATCGATCGAATACCACGGGTAGCCCGTGACGATCCAGCCGGTCGGCGCTTCCGCGCCCAGCGGGTCGAGATAATCCGGCTCGCCCGTGAGCAGCGACACCACGCTGCGATCCTTGAAGAGTCCGCGCGTATTGCCCTCACGCACGAACTTGCCGAGGTCGGCGCCGAACAACACGTTGAAAATCGCGTCCGGCTTGGCATCGGCGATCGCCTGCGTCACCGCGCCCGCATCGACGTTGCCGAGCGGCGTGGCCTGTTCTGCGACGAACTGCACATCGGGCTGCGCCGCCGTCAGCAGTTTCTTGAAGGTCGCCACCGCCGATTGCCCATACTCGTAGTTCGGGTACACCAGCGCCCAGCGCTTCTTCTTCAGCTTGGCGGCTTCGGGCACGAGCATCGCCACCTGCATATATGTGGAAGGACGCAAACGGTACGTGTATTTGTTGCCGTCGGCCCACACGATCTTGTCGGTCAGCGGTTCAGCGGCGAGGAAGAAGATCTTCTTCTGCTTCGAGAAGTCGGCAAGTGCGAGGCCGGTGTTCGAGAGGAAGCCGCCGAACAGCAATTGCACCTGCTCGCGCGCGATCAGTTCCTGCGCAACGCGAATCGTGTCGCCGGGATTGCCGTTGTCGTCGCGCGATACCACCTCGAGTTGTTTGCCGAGCACGCCGCCCGCGGCATTCACCTGGTCGAGCGCGAGATTCCAGCCGTTCTTGTAAGGCCCGAGAAAGGCGGGCTGCGCCTTGTAACTATTGATCTCGCCGATCTTGATGGTCTGCTGTGCGCTCGCGCTCAAAGCGGCGAACGACAGTACGGTCGGCACCATGAGGCGAGAAATCCATCCTGCGCGCGTGGTCATGCGTTTCTCCGTTATCAAAAGGATTGCGGGAATGCTGGTCGTTGTTATCAGGTGTTCGAGCGGCTTGCGATTTATCTCGATGCATCTCGACCCAATCGGCTCATCGACTCAATCGACGCGCGCCGTCGCGCGAATCCGGGCGACGCTCGCCGTGACGTTCTGCCAGGCCGGCTTGCCACCGGCGAATTGCTGACGCAGGTACGACACGAGTTCGGCCACCTGGGCGTCGTTGAAACTGTCTCGGTAAGCCGGCATCGTACCGAGTTCGGGACGCGCAGGCGAGCCGATGCCGTCGAGAATCACGCGAATCAGGTTATCAGGCGTCGCGCTGTGCAGATTCGTGTTGAGCGCGAGCGATGGATGCGCGCCGAACAATTGCGGCCCGCTACCGGTGTGATGACAGGCGGCGCACGCGCCGTCGAAGAGTCGCGCGCCGAGGCCGGCCGGCGCGCCTGAGATCGCGCTCGCCTGTTCAACCTGGCGTGCGACCGCGACCGGATCCGCGTTCGGTTCCACCGGGCTGAGCGAACTGAGATAGGTGGCCATTGCGCGAATATCGCTGTCGGGCAGCGCCGCCAGATCGCCGACCACAGGCGCCATCGGCCCCGCCGCGACGCCGTGCAGCGGCGCGTGGCCGGAGCGCAAATAGCTGAACAGTTCGTCCTCGCTCCAGGGCACGGGCGCGTTCGAAAGCGTCGACAACGCAGGCGCTTCCCAGCCTTCGGCGACACCGCCGCCCATGAATGCCGCGCCGGCTTTCTCGGCGCCGAATGCATTGCGCGGCGTATGACACGCGCTGCAATGGCCGAGCCCATTCACCAGATACGCGCCGCGATTCCATTGCGCGCTTTGCGTCGCGCTGGCGGCGAAAGCCGTGCGTCCGAGAAAGAGTCCGTTCCATGCGGCCATGAGCGGACGCACGCTGAACGGATACGCCAGCTTCGTTTCCGGCGGGCGCGAGCGCACTGGCGTTTGCGCCATCAGGTAGGCGTAGAGCGCTTTCAGATCGTCGTCGGAAGTGTTCTGGAACGAGGTGTACGGGAAGACCGGATAGAGACGGTGTCCATCGCGGCTGATGCCTTGCCGCATCGCCCGCATGAACGCTTCGAGCGACCAGTTGCCGATGCCGGTCAGGCCGTCCGGCGTGATGTTGGTGCTGTACACGGTGCCGAAGGGCGTATCGAGCGGTTTGCCGCCGGCGTTCGGCACGCCGTTGTGCGCGGTATGGCAGACCGCGCAATTGCCGAGCGACGCCAGCAGTTTGCCGCGCGCCACGAGATCGGCCGGAAACGCACTCGCCAGTGGCGGCGTGATCGGTGCGACCGCGTGCGGCGCGAGCGAAAATGTGCCGAGCCATCCCACTGCGCCCGCCGCGAAAGTGCCTAAAAAACCCAATCGCCAGCGCTTCTTCCTGCGTGCCGCCTTATCTTCGGCTTGCGCATCGGCAAGCGCAGCGCGGATCGTCTCCGGTGTGAAAGGCGGCCGGCGAAAACGCACGCCCGTGGCATCGAAGAGCGCATTGGCGATCGCAGCCGCGCCAGGCAGCGACGCGGATTCGCCCGCGCCCATCGGCGGCTCGCCGTGGCGCGGCATCATCACCACGTCGATCACGGGCACTTCGCGGAAGGTCAGAATCGGATACGCGCCCCACTCCTGGCTCGTCACCGCATTCTCGCCGAACGTCACACGTTCTTTCAGCGCGCGGCTCGTCGCCTGAATCACGTTGCCGTGTATCTGATGACGCACGCCGTCGGGATTCACCATCGTGCCGGTATCCTGGCCGACCACCACGCGCGTCACCGCCAGCTCGCCGCTCTTGCGATTGACTTCCACATCGGCCACCCACGCGGACCACGCCGCGCCGAAGCCGGGAAATTTGCTATGCACGTAGCGGGCATAAGCGAAACCCCGCCCGCGTGCGATGTCGCCCTCATCCTCTTTGAGTTCGGCGCTACGCGGCTCCCACCCGGCTTTCTCCGCGACAGCTTTGACCAGCTCGATCGCGCGTGGATCGCGCAGGTGCTTCAGACGAAACTCGACCGGATCGACGCTCGCCTGCGCCGCCAGTTCGTCGATGAACGACTCGTGCGCGAACGTGTTCGGCAACGCGGACACGCCGCGCAACCACGACGCGCGCACGATCGGCGGCGTGTCGTCGCAAACGATACGCATGGTGCGGTAATCGTACGGCGGCACGGCCGTGCGGTCGCCCATTTCGAACACCTGCGGCTGCGCGGCGATCGTGCCGGTCAGGAGCAGCGCCAGTGTCGGCGCATCGTTGGACGGATAGCGCGTCGCAAAGTCGTATGCGGCCAGTTCGCCCCCGGCATTCGACGCGCCGCGCACGTCCATCAATTGCGCGGCGCCTTTCGGCTCCCACGCATGCTCGTCTTCGCGCGAAAGTTGCACGCGCACCGGACTGCCGGCGGCGCGCGAGAGCAGCGCGGCGTCGGCGGCGACATCGTCCGCGCAATTGCGGCCGTAGCAGCCGGCCGCATCCATCCGCACGATCTCGATGTGCGCTTCGTCCATGCTCATCAGCAACGCGAGATCGGCGCGCAGCGAATGCGGATTCTGCGTACCCGACCAGACCTTCAACGCGCCCTCGCGATAATCGGCCACCGCGCACGAAGGTCCGATCGATGCGTGCATCTGAAACGGCCACACGTAAGTGCGTTCCAGCTTGCGATCGGACTCTTGCGCCAGCGCTGCATCGACGTCGCCCTCGATCACCAGATCGCGCCGTTTGGCCGGATTCGCGCGCAAGGCCGCTTCCACGTCCTCGCTGGTTTCGAGCGCTGGCAGGCCTTCAACCGCTTTCCATTGCACGCGCAGCCGCTTCACGGCCTGCTGCGCGATTTCCTCACGCTCCGCCACGATACCGACGAAGTCGCGAATCACGACGACCTTCACGATACCGGGCAAATCGCTAACGGAATCTTCATCCACGCGCAGCAGGCTGTTGCCCATGAAGTCGCCCTGCGCGACACCGGCATAGGGCGGACGCACCACTCGACCGTGCAACATGCCCGGCACGCGTACGTCATGCACGAAACTCAATTCGCCGGTGGCCTTCGCGGGAATATCGACGCGCGGCGCACTCTTGCCGACGATTCTGTAGGTGTCCGGCGACTTTAGCGGCGCGTTCGTATCGAGCTTCAGTTCGACACGCTTCCCGCTCACCAGATCGCCGTAGCCGATGCCTTTCGCGGCAGTATCGCCGTCGCGCCGAAAAACCACACCGTCACGCACGTCGAGTTGCTCGACGCTCACGCTGAACCGCGCCGCCGCCTCAGCCAGCAGAAATTGCCGCGCCTGCGCCGCGGCGTGTCTCAATGGCACCGCCGATATCTGGATCGTCGCGCTGGCGATCGTCGGCCCCTGATTCGGCGCTTCACGCGTATGGCCGAGCACGATCGACACGCGTGTCAACGGCACATCCAGTTCTTCCGCGACGATCTGCGCGAGCGCCGTGCCGATGCCGGTGCCGAGATCGACGTGACCGTTGAACGCGACCACGCTGCCGTCGTCGCGCACCACGAGGAACAGGTCCGCCTCGGTCGGCACGAACGACGAACGCGAGCCCGGCTGACCGATTGCCGGCTTGACCGGCGCCTGCGGCGGCCGCGTGACGATCAGCACGCTCTGCGCGTCATAGAGCTGTTGTCGCGAAGGTGGCGCGGCGCGTCGATCGACGCTGAAGTCCGGGCCGGTCATGCACGCGCTCCTTCATGCACGGCGGATTGCGCCGCGAGCAATTCAGCGGCGCGCTGCACCGCGCGCACGATCTCGACATGCGTGCCGCAACGGCACAGATTGCGCGACAACTCGCGCCGGATCGTCTCGACGCTCGGATGCGGATCGCGATCGAGCAGCGCCTTGGCCGTCATGATCATGCCGTTCAGGCAATAGCCGCACTGCGCGGCCTGCTCTTCGATAAACGCCTGCTGCACCGGATGCAGCGCGGCGCGCGTACCGAGTCCTTCGAGCGTGGTGATCTCGCGGCCCAACGCGACCTTTGCCGTGGTGACGCACGCGCGCGTCGGCATGCCGTCGAGCAGGACCGTGCACGCGCCGCATTCGCCGAGACCGCAGCCGAATTTCGGACCGTTCAGCGCGAGGTCGTTACGCAGCAGATAGAGCAGCGGCGTGTCGGCCGCGGCGCTGACGAGATGCGTCGCGCCGTTCACCTTCAGCGTAAGAGGCGCGGGGCGGTTCATGAGCGTGCCAGCCCCGCTGCGCGAGCCGTACGATCGGCGTTCACAGCACCACCGGCACTTCGGTGGCCGGTGGCGTATTGCGGCTGCGCCGGCAGCGAATCAGCCCGTCGATCATCACCATGCCCACGCCCGGAATATCGCCGAGCTGCACGCTTTCGAGCAGCGTATCGGCGGCCGTGTGTTGCGCGCGGTCCATGAACACGAGGTCGGCGGGACGGCCCACTTCGATTAGCCCCTGGCGCAGATTACGTTGACGCGCGGTGTTGCCCGTCGCGAAGCAGAAGGCGATTTCCGCGGGCACGTCGGCAAGGCTTGAGATCAGCGCGATCATCCGCAAAATGCCGAGCGGTTGCACGCCGGAACCGGCGGGACTATCCGTGCCGAGAATGATCCGGTGCGGGCACTTCAATTCGATCGCATGACGCGCGGTCAGCAAGGCGATCCGTTCATTGCCGTTGTGGACAATTTCCAGCGCGCGGCTCGACTGCTCGCACAGATCGCAGACATGCCGGTAAGACAGCGACGTATGCCCGCCGTTGATGTGGCCGATCACGTCCGCGTCGGCGGCGAGCACCACGTCGCGATCGATCAGGCCCGAGCCGGGAATCGACGGACCGCCCGTGTGAATCGTGCTCTGAATGCCGTACTTGCGCGCCCACGCCACCATCTGCGCGGCTTCTTCGCCGCCCTTCACACTGCCCAGGCCGACTTCGCCGAGCAGCTTGACGCCCGCTTCCGAAAGCTCCTTGAAGTCCTCCTCGACCATGCCCTTCTCGATCACCGGTGCGCCCGCCATCACCTTGACGCCGCCGCCGACACCCGCGCCGCGCATGCCCTCGAACGAACGTTGTGCGGTAATGGCGAGCGCCTTCACGCCGAGCACGTCTTTCGGGCGGCCGGGCAAATGCACTTCGCCGGCGGAAATCATCGTGGTCACGCCGCCGTTCAGATTTGATTCGATCCAGCCCATCTGATTCTGGCGCGGCGTCCAGTCGCCGAAAACGGGATGCACATGCGAGTCGATCAGACCTGGCGCGACCGTCGTGCCTTTGCAATCGACCGTCGTGCGCGCGCCTTCGAGATCGCAGTCCTTTTCGCGGCCGACCGCGACGATCACGCCGTCGTCGATCACCAGCGTGTTCGCGTCGAGAATCGGCTGATCGATATCGCCGGATAACAGCAGACCGATGTTCGTCACCGCAACCTTGCCCGACAAGCCTGTCAACGTCTCTGCTGCCATCTGCTTCTCCTTTCGCAACGACTGTCCGGCGCCCGCGAAGTGCGACCGCGTGTGATTCGCACGCGCCGATGGAATCACACGCTCAGATAAGCGCGCCTCACTGTTTCGTTCTGCGCGAGTTCGCCGATCGTGCCGCTAAAGCGGATCTGCCCTTTTTCGAGCACGTACGCGCGGTCACTGACGAGCTCGGCGAAGTGCAGGTTCTGTTCGGACAACAGGATCGACAGCCCTTCGCGCTTGAGTTCGAGAATCATGTTCGCCATCTGTTCGACGATCACCGGCGCCACGCCTTCGGACGGTTCGTCGAGCAGCACCAGATACGGATTGCCCATCAGGGTGCGCGACACGGTGAGCATCTGCTGCTCGCCGCCGCTCATCTGGCCGCCCGGACGTTGCGGCATTTCGCCGAGATTGGGAAAGAGGCGGAACAGTTTTTCCGGCGTCCATTGCGGTGCACCTTCGCGCGGCGGCTGACGGCCGGTGTCGAGGTTCTCCATCACGGTCAGATCCGCGAACACGCGACGATCCTCGGGCACGAAGCCCATGCCCATGCGCGCGATCTTGTACGGCGGCAACGCCGTGATGTTGTGGCCGCGAAAACTCACTTCGCCGTGCCGGCGCGGCAGCAGGCCCATCACCGCTTTCATCGTGGTCGATTTGCCCGCGCCGTTGCGGCCCATTAGCGCCACGACTTCGCCGCGGCCGACTTCGAGGCCGACGTCGAACAGAATATGTGCGCGGCCATAGAACGCGTTGAGGCCGGAGACTTTCAGCATCGGCTCGCTCATTGCAATGCTCCCTGGCCTTGATGGCCGCCGGCTGCGTCGTGCAGCGGTGCGTGCGGCTGGAAGGTCTTGCCGGTGCCGAAATAGACTTCCTGCACGCGTGGGTCGTTGCGGATCGTCTCGGCGTCGCCTTCGGCAATCAGCTTGCCGCGCGCGAGCACGATCATGCGATCGGCGTAGGCGAATACGACGTCCATGCTGTGCTCGGTGAACAGCACGCCGATCTGGTGTTCGGTGACGAGACGTTTGGTCAGCGCCATCAGCTCGTTGCGCTCCTTCGGCGCCATGCCGGCGGTGGGTTCATCCATCAGCAGCAGCTTGGGGCGATTGGCCAGCGCAATCGCGAGTTCCACACGCTTCACATCGCCATAAGCGAGCACGCCGCACGCGCGGTTCGCGTCCGCGGCCATGCCGACCTGGTCGAGCAGCGCGAGGGCTTCGTCGGCGTAGCGCGAGCGGGTGGGCTTCCATAGCCCGAAGGTCTGGCGTTCGCGCGAGACCAGCGCCATCTGCACATTCTCGATCACGGTCATGGAGTTGAAGGTCGCGGCAATCTGAAACGTGCGCCCCACGCCCAGCCGCCAGATGTCGCGCGGACGCATGCCGACCAGTTCATGACCGTCGAGACGAATCGATCCGGACGAAGGCGTCAACTGCCCGTTGACCATGTTGAAACAGGTGGACTTGCCCGCACCGTTCGGCCCGAGCAGGGCCAGCAATTGACCCGCTTCGAGATCGAAAGAAACATTGTCGACCGCCTTGAGGCCGCCGAACGATTTGGAGAGACCGCTGACGCGCAGCAAGCTCATAGCCCCTCCTTGATCGCCGCGCGCTGAGCAGGCGGGACGGCGCTCTTTTCAGCCGGGTCGGCGGTATCGTCGCCGAAACGCTCGCGAATGAAGCCGACGATCCCCTGCGGAAACGCGATCACCAACAGCAGGATCGCGAAGCCCAGCAGCGCCTGCCAGTAGTCGGTTTGCCGCGCGACGGTGTCCTGCAGCCACGTGAACACGGCCGCGCCCACAATCGGCCCGGTGAGTGTCTGCAAGCCGCCGAGCAGCACCATCACGAGGCCGTCCACCGAACGGCTCACGCTGATCACTTCCGGCGAAATCGTGCCCTTCGAGAATGCATAGAGCGATCCGGCGAGTCCGCAGAACAGCGACGCGATCACGAACGCGGCCCATTGCACGCGTTTCACGTCGATGCCGATCGCCTCGGCGCGCAGCACGGAGTCACGCGAGGCCCGCATGGCGTAACCCAGCGGCGAGAACAACATCTTGCGCAACAGCCACACGCCGACCACGGCGCAGGCGAGCGTCACGTAGTAAAAGGCCACCGGCGACGACAACCAGTTCGACGGCCACAAACCGAGAATGCCGTTGCTGCCGCCCGTCACGTCGTCCCACTGGAATACGACCGACCAGACGATCTGCGCGAACGCGAGCGTCAGCATCGCGAGATAGACGCCGGAGAGGCGCACGCAGAACCAGCCGAACACCAGCGCGCCGGCCACCGCCAATAGCGGGCCGAGCAGCAACGCGGCTTCCATCGGCAAATTCAATACTTTGAGGAATAGCGCGGCGCCGTATGCGCCCAGTCCGAAGTAGGCGGCGTGGCCGAACGAATGCATGCCGCCCGGTCCCATGATGAAATGCAGACTGGTCGCGAACAGCACGGCGATCAGGATCTCGACCAGCAATACGGGCATGTACGGAAATGCGTTGGCCGCGAGCGGCGCCAGCACGAGAACCAGCAACGCGATGGCGGCCAGCCATTTGAGCCGTTTGCCCGCCGGACGCAAAGGCGTTTCCGGCGCCGCCATGCCACGAACCGCGGCGCTCGCGCGGCCGAGCAGACCCCACGGACGCACCACCAGCACGACCGCCATCACGACGAATTCAGCCACCAGCGTGAAGCGGCTCAGCGACAGACCGACGCCGAAGATCGTCACGTGGCCGATGCCGATGCACAGCGCCTTGATCTCCGCGATGATCAGCGCGGCAATGAACGCCCCCGGAATCGAACCCATGCCGCCGACCACCACCACCACGAAAGCGTTGCCGATCGTCTCCAGATCCAGCGACAGATTCGCCGACATGCGCGGCCCTTGCAGGGCACCGCCCAACCCGGCGAGAAACGCGCCGACGAAAAACACACCGGTAAACAGCCACGCCTGATTGATGCCGAGCGCGCCAAGCATCTCGCGATCCTGCGTGGCGGCGCGCACCAGCGTGCCCCAGCGCGTGCGTGTCAACGCGTACCAGAGCAGCAGCAACACCACGGGACCGATCACGATCAAGGCAATGTCGTAGGTAGGCAGCGGATGGCCGAGGAAATCGACCGCGCCCGCCAGATGCGGCGCACGTGGACCGAACAGGTCTTCCGGGCCCCACAGCCACAGCGCGGCATCGCGAAAGATCAGCACCAGCGCGAACGTGGCGAGCAGATGAAACAGCTCGGGCGCCTGGTAGATGCGGCGCAGAACCACCATCTCGACCAGCGCGCCCAGCACCGCGACCACCAGCGCCGCAGCCAGCACCGACAGCCAGAAGCCGACCGCCGTGTGCCCGAAACGGCTCGCGATGCTATACGCGACATAGATGCCGAACATATAGAACGAGCCGTGCGCGAAGTTGACGATACGTGTCACGCCGAAGATCAGCGACAAACCGGCGGCGACGAGAAACAGCGTCGACGCGTCGGCGAGTCCGTTGACCAGCTGTACCAGCAAATTCGAAAACATCGCGACCCTCGGCAGCTTGCTGAACGGCGAGTGCGCGGCCTCGCGCATTCGACACGATCAGCAGACGTTGCAGCGCGTGCGGCACCATGCACGCACGCGTCAACGGCAGGACAGTAACAGCGAAATAAACGAATGCAAACTCAGCGCAGACCGTCTTCGCCTTTGATCTCGCTCACCTGCAACCCGCCGATGCGCGGCAGCGGCCGGCCTGACGCCGTTACCGCGACAGCGACGACAATTTCGTTCGCACGCGGCGCGTCCGACACGCGCGCTTCGATGGCATCGAAATGACTGCGCACGAAGGCGGCGTCTTTGTGGCCGAGCGGCACGTCGATCGCGGTGCCGAGCGTGCCCATCTTCTTTGCCGACGGCACCAGTGCCGCGCCCTTCTCCACCGCCGCGCGCAGCGGCGCGCCGAGCTTCGGATGCAGGATCGCGGCGGCATGCTCCAGTTCGCCCGCCTCGCCGACGATAGCAGCCTTGCCATAGCTTTGCGCGTCGCCCGGCGCGATGCCGAGCGCTTCGACACACTTGTTGCCGAGCAACGCGCCCAACTCCTCGCCCGCTTCGATCAGCGCGTCGAGTTTGGCTTCGTAGCGGCCGGCATAAGGGTTATCGATCACCGCGATTGCAACGGCTCGACGCGCCGGCGGCTCGACGGCCTGGCCCATTTCAATGCGTGTTTCATCCACTTGCACGACCAGCTTGCGAAGCTTGATTGCCATTTCGCTCTCCGAGTTCCGATGCCTGCTCTGCGTTATTTTCCGTGCGCCAGCGAGGCGCGCTCAGCGCAAACCGTCCTTGCCCACGATCGCCTCTTTCGCGAGGCCGCCCACCCGCGCGTGCACGCGCTGCCCCGTGCTCATCACGAGGATATACACCAGTTCGTCCGCTGCGGGCGCGCCGGGCACGCGCACTTCGATCGCGTCGAAATGGCTGCGCACGTAGCTTGCATTGACATGCGTGAGCGGCACGTCGAGCGCGGTGGACGGCGCGCCGACCTTCTTGGTCGACGGCACGATGGCGTTGGTCGGCACGCCGTTCTTCTCCAGCAACTCACGCATCGCATAGCCTCCCGGCACATGCCACAACGCGCCGTGCTCCAGTTCGCCACGCGAGCCGACAATCGCGCCCTTGCCGTAACTTTCAATCGACGCATGCGGCACCGCCATCGCCGCCAGCAACCGCTGCGCCATATCGAAGCCGATCGGCTTGAGCGCTTCCATTGCGTGCTCGATTTTCGCTTCGTAGCGCCCGGCGAACGGGTTCGTCATCACCGCGGCAATCGCGCCGCGCCTGAGCGGCTGCGCGGGCGCGGGCCCGAACTCGTGGAAGATGTCTTCGACGTGCGTCAGCACGCGGCGTATTTCGAACACGGAGCCTCCGTTTTTATCTGTGCGCGCTGCGTGAGCAACCCGCCTGTGTCCTGAATGCCAACCACGCGCACCCGCCCTTGCAGGAATAGCGCGGCGCCTTCAATCAAGCCTTGTGCGAGCAAGTGCTGGGCGGCTTCGACGCCACGCGCCAGCGCGAAATCGATCAGCGGCTGTGGTAAGGACGGCACGTCGACTGTGACGAGCATGTCGCCGAGGTCGCTATCGTCCTTCAACGACGAAGCCGGACGCCGCAGGATCCCCGCGTGATCCAGATCGACGGCGTTGGCGATCATCGTCGCGGCGGCGTCCGCGGCGGCGGCGTTGCGCGCGAGCACGGTGACGCTGTCGGCAATGCCGAGGCTGAAGCTGCGGCCGCGCCAGCCGCTCGTCGCAATGCCGCGTACCGGCAGGTTCGCGTCGAGCGTCAGGTTGGCGTCGAGCGTCTGATCGCGTGACAGCCGCACGGGCGAGAACGATGCGAGGTCGGCGAACACGCCGACGCGGTATTGCTGTCCCTCGGTCAGATAAAGCGCAATGTCGCCGCCATTGTTGATGAATGCGCGCGAGATGTCTTCGCGCGCAAACACCGTGACCAATTCATCGGCGACGCTGCCCGCCACCGCCGCCATCGGCGTGATGTAGCGCGCCCGGTGAGGATGACAGGCCGACCACATGCGACGGGCAACCGCGCCTTGCAACGCTGTGCCGTTCAACGTCGAGTCGGCCGGCACAGGCTGCCGAAGCCGCGGCAACTCGCCCACCAGCTCCGGCAACACGTCGACAAAACGCGCCCAGCACGCCTCATACGCGGCCTGCACCGCCGAAGGCGTGCCTTCCGCGCTGAGGATCAGATCGATCGGCCCATGCTGCCAGTGCCAGCGGGTCGCATCGAGTCGGGTGCGGGTTGGGTTCATCGTGTCCGTTACGTGCGTTGCGTCTTTTAGGTGCGTTGGGTTGTTTAGATCGGCGCGGGCGGCACCGTTAGCCGAGCATCGGCGGCATGGCGGGCGGCCACGGATTGTCAGGATTGCGCGCGAGGGTTCGGCGCGCGAGCGGCGCGCCTTCCGTATGCTCCGGCCCGTTGGCCAATATGCTCTCTAGTGAGCGCACCGCTTCGAGATGACCACCGAGATCGCGATACGCGTCATAGGTCATGGTGAATTCGATCGGCGCGACAATGGCGGGTGTCGGCACCGTGCCGAACGAACGGTCGGGCATGCGCGAGACATCCACCATCACCGTGATGCCGCCGCCCGGCCACACGTAAGCCGGTGCGCCGCCGCAGGTCACGTTGACCAGTTTCTGTTTGATCGCGCGCGTGAGCAGCACCGGGTTTTCCGTGGCACCCGCCCGCAGGCTGCCGCCCGCGCCGCCGAGAAACAGCACGGTGGCCAGCGACGGCTCGCAGTTCTCGCCGATCCGTTCGACCGTGCGGCGCACCGCCTCCGGCATCGCCGCGATGCGCGGCACGAGATCCTGATCGAGTTCGTACCACTGCGCGTGCTCGCCGGTGGTCGATACCATTAGCAAGCGCATACCCGGCCTGGCGACGGCAGGGTCGAAGCCTTCGACAATCGCGAGCGGGTCCTGAATGTCGGTGCCGCCCCAACCCGTGCCGGGATTGGCCACCTGAAAATAACGGCCCGGCGTCGACTTGCGTCCGCGAATCTTCAGACCTGAGCGCGTCATGCCGAGACAGCGACCCGCCTGATGCTCGGTCAGCACGCCGGTAATGTGATCGTCGACGACCACCACTTCGTCGGCATGACCGAACCATTGCTTCGCGAAGATGCCGATCGTGGCCGACCCGCAGCCCACGCGCATGCGCTGCTCCTCGACACCGTCGACAATCGGCGCAGCGCCCGCGCGAATCACCAGACTCGCGCCGCCGTCGATGCTCAGTTCCACCGCCTCCTTGTTGCCGAGCGCGAGCATCATGTCGCACGTCAGGCGGCCTTCTTTCTTGCTGCCGCCGGTCAGATGATGCACGCCGCCGAGGCTCAGCATCTGCGAACCGTATTCGGCCGTCGTCACATGGCCGACGATCTCGCCCTGGCAACGCACGTTCGACTGCTCCGGCCCGAGAAAACGGTCGGTGTCGATCTTCACCTTGAAGCTGCAGTAGCTGAAAATGCCTTCGGTGACGACCGTGATCATGTCGACGTCGTCGAGTTTCGAAGCAACGATAAAGGGCGCCGGCTTGTAGTCGGGATACGTGGAGGATGCGCCGACGCCGGTCACGAACAGCGCCTGTTCGGCCGCGGGGTCCCGCACTTCGGAAGCCGCACCAAATTCGATCGAGGCGTTCGCGCTGCCTGCGCCCGCTTCGGCTGTTAAAGGCGCGCGCGACAGGAACACCACCGGATCGACACGAATCAGCCTGCCGTCGGCGTTCGCATAACGGTCGCATGCGCCGGTGCGCCCTGCTGATATTTGACACAGCACCGGGCACGCGTTGCATTCAATCTTGTTCGACGCCATCCGCTCGCTGCGCGGCGCCGCCTTCTCGAGCACGGTCGGACCCGGCGTCGAAGCGGTTTCACCGTCGACGCTTTCCGCTCCGAAATCGACCTTCGTATGTTCTGTCATGGTGGGGTTCGCATACGACGACATTACAATCGGTCCCGCTTCGGCTCACGAATAGCCCTTGTTTGAAGGCACTTTCGCGTGACCCGCCAACTTCCATGTTGCGGCCACTCACCGTTCGTGTAGTATCCGCTACACCAAACTCGTTAGAAATCTACTCGATCAATTTAGTCTGCGCAACGTATTTACTGGCATGCGCGTGATTGGTGCAACGCCACATCACCGTCTGAATGACGCTTCAATCTACGCCGAAGTGAATGATCGCGCAGCGCATCCCGCAACCGTCCATGCGGGCTGTATGATGAAGGCGCGCCCGTGCCTGGCCGGCTGCGGCGCGTGCCGTTCAACCTACGCTAACAAGAGATCCGAGACCGCCATGAGTCCCACCGCCGCCCGCAAACCGGGCGCTACCGGCATCCGTGCGAAACAGGCGCAGGACACTCGCGCCAAGATTCTGAAAGCGGCCATCAAGGTCTTTGCCAAGCAGGGCTATGCGAGTGGCCGCGTGGAGAGTATTTCGAAGGCGGCACGCTCGCACGACCGCATGATTTATTACTACTTCGGCAGCAAGGAGCAGTTGTTCGTCGAGGTTCTGGAAACGATCTACACGCAGTTCAACGAGGCGGAAAGCAAGCTCGATCTCGATCTGGCCAACCCGGTGCATGGGCTCGAACAGATGGTCGAGTTCGTCTGGCAGTACTACCTCGATCATCCCGAGTTCGTCACGCTGCTCTCCAGCGAAAATCTGCATCAAGGCAAGCACGCGAAGAAATCCCTCAAGCTGAAGGAGATTTCCGGCTATGCAATTTCCGTGGTGCAGAAGTTATTGGACGCGGGGCAGGCACAGCAGGTGTTCCGTGCCGATGTCAAAGCGCGCGATGTGTATTTGATGATCGCCTCGCTCGGGTATTTTTATAACGCCAATCAGTACACGTTGGGCGCGTTTCTGGGCGAGCCGCTCATGGAGAAGGCGGCGCTCGAGCATTGGTGCGAGGTGATCAAGGACACGGTGCTGCGCGCGGTGAGGTCGAGTTTGCCCGTGCCGCCGGATGCGGCGGCGCTCACGGTCGCGGTGAACGAGGCAAGCCAGAATAGCGAGGCATAACCGCTCCGCTGCTAGATGGCGCTACACCTGAAAGTGATCTCTCAATACGCTTACGATTCGTCCGCACGCGTGACCGTCACCATAAGGCGACACGCCTCGCGCCATACGCTTGTATTCGACCGGGTCGTCGAGTAGCCGTTGCGTGTTCGAGACAATGTCGGCGTATTCGGTGCCCACGAGCTTGACGACCTCGTGCGCGACCGCCTCTGGGCGCTCTGTCTCGCGCCGTAGCACGAGCACCGGTTTGCCGAGCGCGGGCGCCTCCTCCTGCACGCCACCGGAGTCGGTCAGGATCAGATAGGCCCGCTTCATCGCCGCAACGAACGGTAGGTAATCCAGGGGTTCGCACAGCGTGATCCGTGGATGGTTGTCGAGATGGGCGAAGGCCGTTTCACGCACGTTCGGATTCGGGTGAACCGGATAGAGCACATGAACGTCAGGATTGTTATCGGCGATCGATTTGATTGCTCGAAGAATGTTCTGAAACGCCTCGCCAAAATTCTCGCGACGGTGCGAGGTCACTAGAATCAGCCGGCTATCGCCCTTGAAAGGCGTTGCACCATCGCAGCGCGCGGCCACGTCCAGCAACGCGTCGATGACCGTGTTGCCGGTGACGAACACGCTCGCTGCATCGATACCTTCTGTGAGGAGATTCTGTTTCGCGGTCTCCGTCGGTGCGAAATGCCAGCGCGCAAGCCGGCTTGCGACCACACGATTCATTTCTTCCGGAAACGGATTCGACAGATCACCGGTTCTCAGTCCGGCTTCGACATGCCCGACCGGCACGCGCCGGTAAAAGGATGCGAGCGCCGCCGTCAGTACAGTGGTCGTATCGCCCTGCGCGAGCAGCACGTCGGGCTGTTCGGCGGCAAGGACATCATCGAGGCGAACCATGAGCCGCGATGTCAGCATGGGTAGCGACTGATTGGGTTGCATGATATCGAGGTCGATATCGGCTTCGATCTCGAACAGACGCAACACCTGATCGAGCATGCCGCGATGCTGCGCCGTTGCCAGGACGCGGCAGTCCGCCCAGTCTTCGCGCTGCAACCGCTTGACGAGCGGAGCCATTTTCACAGCTTCGGGACGCGTTCCGATAGTGACGATGATCTTACGTTTTTTCACGGCGTTTTCCGGTATGGGGACTTGATAAAGGATGGGGAGTCGCAGTCGATGGTGTGTTTTCGCACGGTCAGGCTCTACCGACCAACCGGCGGATCGCGCTTCTGAGCCGCCAGGTCTTCGAGCGCAGCATCGTGTTCAATTGCCTCTCGACCGCGTCCGCATGCGCTCGGACTTCGATAAGAAGCGCCGCGCAATGTTCGCCGTCGATCTTGTATTTTTCGATGCACGCGTGAAGCGAAGCAATCTCCGCAGACAGAGCGCGGCGTTCCTGGCTCGCTTCGCCCATTGTCTGGTCGCGTTCGGTGATTGCTCGTGATAGTTCGCGGACTGTCTGCTCCCGCTCGCTGAGCGCTTGCTGCAATTCGTCGAGTGCTTGATCCCGTTCGGAGAGCGTCTCTTGCAAGCGCTCCAGCTTTACCTTCTCTGCGTCGAGTTCTGCGCATACTTGCTGCAGCGTGTTCTCTGTCGATTCGAGACGCGCGGTCGTCGCAGCACGCTCGCTATGAGTTTGAGCAAGCTGTGCCGCGAACTGCTCCCTCTCTGAGGCGTGCATCTGGGCAATGCCTTCACTGCGCTCTCGCGCGAACGCCTCGTAGGTATCGTCGCCCACAAAGAAATTGCGCAGATCGGGCCGAGTGTCTCCGAGCGCCGAGAGCCGCGCGTAGACGAGCAATATCTGCTTCCCGTTCCAGTAGTTGATATTGATTTTCGACGTGTCGACGACGCGGCAGGCCACCGCGGCGAAACCGGGCACCGGACAGACGGGAATGTTGGCCAGGTCGAACGTGAAGAAATGCTCGGGGATCCGGTCATATTCCTGAAACGGCAGAAGCAGAACCAGAAAACGCCTGGTGTGCTCCGCAAGCCGTGCGACAACATCGAACGGGCGGTCGAAATGTTCAAGCGTATTCGACGAAAAAATGACGTCGTAGTCGTCTAGCTCGTCGAGAGACTGCGCTTTGAAACACCCACGGGGAAAAGAGGCCCGGGCCTTCTCGATCGCCACTTCCGAAATATCGACACCGGTGATCGAGTTCACGCCAAGCCATTTGCTCAGTTCATCTACGCCCTGCCCCTCCGCACAACCCCAGTCGCAAATCTTCCATTGCTCGCGCAACACCAGGTCCTTGAACCAGTCCGGCATCAGCGTGGCCGCAATCGTCGCGAAAAATCGCGTTTGGCCATGTCCGCCGGCAGAGACCCAGTCCGTCGAAAAACGATGGTCCCAGTATTGCTTTGAGTTGATGTCTGTCATTACAAGGCCTGTTGGTCTGCTCATTCGATCGAATGCGCGGACGTTCGCGATAGGGAGCAAAGATGCCTAGTCGACAGTCAGCGTGCTTTCGATGACTTCGCGCCAGCGCTTTTCCCATTCCTGCTTGGCAAACGCGGCCGAGGACTCGAGTCCGTGCGCCGCGAGTCTCGCGAGCCTCGTTCGATCGTCGGCCAGTTCTTCGATAGCGGCCGCAAGCTCGATATAGTCCGCACGGATCAGCTTGCCGTTGTACCCGTCGACGATCAGGTTCGGCAGTCCGCCGACGTTCGTCGCTATGACCGCGTTATTGGTCGCCAGCGCCTCGATACAGGACAGGGACGTCCCTTCCGAATACATGGTCGGGACCAGCACGATATGGCTGTCGACATAGGCTTTGTACATGTCCTCCATGTCGTATTCGATCCACGTCACCCTGTGCGGATGACCCGCCATGAACGCTTTCACCGCTTGCGCATCGTGGTCGATCGCCTGACCGCACAGGACCAGGCGGATATCCGGGCGCCGCGAAAACAGGAGATCGAACGCGTTGATGGTCAGATAGAGACCGCGCGCTTCATAAAGCCGGCGCGGCAGCAGAACGCATAACTCCTCTGTCTCGAAGTTCTTCGGATGGCTCCTGAAAGACTCGAGATCGACGTAGTTCGGGACGTACGTGAGTGTATTGGCGAGCGCCCAGTCATAGGTTCGCACCCAGTTGATGAAATTCGTATCGACACACACGCATTGGTCGCTGTTGCGCAGCGCGCGGAACAACGGTTCATAGCGTCCCCGGTCAAATGTGGCGAGGTTATTGGAGGCTCCGTCCCAATGAATGCCGTGGTTGATCGAGATAACGCGCTTGTTTTTCCCGAGCGACGCGGCAAGTTCAGTCGGTGACGCGATAATGAGATCGGCATCCGCGCAGAATTGGGCGTACTTGCCAGACATCACGTCGAAATCCAGATTGTCGGCGGCATTGATCCCGACTACCTTGACGCCTCGGAAATCGCGCTCGAACGGCTCCCGGGCGTTCTGCAACAGACGAACCTCGCAGCCCATGCCATGCAGCACGACTGCGAGGTCGTAGACGTAGCGTTCCGCCCCGCCCTTATAGACGGTTTCGCCGTTCCAGTCGTAGAAGTTGACGTTGATGATGTCCACCTTCACCGTGCGCCGTGCGCAAGCGGCCGTCAGCCTCGTCACGTTCCCGGCGTTGACCTGTCTGAGCAACGGCGCGTGAAGCACCGGCCAGGCGTGCGCGTTCGCAACCTCTGCGGACGCCTCCGTGTACGCGGAGGACCACTGGCCGCTCGCTACTGCGTCGACGAAGTCGATTCCCGAGGCGACGATAATGGCGTGTTCGTATTCCCTGATGGTCCGGGTCGGCGTGCCGATCACCGGTTTCCCGGCGGCCAGATACTCGAACAGCTTCAGCGGCGAAACGGGGTCGGTTTTCTCGCTGACAACGAACGGCACAACACCGACATCGATCCAGGCGAGATAGTGCTTCAGTTCGGCATACGGTTTCGGGCCGAGGTGAATGAAATTGTCGAACGTCTTCAGACGCGCCATGCGCTCCTGCACCTCGACGCCGTATTGCGGCTCGAAAGCGACGACAGGACCGACGAACAGCATCACCACGCCGTCGAGTCGCACGATTTCGTCGAGCAAATCAAAATCGAGCAACTCCGAAATTGCACCGTGGTAGCCGACAACCTTCCGGTTCGCCACCATCTCGTACAGCTTCGCCGGCACGTCGCATCGCTCGCGCTCGCCGTGAACGAAGTCTTCCGGATAAACCCCGTTTTCCAGCAGCAGCGCATTCGTGACCTTCGCGCGGTTCGCCTCGTACAGCCGATTCGACGAGAACAGGCAGACATTCGCGATCTGCAGCAAGACGTCATGGTCGCAACGCATGACGTCGGAGTAGTTCGCGAAGATGGTCAGGTCATCGAGAACATCGTAAATCGTCAATGCGGCACGGCAGATTTCGGCGACGTACTTGAAACCGGGCCAGTGAAGATAGAGCGTGACCGGCTCGTCCTGAAAATAGCCGAGGAAATCCTCGACCATGTTGGACACGTACAGGTTGTTTGACTTGGGCTGGATCACGGGATAAAGACCGCCGTACTCCAGCATCACGCAAAGATAGCCCGCCTTTGCGAACTCGGCCATGAGGTGGTCGGGACGCTGCTTGAGCGAAAGATCGTAGGCAACCGGGCACAGCACCACACCCCGGCGGTCCGGATGCGCCGTAAGCAGGCGGCTGATCTGGTGCCTTCTTTGTTTCGAGGGTTCCTTCGCGTAGTTCCCAAAGTATGTCGCCTGGGCGCGTGTATGGACTTCGTAGTCTCCGCCGGCTACGGGCAGGACGTCATGCATGGGTACAACGGCAACCGCCGGCGTCTGCGTCTTGCCGCGCGCCGCCAGCGCATAAACCGCGCTCGCAATCCGTCGCATTGGCGCGGTCAACTTCCACGAACTGCTTTCGAAAATTTCGCTGAGGGAGCCCTGCACACGCTCGCGCTCGCGAACCTCGCGCACAAGCTCGCTCGACACGTCGTCCAGCGAGCGCTTGAGACTATGGATTTCCGACAGCGCGTCCGACAACCGCTTCGCCAGTGTGTACCGGTCTCTGCGCGCGAGACGCTGCTCCTCTGCAATCTGCTCGTGTTGCGTGATGAGAGCATCCGCGTCGGAGATCGAAGTGCTCCGCTTCGTGACCGATGCGAGGGTGTGTCTCCGCGTTACGTTTGGCATCGCTTCTTGTCTGTCCATGGCCAACCTCTCGAGTCGCCGTTATTCCAATTGCTCTTTCTGATACCGTCACCGCCTGTCTGAAGGCGTTTCTTCCATGCGTATTTCTTCTGTGATATCCGGCAGGAACAGCCCGTATCTATCGCTTTCAACATAGGAAGAGAAATAGCCGGCGCCCTCGATGTACTCGTAGTACTGCGGCACTGCGGCAGACCGGTCTTCGAGGGCCGCCACGAGCAGATACCGTCCTGTGTTGAGCTGGTTTCTCAGGCGAAACGCGATGTCGAACTCACTGCCTTCGAAATCGAAGTCAATGCCTTTCTCGTCGTGAGTGGTCCGGACGATCAGATCCGTGCCTTTCGTATCCTTGATGGAGAAAGCCACGCTCAGCGCGCGGCGATCGATGCCTTCAGGAATCTGGATCGCCAGGCGGACGATCATCGGCTCGAATGCCGTGAACACGCTTTGGCGCCGACCGGCCGAGTTCAGGACCTGGGCCGACACGATCGATCCAACGTGCGTTCCCCAATGGTTGATCGGTTCGTCACTGGCAGTTGGGGCGAGCCGCCCCGCGCTTTCAGCGGCCTGATCGTTCTGCTTCGCTTCTTCCTCAACACCGGCCGCGCTATCTGCCGACTGACCGGACACTCCGATCGCTTCGCTTTCGCCGAGTCCTTCGGACATGAACTGCGTGTATTGCGCGGTAACGGCGAACGCGTTGCCCGCCATCCGAACCCGCCCACCATCGAGCCAGACGGCACGCTCACACAAGGTTCGCACCGAGCCGACGTCATGCGACACGAAAAGAATCGTGACGCCTGATTCCTTGAGTTCCTTGATCTTGTTGAAGCATTTGGCCTGGAAGCGCGCGTCGCCCACGGCAAGGGCTTCGTCGATGATCAAGACCGCCGGGTCGACGTGAATGGCCACGGCAAACGCGAGGCGCACATACATGCCGCTCGAGTAAGTTTTGACGGGCTGATCGATGAAATCGCCAATTTCCGCGAACTGCTCGATGCTGGCGAATTTCCGATCGATCTGGTCGGCAGTCATTCCCAGCATGGCGGCGTTCAGATAGACGTTTTCCCGACCGGAAAACTCCAGATTGAAACCGGCTCCCAATTCGAGCAGCGCCGCCACGCGACCGTTGATCGCGATGTCACCCTGGGTGGGGCGCAGTGTTCCGCAAATTATCTGCAAGAGCGTGGACTTGCCGGACCCGTTGCGCCCAATGATGCCGACCGTTTCACCCCGTGTGACCGAGAGCGATACGTCCCGAAGCGCCCAGAATTCCCGCGAATACCCGGTGCGTTTTGGGAAGACGATATGCTTGAGACGGTCGAGCGGCGTTTCGTATATGTCGAAACGCTTCGAGGCACCTGTCACCTGAATCGTGGTTTCAGGCTTGCCAACCTGATTCATTTCCATGAGCATCGGCCTTTACAGAACGTCCGCGAATCCTTCGCGTGTCTTCTGGAACCAGGCCAGACAGATCCACGCGAAAGCGATGCTGCATGGCAGATAGATCGCGATCCCCGCAAAGTCAGGCAACTCGCCCGCGATCATGACCGCTCGTGCCTGCTCGATGATGAAAGTTAGCGGATTGGCCAGAATGAGTGCCCTGAAAGCGGGCGTCAAAGTATCGAGCGCGTAGAAAACCGGCGACAGGAACATCAACAGGGATGAAAGCAGCGTGGTGACATAGGTCAGGTCACGCACGTAGACGCCGGTGGCGGCGAACAGCCAACCCACACCCACGCCGACAAACGCGAGCGGAATGAAGAGCGCCGGCAAAAAGACGATCGTCCATTGAAGCTTTCCGTATACGCACAGCGCAAAGACAACCCAGACGACAAGACTCGTCATGAAGTGAAATGCCGCCGAGGCGACGGTAATCCACGGCAGGATTTCAAGAGGAAAGACGACCTTCGTGACGTAGTTCGCGTTGGTCGTGATAACGGTCGGCGCTCTATTCAGGCACTCGGCGAAGAAATTGAACAGAATGAGGCCCACGAACAGAATCACCGCGAACTGAAAACTATTGTCAGTTCCTGGCCAGCGCGATTTCAACAGCGTGCCGAAAACAACCGTGTACATGGCGAGCATGATCAACGGCTGAACGATAGACCACGCCAGTCCCATTACCGATCCGCGATATCGGCTCAATATATCCCGCCTGGTTAGCGCGACGATAAGCTGGCGTTGCTGCCAGGGAACCAACAAAAGATCGCGAAAATGAGCACGAGGATGAGATTCCTCGCGACCATCGTGTTTATAGGTAAAGCTCATATTGGCAGATCGCCTTGAACAGCGCCGGCTGATTTAACGGTCAACGAAGAGGCAAATCATGCGGCGACGAATGAACCTGCCGGGATTTCGCCAGTCGGTGCCTGCTCCATTGCTCTTGAATAATCCTACGGTCTTGCCAAACTCGCGCGAACGAATATCACTATCTTGAAGTAGTTAAATTCACATCTAAAATGTGCAAAAGATTAATAACCGAGAGTTCACCAGCATTCGTATTGTCAACGAATTGGGTCGGCTAAAACCTTAGAAAATGATGAGGCACAAAGAAGAAAGTCAGAAACGGTTGCGGGAATATTCGACTTCAGTGCAGGAATTTTCTGCAAAAATCGAGGGAAGTGGAATGCGACCGAATCCCGCAGTGCGCGGCGTTCATGTCGAACGCCCGCCGGATACCAGGTATCCGTATCACAGCCCGTTGCAGGCCGGATGAAATCGAACATCGTCGATGTTCAGAAGCAGCGTGCATTCGCACGCTGCCTGGCACGTCATCTCGATTGCATTGCTTACGGCTGCGCGGCCGCGGCATCATCCTCACGAAACAATTTGTCCGCCAGGTGAAACGCCGAATTCGCCGCCGGCACACCGCAATAGATCGCGGTTTGCAGCAGCACTTCCTTGATCTGCTCACGCGTCACACCGTTATTCTTCGCGGCCCGCAGATGCAGGGCGAGCTCTTCGCTGCGGTTGAGCGCGACCATCATCGCGATGGTCAGCAGGCTGCGCGTGTGGCGCGGCAAACCGTCGCGCGTCCAGATTTCGCCCCACGCATAGCGCGTGATGAAATTCTGAAACTCTTCCGTCAGTTCAGTACGGTTCGCGAGCGAGCGGTCGACGTGCGCACTGCCGAGCACCGCACGGCGCACACCGAGCCCGGCTTCGTAACGGTCTTCGTCGTTCATTTCTGCTCCGTCAGGAAGTCGATCACGGTCTTCGTGAAAGCGTCGGCTTTCTCGATATTCGAAATATGCGAGGCGTCCAGTTCCACGTAACGCGCGCCCGCTATCGCCTGCGCCAGTTCGCGGCCTTGCGCCGGCGTGGCGGCCAGATCGTGCGTGCCGCTGATCACCAGCGCGGGCACCTTGATGCCGGGTGCCTCGGGGCGCAGATCGGCGGCGTCGATCGCGTCGCAATTCGACGCGTAGCCTTCCTTGTCGGTGTGCGTGAACACGTCACGAATCATGGCCAGCACCACCGGCTCGCGCTCGATATAGTCCGCCGTGAACCAGCGCGGCAGAACGGCATCGGCCAGCGCGGCCATGCCTTCGGTGCGCGCTTTCGCGGCGCGCGGCACCCACACTTCCGGCGAACCGATGCGCGCGGCCGTATTGCACAGCACGACGCGCTCGATACGATCCGCGTGACGCGCCGCCAACGCAACGCCAGTCAGGCCGCCCATCGACAGTCCGCAGAAATTCGCGCGGGCGATCTTCAGCGTGTCCATCAGGCCGAGCACGTCGCCGGTGAGTTGCTCGATCGTGTAGGGGCCTTTTGGCGCTTCCGAATGGCCGTGGCCGCGCGTGTCGTAGCGCAGCACGCGAAAGTGTTTGGACAGCGCCGCGACTTGCGGCGCCCACATGGACAGATCGGCGCCGAGCGAATTCGACAGGACGATCCACGGCGCGTTGCCGTGGCGGTCGCCGTCGATTCGATAATGAAGCTCGGTGCCGTTGACTGCGGCGTAAGGCATGCCGGTTACTCCCTGGAATGGTCGCGCTGCGAGCGCGTGGTGTGAAGTGCCAGCGCGGCGTCCACATAAGCGTGCGCCTGGCCGACATATTGAGCAGGATCGAGCAATTGCTTCAGACGCTCGAGCGGAAGATGTTCGGTCACGGCCGGGTCTGCGGCAAGCACGTCGAGAAGGGTTTGCCCGTCGCGGATCGCGGCTTTCGACGCGCGCTCCACCAGATGATGCGCGTCGAGCCGGCCGATGCTGTCGCCGAGCGCGAGCATGACCGCTTCGCCGAGAATCAGGCCATGCGTGATGTCGAGATTGGCGGCGAGCCGCGGCACGTTCACGTTCAGCCCCACGGCGATCTGTTCGATGTTGGCGAGTGCGCCGCCCGCGAGGCGCGCCAGATCCGGCAACGCATCCCACTCGGCTTGCCAGCCGCCGAGCGCGCGTTCGTGCTCCTGCACCATGCCCGCGAACACCGTGGCGACCAGCCCCGGCGCACGCGTGGCCGCCGTCAGCACCGCCGCGCAGCCGACCGGGTTGCGCTTGTGCGGCATGGTCGACGAACCGCCTTTGCCGGCCGCGGCCGGTTCAGCGAGTTCGTCGATTTCGGTTTGCATCTGCAGCGAGATGTCGCGCGCGATCTTGCCGAGCGTGCCGATCAGCATGCCGAATAGCGAGGCCGTTTCGGCAATGCGATCACGCTGCGTGTGCCAGGGCAAGGTCGGCACGGCGAGGCCGAGTTCCTGTGCGAGCGATCGGGTCACTTGCGGCGCGGCATCGCGCAGACTCGCCAGCGTGCCCGCCGCGCCGCCGAATTGCAGCACCAGCACGCGGGCGCGCAACGCATCGAGCCGCTCGCGATGACGCAGCAGCGCGTCGAGCCATTGCGCGAATTTCAGGCCGAGCGTAATGGGCAGCGCCTGCTGCAACCAGGTGCGGCCGATCATCGGCGTGGCGCGATGGGTGGCCGCGAGTTTCGCCACGGCGTGACAGGTGGATTGCAGGCTGCCGTCGAGCAGATCGAAGGTGTCGCGCAATTGCAGCACCGTCGCCGTGTCGATGATGTCCTGGCTGGTGGCGCCCCAATGCACGTATTTCGACGCTTCGGCGTCGGCCGCCTTGACGCGCGCGGTGAGCTGCTTGACGAGCGGAATCGCGAGATTGCCGCCGAGCGCGGCGTCGCGCGCGAGCGCGTCGGCGTCGAGTTGATCGGCCTGGCAGGCGGCCTCGATGGCGCCCACCGCCGTATGTGGGATGACGTTATGCGCGGCTGACGCGCGCGCGAGCGCCGCTTCCACGTCGAGCATCCGTTGCAGCGTGGCACGCGGCGCCCAGATGTCGTTCATGGGCTGCGTGCCGCAAAGAAGGCCCGTCAGACGGGCGCTGGAGTCGAGCATGATGGCGTGAGTGGCCGAATTATCGAAAGTAAAAGCGCCGCCGCGCGTCAGGCCGCGTTTGCGGCTTGCGTACCGTCGATCAGCGGCACGCCGGTCAGCTTGTGCAGTGCATCGAAATCGATATCCGAGAAAATCTCGCGCACCACGAGCCCCTGATCCGTGACATCGATCATCGCAAGGTCCGTATAGATGCGGTCGACGCAACCCACACCGGTTACCGGGTAGCTGCATTCGGCGGCGATCTTGCTCTCGCCCTGCTTGGTCAGGTGCTCCATCATGACATAGACCTGCTTGGCGCCGATCGCGAGATCCATCGCGCCGCCAACAGCGGGAATCGCGTCGGGCGCGCCGGTGTGCCAGTTCGCCAGATCGCCCGTGGCCGACACCTGGAAGGCGCCGAGCACGCAGAAATCCAGATGGCCGCCGCGCATCATCGCGAACGAATCCGCATGGTGGAAATAGCAGCCGCCCGTGAGCAGCGTGACGTGCTGCTTGCCGGCGTTGATGAGTTCGTCGTCTTCCTCGCCTTTGGCCGGCGCCGGGCCCATGCCGAGCAAACCGTTTTCGCTGTGCAGGAAGATTTCCGTGTCAGCGGCGAGATGGTTGGCCACCAGCGTCGGCACGCCGATGCCGAGGTTCACGTAGGCGCCTTCGGGAATATCCAGCGCAACGCGCTTGGCCATTTCATCGCGGGTCAGTTTTTTCATGTCGGTCTCCGGTTCAGGCGGCAGCGTCGTGAGGATTGGGCAGCGGGGCGTGCGCCGCTTGCGGCACTTCGATCACGCGCTGCACGAAAATGCCCGGCGTGACGATCACTTCGGGATCGAGCGCTCCGAGCGGCACGACTTGCGACACCTGCACGATCGCGGTTTTCGCCGCGCTTGCCATGATCGGTCCGAAATTGCGAGCCGTCTTGCGATACGTGAGATTACCCCAGCGATCGCCTTTGTACGCCTTGATCAGAGCGAAGTCGGCATGCAGCGGCGACTCCAGCACATAGTGCCGGCCGTCGATCAGGCGCGTTTCCTTGCCTTCGGCGAGCTTGGTGCCGTAACCGGTCGGCGTGAAGAAGCCGCCGATACCCGCGCCTGCCGCACGAATGCGCTCCGCGAGATTGCCCTGCGGCACCAGTTCCAGTTCGATCTCTCCGGCGCGATACAACGCGTCGAACACATACGAATCGGTCTGGCGCGGGAACGAGCAGATGATCTTGCGCACGCGCTTGGCCTTGAGCAGCGCCGCGAGGCCGATATCGCCGTTACCGGCATTGTTGTTGACGATGGTCAGGTCGCGCGCGCCCTGTTCAATGAGCGCGTCGATCAATTCCGACGGCATGCCGGCCGTGCCGAAGCCGCCGATCATGACGGTCGCGCCGTCCTGGACATCGGCGACGGCCGACTGAAGTGACTCGAAAATCTTGTTGATCATGTCGAATTTCCTTTTGGGGCGCTGCGTGCCGCGAGGCTGGCTGCGTTTCAGGCAGAGCGTGCGCGGAACGGTCTCCGGGCCAATGCGGGCGGTGGCTCGCCAAGTGCGGATGCGGGCTGGCGCCGTCGGTTAGCTCGCTTCAAATTTGTTCGTTGTATGAACATGGATTCGTTTAGCGAACGTTTAGGCGATTATGGTTGTCCTTCGGGCAGGTTGTCAAGGCAGGGAATTCCCCTTAATCATAGGTTTTGCCGCGCGTTGTGCAGGTTTTGTTGCGTGCTTCGCGTGTCGATAGCGGGCAAGCGGCACTATCCCGCGTCAGGGTTGCCCGACTAACCTCCATCCTCATATCCAGTACGCCGCCCCGCCCGGCGCCGCGGGTCACGCAAACATGTCTGGAACGAGCCTGGATCTAAAACGGATCCCTTGCCTCGACAACGTGGAGGACACACGCACCGCGCAATACGTGGCGGCGGCCCATGCGGTCGTGCGCGCCGAAGGACGCAGCCAGGAAGTGCTCGAACACTACCTGGAGAAGAAGCGCATCAAGCGCTGCGCGGTGCTCGAAACGCCTCACTTCATGAGCCTGCCGTTCATCCTCGCGCGCACCGACCTGCTGGCGACCGTGCCGCACGCGATAGGCTTCGCGTACGTGTCGGAGCACGCGTCGATCACGCTGGTCGAGCCGCCGCTGCCATTGCCGCATTTCGATCTGCGGCAGCATTGGCATCGCAAGTTTCATAACGATCCGCGCGCAGGCTGGCTGCGCAGCGTGGTCGCCGAACTGTTCAACGACGCGATGGACGAATGGCCGAAATGAGCGGCGGACTATCAGCGCACTGATAGCGGCGATGTTGCATGAGACGAGAAGGGACATCGCCACGGCGCGGTGAAAAACATGGAACAATGGCCGCACTCATTGAACCCGCGCGCTCCGTACAGCGTCGACGCGCGATCCCGGAGGAGCGACGGATGACCAGCAGCAAGGCAAAGAAGATCAAACCCACGGCCGCAGCAGAGCGCCCGAGCCGCGAGGAAGCCGAAGCAGCCGTTCGCGTGCTGCTGCGCTGGGCCGGCGACAATCCGGCGCGTGAAGGCCTGCTCGATACGCCCGCGCGCGTGGTGCGCTCATACGAGGAGTTTTACGCGGGCTACCAGGTCGACCCGCGCGAGATCCTTGCCCGCACCTTCTCCGAAGTGGACGGCTACGACGAAATGATCGTGCTGAAAGACATCCGTTTCGAGAGCTATTGCGAACATCACATGGTGCCGATCATCGGGCGCGCGCACGTGGCGTATTTACCGCAGCATCGCGTGGTCGGCATCTCGAAGCTGGCGCGCCTCGTCGATGCGTTCGCCAAGCGCCTGCAGATCCAGGAAAAGATGACGGTGCAAATCGCCGACACCTTGAACGACGTGTTGCAACCGGCGGGTGTCGGCGTGATTCTCGAAGCCGCGCATCAATGCATGTCGACTCGCGGCGTGCACAAGGCCGGCGTGACGATGGTCACCTCGCGCATGCTCGGCACGTTTCGCACGGATCCGTCCACGCGCCGCGAGTTTCTGTCGATCGTCGGTAATCCGGGCGTGGTGGCTGTCTCCAACACGTAGGCACAGCCCAGCTTCGACAACAGCGCCTCATGCCACGCCGGGCCTTCTGCGCATCACCCCGAAGGTGGCCAACAACACCGCGCCCAGCACGCACGCGACACCGGCCAATTGCGCCGCGCTGACGGGTTCGCGCAGCACCAGCGCGGCCAACGCCACCGCGCTCACCGGCACGAGCGCGGTCATCAGCCCCGCTTCCGCGCCGCTGATTCGCGCGGCGCCCGCGTACCAGAGCACGAAGCCCGCCACGGTCGGCACCAGCGCGTAATAGAGCACGCCAACCAGTGCACTGGCATCGACCGGTAACGTCCACGGTCGTTCGAAGCAGGCCGGCACGATCGCGACCGCGAAGCCGATACCGCACATCAACGCCGACAGCGGCAACGGCGCAACCGCCGTGCGCAGCTTGCGATTGAGCAGGATGAACAACGCCTCGCAGACAATCGCAAGGAACACGAGCGCGTTGCCCGCCAGAGAACTGGCTGCATGCGGCACAGGGAACGCGTCGAGATGCACGGTGCAGACCAGCACGCCGGCCGTCGCCAGCAGGATCGCGCCGAGCAGCGCGGGCCCGGGGCGCTCACCGAGCGCGAGCATGGCGACACCGGCCGACACGGCGGGCAAGGTGCCGGCAATCACGCCGGCATCGGCAGCCGAGGCGAGCTTCATCCCGCAGATCAGCAACACCGTGTAGCCGACGCTGCCCGCCCCTGCCTGGGCGATCACGAGCAAGGTATCGCGCCGGTCCAGACGCGGCCAGCGCACGCCGCGCCAGCGCATCACCAGCACGAACAGGGGAAAGGCAATCGCGAAACGCAGCGCGGTGGCGCTGAACGGCGGCAGCCCGGCCGCGATCGATTTACTGACCACCACCGTGCTGCCGACTCCGATCATGGCCAGCGCGCAAAACAGGTATCCGGCATGCCGCGAGTTCATGGTGCTGTCCTGTGTAGTTGGAACGAGCACGAAGATTAGGCGTACGTCGGCCGACGGTCTTGAATGAAATTGCAGCGAGAGAGTGAGTCAATGAATCGGGTTCGTGGAATCACGACATGCCGTCAATGCTGGCCCCGCGCCAAATCCATCGAGTATCCTGAGCGAGCGGCTACAACGGTCGGCGCGGAGCCAACAATCGGGCCCTTCGGGTACACACTTTGCATCCCGGTAGAAAAGCCGCATAGCACGCCGATTCAAGCGCAAGAACAGGAGTTTCTCAATTGGTAGAATTTCCGTCTTCGGCGGTATCGACCTGGGGCGGCGCGGTCGTGTTCCTCAACGTCCTGTTGACGCGACTCGGCGTGCCGATTCCCGCGGTTCCCGTGCTGCTCTTCGCGGGCTCCGCGATCGCTGCCGGTACGCTGTCCTTCTGGCCGATCCTCGCCGCCGCCGTACTCGGCGCGCTGATCGGCGACGGCGCATGGTTCGCGGCCGGCCGCCTGTATGGCCGCAAGCTGATCGCCGCGTTAGGCCGCCTCTCGCCGGCCGTCTATCCGAAGGTCAATAAAGCGCGCGCGCTGTTCGAGCGTTTCGGCGTGCCGCTCGTGTCGATCTCGAAGTTCGTCCCTGGGCTCGCGCTCATCACCCCGCCGCTGATGGGCACGACCGCTGTCGATGCGCGCATCTATGCGGCCTGGGACCTTGCCGGCGTCCTCGCCTGGGCCAATTTCTGGTTGCTCGGCGGCGCTGCCGCGGAACGGCAACTGCACATGCTGCTCGAGTTTGTCAAAGCGCGCGGCGGCACTGTCATCGACATTCTGCTGGCCGCCGCCCTGATTTATCTCGTGTTTCGTTTGCAGCAACGGCGCCGCGAGCGCCGCCGTTTCGCGCAAGCCGCCGCGGATGCCGCAGCCCAAACCGCCGTTCCCGGCTGGCGCCACGTCGCGCCGCCCAAGGTGCTCGACGCCCGCCCGCAAGCCCTTTCGTTCGAAGCGCCGCGACTCATTCCGGGCGCGCTCGCGTTCGATCCGCACTCGCCGGAGCAGATCGACGGCGCCCTGCGGGCGCACGATACGGTGATCTACTGCATCTGCCCGGACAGCGCGACGGCTGTCGATATCACGCAACGCATGCGGGACAACGGTTATACGAGGATTCGCGCACTCCGGGGCGGCCTCGACGCCTGGCAGCGGCGTGGCTTTCCGGTCGAACCGCTGCCACCCGCCGACGAGCTGTTCACCGGCAGACGCGCGCCGCTGCCAGGCGGTGAGGCCCACGGGGCCATCACGCTGCGCGGCTTCGCTCCGCGCAGCAGTCAAAGCACTTGAGCCGCATGCGTCCCACTTATGCGGACGCGCGTCCCAGGTCGTTATGCGGATGCCATCTGTGCCATTTCGTTCGCAGAAGCGCGCAACGATGGGCGCGCCATCATAATTTGCGCAGCAAACCCGCCGCCGCGCGCATCCTCCGTTTGCGTTCCTTCTTGAGCCACTGAAGCGCCGCGTCGGTATCGCCAGTGCCGGCGCCGTCGAACAGGGCCCTATTCTCGTGCAACAACATTTCGCTAGCGACCACGTCGTTCAGCGCACCGAATCGTTTCTGGATCTGCTTCAAGCGTTTGAGAGTACGTTTGCGCCCGCCGCTCAGGACCGGCCCGAAAAACTCGAGCAGATAGCGCAGCTTCTTCCCCGCCTTCCTGACATTGTGAAAGGCAGCGTAGTTGGATCGCTTCGCCCGACGCGCGCGTTTCATCCGTTTTTTCAAGGAATTCTCGGAAGTCGCCACGCGTTGAGTGGCGAACTTCCGCAGCGGCATGCGTTCATGCGAGGTGTTCAGTTCTTTGGAAGCACTCGACAAGGCTTCGCGCAACAGATGTTTGACTTCGGCATTCGAGAGCGTTTCGCGGCTCGTCGCCATTGCGCCGCCGCGAGCGCCCTGAAGTTTGGGCGCCAGGTCGGCGGCGGCGCCGAGTGCGCCGCGGTCGTCGCTCGTCAGCAATTCGATCAGAATGTCCCAATCGCGCGTTTTGCCGGCGGCCGTGGCCAGAAATTGGTAGAGCGCGCGTTGCCGCGTGCTCTCGCCTTTTTCGAGCAATGGTGCGAAGGCCCACCACAACGAACGCAAACGCCGCAGCGAGACGCGCAGTTTGTGCAGTGCTTCAGGTGATGCGTCTTCGCGCACTGCATTGGTGTGTTCGATCGCTTCATCGACGAGCGGCGCCGCGTACGAGGCGAAGGCCGCTTGCGCGGAAGGCGCAGCAGCGGGTGGATCGCTGTCGCTGGAGCGTGGGTCGGCTTTGTGGCTCTCGCGTTTCATTGAAGATCCCTGAATACACCGTTCTGACAGCCTAGCAAAAAAAGGGCCTAGTCGGTAAGCGCTTGGCCAGTACGCCAGAATAATGGCTGGTAGGCCCAGAAGCGCCTGCCTCAAACACGCGCCACGACGTCCCGCGGCGAAAAGGCCTCGCGCTTCGCATTGGCGCAATCAGCAAACGAGTCAGTTTGAGCAGGTTCCATGCGAATCCTCATTGTGGGCGCAACGGCTCTGCTCGGCGGCGAAGTGATATCGGCTTCCTGGTCGTCCGCCCATCAAAGTCCTTTTCGGACAGCTGAGCATTCCGATCGGACAATTTTTCACACCGTGTTCCACCGAGGTGCGCGTCTAGCGGCTGCGCGCCTCGGGCGTCACGCCACTGTCATCATTGCGACACACCGCCCCCGCAGCATCGGAAGTTCCGCGACAAACTTCAGGGCTCCCGTCATGCCGGAACTTTCGTATCCACAATCAGGCACCGCTAGCGGAAAGGGGCGCAGTATCGGCCTCATCATCTTTCTCGCCGTGATTCTGGTCGGCGCCGTGTATTGCGCCGTGCACTTAATGGATGACTTACAGCCCGTTCGCGAAAGCTCGGCTCTGCCTTATCTGCTGCTCGGTGTTGCGCTGTTGATCGCGCTCGGCTTCGAATTCGTCAACGGCTTTCACGATACGGCGAACGCGGTCGCGACTGTCATCTACACGCATTCGCTTGCGCCGAACATCGCCGTGGTGTGGTCGGGCGGATGGAATTTTCTCGGCGTGCTCACGTCGAGCGGCGCCGTCGCCTTCGGCATTCTGCAGTTGCTGCCGGTCGAGCTGATCTTGCAGGTCGGCAGCAGCGCCGGTTTTGCCATGGTCTTCGCGCTGCTGATCGCCGCGATCATCTGGAATCTCGGCACCTGGTATTTCGGACTGCCGTCGTCGAGTTCGCACACGCTGATCGGCTCGATTATCGGCGTCGGCTTGATGAATCAATTGATACACGGCAGCAACGGCACGAGCGGCGTGGACTGGAACCAGGCGCTCGGCGTCGGCAAGTCGCTGCTGTTCTCGCCGCTGGTGGGCTTTCTCGCAGCTGGCTTGCTGCTGCTGATCCTGAAGGCCGTCGTGCGCATTCCGGCGCTGTATGCCGAGCCGAAGGGCAAGGAGCCGCCGCCCTTCTGGATCCGCAGCCTGCTGATTCTGACCTGCACGGGCGTTTCGTTCGCGCATGGCTCGAACGACGGCCAGAAAGGCATGGGCCTCATCATGCTGATCCTGATCGGCACGGTACCCACCGCCTACGCGCTGAACAAGGCTGTCACGCCAGCGGAAACGCAAACCTTCCTCGCCGTCGCGCATCAAACCTCCGCGACGCTCGCCAAGTACACCCAGGGCGCCGCGCCTTCCACCAATCCACGCGCCGATGTCGAGGCTTATGTCCGCACGCGCCAGCTGACGCCCGCCACGTTGCCGGCCTTGCAGCAACTGACCGAGATCATTGCCGGCCAGGTGGGCGCGTCGGGATCGATGGCCGCCGTGCCGCAAGGCCTCGTGGACAACGTGCGCAACAACATGTACGTGGCTTCCGAAGCGATCCGCCTGATGGACAAAGCCAGGCAACCGGCTTTCGCGCCCGACGACGCCAAAGCGATCGACAACTTCAAGGCGCAGACCGATCACGCCACCAAGTTCATTCCGACGTGGGTCAAGGTCGCGGTGGCGATTGCGCTCGGTCTAGGCACCATGGTGGGATGGAAGCGCATTGTCGTGACGGTCGGCGAAAAGATCGGCAAGCAGCATTTAACGTACGGACAGGGTGCATCGGCGGAATTGGTGGCGATGCTGACGATCGGCGCCGCCGACGCATACGGCCTGCCGGTTTCCACGACGCACGTGCTGTCCTCGGGCGTGGCCGGCACGATGGCGGCCAACGGTTCCGGCCTGCAGTGGGGCACCGTGCGCAGTCTGGTTCTTGCCTGGGTGCTGACGTTGCCGGCTTCCATCGCGCTGGCTGCGGGCTTGTACTGGGTTTTCCGGGCGGTGTTCTGAACTCCGCGCGACGGCCGGTTCCGGAACCGGCCGCGGCGTAAAAAAGCGCGGCTCACATTTGGCCGCGCTTTTTTTCACCCCGCCGTATGCCGAAGAATCAATACACTTCGGGCACGATCATCGACGACGGCACCGGCTGGCGGCTGTATTCGTCGTGATAGACGCGCGCGGGCAATTCGACACGCGAATGCTCGATCTCGTGATACGGCACCTGGCTCAGCAAGTGATGAATGCAGTTCAGGCGGGCGCGTTTCTTGTCCACCGCCTGCACGACCCACCACGGTGCTTCGGGAATGTGCGAGCGTTGCAGCATCACTTCCTTGGCCTGCGTATAGGCCTCCCAGCGGCGGCGGCTTTCCAGGTCCATGGGACTCAGCTTCCACTGTTTCAGCGGGTCGTGAATGCGGTTCTGAAAGCGGATTTCCTGTTCCTCGTCGGTAATCGAAAACCAGTACTTGAGGATCTGCACGCCGCTTCGGGCCAGCATTTTTTCGAATTCCGGCACCGAACGGAAGAACTCTTCGTACTCTTCGTCGCTGCAAAAATTCATTACGCGTTCGACGCCCGCGCGGTTGTACCAGCTGCGATCGAACAGCACCATTTCGCCGCCGGCCGGCAAATGCGACACATATCGCTGGAAATACCATTGCGTGCGTTCGCGGTTGTTCGGCGCGGGCAGCGCCGCCACGCGGCACACACGCGGATTGAGCCGTTGCGTGATGCGTTTGATCGCGCCGCCCTTGCCGGCCGCATCGCGCCCCTCGAAAATGACCACGAGGCGGTGGCCGGTTTGCACGATCCAGTCCTGCAGCTTGACGAGTTCGCCTTGCAGCCGGAACAGCTCACGGAAGTACATCTTGCGCGCTTCGCGGTGCTCCGGTGTGAAACCCTCCGCGCCGTCGATGATGCGGTCGTCGACCTCCATCTCGAGTTCCTCGTCGTACGCATCGATCAGGTCCTCTTCGAAACGGCGCTGCCGCTCTGCCATCAATTCGGCTTCAGGTCTCGGGTCCTGCTCTTTCATTGCGGCTCTCCTGGCAACGGAAATGGTTAGGCGCGCGGCGGGAAGCGCGACGCGGACGCGCTCGATTATCGAAGCGGCAAGTGTCAGCCGTGTTACCGGTAGGGCCCGCGCCTTTCGACGTCCATGATAGCGAGTTTTGTGCGGCGATCCGGCGCTAGCGCAACGGTTTCGCGAAGCTGATTTCGTGGCCGTCCGGATCCGTGATGTGGAAATAGCGCTCGCCCCACGGCGCATCGGACGGCTCCAGCGACGGCTTGAGGCCCGCCGCCAGCGCTTTGCGATAAAGCGCGTCGACGTCGGAGACATAAATGATCACGCGGCCCCACCAGGCGACCGGCGCGCGCGCATCCACGATCAGGTTCAGATACGAACCGCCGAAGGCGAACGATGTAAATGCCTCCTGTGGACCGCCGAATTTCATGGGAAAGCCGAGCGCTTCGTAAAACAGCACGGCGCGCGGCATATCGCGGGTGGCGAGCGTGATCGCGCTGATGGATTCGATGCGCGGTTCAATGGGCCCGTTCGACGAGGGTGACGTGGCGGGTGAGTTCATGGCGGCTGTCTCCTGGGTATGGCGGGCTCGCGATGTGATCAGCATGGTGCATGCCGCGCCGGCGAACGTGGCGCTCGTGCCGAGCGGGCTGGATTGGGCTGGGCCGGCCGGACTGCAGGCTCGCGGCTCGCGGCTCGCGGCTCGCGGCTCGCTCAGAAAGTGTCTCACAGGCCGCGCCTGCGCAACTCGCCCCAGCGCACTTGAAAACCTTCGCGACGCCCCGCATCTGCAATTCCGTTTATCCGGAGCATCGCCATGGGAAGCCGCCCACGCTTCATCGATGACCTGTCGCGCGCCGCATCCGACGCCCCCGGGCCCGAAACACTCAATCCTCTAGCCGACGACGCCCTGCTCGACGCCTACTCCCGCACGGTGATTGGCGCGCTGGAACGCGTACAGCAGGCGGTCGCCTTCATTTCCGTCGAACGCCGGCTGCCCGGCGACCCGTCGAGTCGCGGGCCCCCCCCCCCCCCCCGGCGGCCCCCCGCGCCCGCCCCCCCCCCCCCCCG
>NZ_JARESR010000040.1:0-69221 GCF_046028015.1 Paraburkholderia sp. RL17-383-BIF-A | reverse complement strand
AAGCGCCGGCCAGACAAGCTGTCTTCCGAACTCAATACGCGACGTACGGCCCCGTGCCGCCAGGTGTCGCCTGCTGCTCGACGGCGGCATACACATTGCGACCGTAGAAGAACGGCAAACCCCAATCGAAGATAGTGGACTGGACGAACGCCGGGCCCGCCAGCAGCGGCAGCGCCGAATCGCCGCTATAGGTCTGCGCAATCGTCGTAGCGTTGCCGACGCTGAAATTCACCGCGCTCGTGGTCCCGTTCACCCCCTGGATCATCGCGCTCATCTGCGCGGTCGACACCGGGCAGTAGTACGAATTATTCGGGCTCGCGCATACCGGCAAAGAGCTGGTCTGAAAGAACAGCCCGGTCGAACCGCTGTCCAGAATGCTGCGCGAATAGGTCGTGCCGTTCTGCACGGTGGTAAAGGTGCCGTTCGACGGACTCACGCCGATCACCTGCGCGCCGCCCAGCGTATTGTTGGTCTGCGTGCCGATGCCGAACACCAGTTGCCCCGTGACCGACTGCGCGGCACCCGAGACCGTCGGCAGGCTCAGCATCGAACCGTTGTTGTCGGTGGCGAAATACGGAATCGGATTGGCGACCTGGAGTTCTTCGGCAAGCGGAATCGACGTGCATGTCGTCCCGTTGCAGCCGTAATACGTGCCGGCCAGCGCCTGCTGCACGCAGTTCGCGCCGCAGTCGTGCTTGAACACGCCGATGCCGAGAATGCCGTTGGCCTGCAACGCGGCCGGCGTGTTGCGCGATGCGCCGACGCTCGCGCAATCGGCCGGCAGTGAAGCGTAGCTCGGGTCGATCACCTGGATCGGCAGCGAGGCGGCTTTTTCACCGGCAATCTGCAGATCAGCGAGCTTCACCGCGCCCCACGTGTAACCGTCGAAGAACTGCATGCATTCGGCGACCTGATTGCCCGCGGCGTCCTTCTGTTGCGGCAGGGTCATTGTCGCGGGCAACTGGGAAGCAAAGATGCGCACGCCCCACGACCCGGTATCGACCAGTATGTGGTCGATGGTTTGGCACTGGGCCGTACCCGGCGCACAAATCGTGATGCTGACGAACGGCATGTTCGGCACGTCGCTCACGCCGGAGTCAACCGTCACGCGCACTGCGTTCGCGGCCAGCACTTGCGACGACGGCGCGGTGTTGATCACGGTGGGACCGGCCGAGTTCGAACTGCTCGAACTGGCCGTGCTGCTGGACCCGCCGCCCCCGCCGCCGCAAGCACTGACGAGCAGTGCAAGCAGCGCCGCGCACAGCAGGATCCTGAAGGAAGACATATGACGCATGATCCGCACCGTTATTGAATGACGCCGACATCGACGCCCGCAGGCACCGCTGGCGGCAAATACGCGTGGCCGGCGAACGCGCGAAGATGCCCGCCGGAGTAGACCACCAGATCGCCGCTGGAGACAGCGAGCGGCGTGCCGCGACGCGTCGCGGTGGCGGCGACGTAGGCGTCGAACGACGTCCCCAGCATGGATTTCAGATCCGGCAACGTGGGGCCTTCCCATGCGACACCGAACACGATGCCGTTGGGCGCGACGTACTCGCGCACCAGCGTGCCGGACGGCAGCGTCATCAGATGGACCGAATACGCGCTTTGCGTAGTCGCCGTGTGAGCCACTGCGCGCAAGCGGGATTGATCGCTGTCGACAGTGCTTACGTTCTGCCCGAGCGTCGCGTGCGCGGCAAACGACAGCGCGCAGCTTGCCCCGAGCATTGCGCGAGCAATGCGGGAATAGAGCATCGGTTTCAAGAGAATTCCTTCGAGGTGAAACGCTCGCGACCACGCGTCGAGCCGGTCACGAACGGGAAACTAGGGGCGCACGCTTCGCCGGTGGTGCTGGTGTTGCATTCACACTGGTTGAGCTGCGTGCTGCGTGAATGCGTCTACGGAGTGGTGGCGCGAAACTTTAGGCATCGAGGTGAGGCGCGGCAATCGTTTGCGCAACGATTTAAACCTTTCTCCCGCGCGGCAACGTTCGAGTCTGTTTGATGTTTCGGAACCAGATCACCAAGTGGCGGCGCTCGAGCGCATGTTTTCGTTGCACGGCTCGTTTAAAGCAAACGACAGTGCACATTGCCCGCATCGCGCGCAGAAAAAAATTCATGCGCGCAGCATTGTGCGATCGATGTAAGTGAACGCTGAAAAAATCGCCTGGAAGGCCCGTTTTCCTCTGACGATAGGAGGCGTCAAAAGACCGGTCGCGTGAGGACGAAGCGGCGACACCATCGCGCTTCGCAGAACAAAAAAATGCCGCGGATGACTCGAAAGTCAACCACGGCATCGGTCGTTCGAGCGTGACGCGTCTGGCTCGATCGATTCCGCAGAGTCGATCGATTCGACGCGCAGCGCCCGCTACTTTTTGTGCTGCTGCAGGAGCGACTTAAGCTCCTCGACATTCTCTTCTACGCGTTTTGCGATCACCGCATACGACTCGGCTTGCGTCTGATAGGCCGCTTGCGCCAGTTGTTGCATATCGGCAAGCGACTTGTGCAGGCTCTGCTGGATCAACTCGGCCGCCTTGCCCGAAGGCGCGGCGCCGCCGGCCGATAACTGGCCCGTCAGCGACTGCAATTCGCTCAGGGTCGTGCGCAACATGTCAGCCTGCTTCTGCGCGAGCGACTGCATCCCCTGGAAAGCCGTCTGATTCGCCTGAACCAGTGCTTCCATGTCCTTGCGTCGCGCTTCCATGATGGCGGGTACGTCGAAGCCGGGGAGCTTGAACTGCTCCAGCATTTTGGTGAAATCGCCAAACGGATTGGCGGCGTCAGGTCGGTCCATGCGAAATCCTCCTTAACGGTTGAGTACCCGCCGGCGGTGCACTGCCACGTTGTGTTTCCGTGACGCATGCACCGGCGGCTTCGCGTGCGCCGCGCGTCCCATAGAGGCACGCGGCTTCTGGGGTCGGACGGCACATCGCTTCAATCATGCGCCATCCGGAAACAATGCGCCAGCGGGCGCACCCTGGACGCGCGCCGTCGGCGGGAGTTGAAGGGCATCGGCCACGCTGCACGGCCGGCCCGATAACCGGCCGAGCGGCGCTTTGCACGCGGGCATTTTTTCCGTCAGTCAGCGGCCGTGCGGCAACTCCTGCATCCGGCCCGCGACTGGAAGCGTTCCCGCCAGCAAGCTGCTCAGTCATTCAGCATGTTGCGTTGGCTTTCCCACATTGCCGCTTCTTTGGCCACTGTTCATCTTCCGTCAGGTGATTAGGATATGAGCACTGCAAACGCTGGTGTCCTGGTGAAGAATGCGCTATCCGCTGAACATGGCAGTCGCCGCCTTCCTGCTGATTTTTGTCCTTGGCTGCATCATCAAACTCGCCTTGAGCTGACGCCCGACACTCGCGGCGCCGCACGCGCGCTTGCATGACTTCACGCCGCTGGCCGGCGCGGTCGATCCTCACCCCACACTCCTCTTTTCCTGCCACGTCCAATAACGCTCGCAACGCGCGAAACCCCGCGCGGCGCCTCTTGCCGCCGTGACACAGGACGAAATAATTGTTGAATGGAGTTCGGGAAGTGACTCGCCCATACTTCGTTTCGCTGCCGGTGCGGATGAAACAGAACGCATGAGATCAAGGGTGCTTCACGTGCGAGACGACTCGCCGATGATCAACGATCCTACGGTTGCCCGATCATCGGAAGAACGGCTCGACCATACCGGCACCGCGTGCCGACGACAGGATGAACATGTTGACTTCAGTGAAATTCCTCAAAAGAAATGCCACCCGTTTTGCCTGCATGGCGATGGTCTGCTGCGGCGCTCTGCTGACCGGCTGCGCGAGCGGCAGCATCGACCATGCAAGCGAGACGAACACGCCGGTCCATGTGCGGCCGGACAACATTTATGTCTACACTTTCGACGCCAGCCCCGGCCAGGTGAAACTGGATGGCGGCATGATGCAGAAAGTGAAGACTCAACTCGAAGGTTCGTCCGCTGCGCAAAAGCAGGCCGCCGACGCCGCCGCAGTCCGCGAGCAGGTCGCCAACGAAATCGTGCATCAATTGCAATCGATGGGTCTGCGTGCGATCCGCTCCGACGTTCCCGCGCCAGCCGATCAGAACGTGCTGCTTGTGCAAGGCAGCTTTGATACGATCGACTCGGGCAACCGTCGCCGCCGCATGCTGATCGGCCTCGGTGCGGGCAAGAGCGAAGTGACGAGCTCGGTGCAGATTCTGTATAAGCCCGCGGGCGGTGCGCCGCGACTGGTGCAAACCTTCAATGCCAGCGCGGACAGCGGCAAGGCGCCGGGCATGGTCGAGACGGCGGGTGTGGGTGCGGCGGCCGGCAGTGTTGCGACTTCGGCGGCGGCGGGTGGCGGCTTGCATGCCGTAACCGAAACCCAACGCGCCGGTGTGTCGGCGGACGCGAAGCGCCTCGCGGACGCCGTCGCCAAACAGATCGGTGAGATTGGCGTGAGCGGCGGCTGGCTCTCGACCGCACACACGCAAGGCTGATAACCGCTTATCCCTGTGCACTGAAAATAATGCTAACGGCCGGCGGCAGAGTGACTTCGATTTCACTCTGCCGCGCGCTTTCAGGCTTTCGTATAGCGCAACCAGACAGCGTTGTGTTCCGTCTTTTCAACGGACGTGAGTTTCAGATAGGCGGGCGCTTGCCACTTCTGCATCGCCACTTCGAACGAAGAAGGATGTTCGCTGCGGCCGTCCACCAGCGGCAGAATCAACACGCTCACTTCGTCGACCAGACCCGCGTTCACGAACGCCCCGCTCACGTGCGAGCCGCCCTCCACGATCAGCTTTTTGACCCCGAGTTCGCGCGCCAGTGTCTGCACCACCGCGTCGAGATCGAGCTCGGACTTGCCACCGAACACGTATGAGACGCCGATCGATTGCAGGTAAGCGAGGTAGTCGTCGGAGACCTGCTCGGTCAGTACTTCGATCACGTGCGACTTGAGCGCGGTGTTGCTCTTCCACGCCACGCGCCCCTGCGGATCGATTGAAATCGCGTATTGATCCGCTTTACGCTCGACGAAGTGATCGGTACGCGGCACCGGGCCCCTGGCGAGCCCCTTTGGATAGTCCTCGCCGTGCGAAATTTCCTGCATGGTCACTCGCCCGCAAATCCAACCGTCGGCTTCGAAAGTGGCGGCGGTGTTTTCGTACAGGTCGGACGCATAGTCGAGGTGCCAGCCGTCGGTCAAACTGCGGCCGTCGAGCGAGGACATCATGTGCGCGACGATATAGGGTTTCATGCGTGAAGCCTCCGTGTCAGGTCAATGAGAAGACCTTGCAGCAAGAGACGTTCCGCAAATCCTGCCCTGTATCAGTAGATGCCGCCGCGATGCGGCGCGTGGCGAGCCTCGGCCATGCTGCGCAGCGACTCCAGCCCGCGGCTGATCCAGGTTTTGACCGTACCGATCGGCGCGTCCAGCGTGTGCGCGATTTCCGATTGCGACTGCCCGCGAAAATAGGCGAGCGCAATCGCCTGCCGCTGAACCGGCGTCAATCGGCCCAGGTAGGACGACAGGCGCTCGGCGTCGAGCGAAAACTCGTGCGAGAGGTCCGGCTCGGCCTCGCCCGCGGCAATGCGTTCGTCCAGTTCTTCGACGTATATGCCCCCGTAGGGATTGCGCCGCAAGTAATCGAGCGCCTGGTTCTTCACGATGCTCGACATCCAGGTAGACGGCGAGGCCTTGCCGGGATCGTATGAGCCTGCGAAGCGCCAGATCTTGATGAAGCCGTCCTGCAGCACTTCTTCCGCGGATTCGCTGGTGCGGGTCACGCGCACGGCGAGGCCGAAAAGCGACGGCGCGGACGTCCGGTAGAGCGTCTCGAACGCTCTCGCGTCGCGCCGTGAAACACGCTCGAGGAGCGCCGCGAGATGCGCGCTCTTTTCGTCCAATGCGGGCGCGCTGACGGTCGCGTCCGTCGAAGCATCATGTGACATGGCACATCCTCCGAAACGGTGTGCGCGTGCTAGTCCTGAACGGCTTGCGGCGGCTGCGCGCCGGCAAACCAGCCTTCTTCCCGCGCGACTCGCTCGAGCGCCGCTTCAACCATCGCGCAAGCCCGGTTGCTGACGTCGCCCAGATAGCGGTGCAACGCGGCGTCCTGCGCCGAGCGCGACGTACACGCGTCGCTGTAGCGCTCGAACGCCGACAGTTTCATGACCAGTTCTGCCAGGTGGCGCGGACATTCGCACGAAATCGTCGAAGAACGGCTGGCAATGGCTTCCAGTTCGCGGTCGTCGTAGCGACGGCGCACGCGCGCCCATACGGCGTCGTCGCCGGTGCGCTCCTGAATGCGGGTTCGTTCGCAGAGGTCGCCGAGCATCTGACGGAATTCCGTCCGGCTGTCGGGCTCGCGATAGAGACGCACGCCCGCCACGCGCAAAATCTCCGCCGCCGGGCCGGTGCCGAAGCCGTAGACGACCGCGATCGCTTTCGCGCGGACCGCGTCGCCGAGCGCGATGATCTGCGACGCGACTTCCTCCTGCAATGAATCGACGCTGACGAGCAGTGCGTCGATCGGCTCGCGGCGCTCACTGGTCGTACCGGCGCTGGCGAGATCGAGGTCGGCGAAAGTGACGAGTTCGTTCACGCCGTAAGGCCGCAAATCGACACCCGATGCTTCCAGTCGCTGCGCGAGGTTGCCGCCCACGAGAGCCAGCCGGAGATCGGCGGACTCCGGGAACGGCATGTCGGTCGCGCCGCCGCTTTCGCGCCCGCTGCGCGCGGCCAGAAACTGCAGTTGCTCGCGATCGAGCCGCGCGATCGCGCCGATCGCGTGGCCGCGACTCACCAGCAGTTTGATCAGGCTGAGTCGCCTGACGTCGTCTTCCGTGTACAGACGCTGGCCTGACGCGGTTTTGGCGGGTCCGACCACGCCGTAACGACGCTCCCAGATCCGCAACGTCGTGACCGGCATTTTTGCCAAACGCGCCGCTTCGCCGCTCCTGTAACCCTGCTGCCCCGTGGTTTGCTCGTCGGATGAAGTCACCATGACACCCTTGATGGTCCAATTGAAACAAGCATACGCGTATTTGAGCCATCTTGAAACGATTTATCGACTCATGACAATGTCTTGAAACGGATTTTTGATGCACTTACTGGCATTTCCGCGTCGTTCGATTAGCCGCGACACGGAATACGGTGGCTGGTGAGGAGAGTGACGTGGATGGGGCGTGGTCTGCGCGGCGGACTGCCGAGTTGGGGCGCGGGCGGGCTGGTGACTTGCGACTGGCTGGTGGACCGGTGGTGGATCGGACGAGCGGCGGAAAGGCGGAAAGGCGGAAAGGCGGAAAGGCGGAAAGGCGGAAAGGCGGAAAGGCGGAAAGGCGGAAAGGCGGAAAGGCGGAAAGGCGGAAAGGCGGAATATAGGTTATCCCGCCTGCCCCGGCACATGAACCGCCGGGGCAAACAGCACATCGATACGACGCGACGCGAGACGGAAACTCAGGCGACAGCGTAGCGTTCGAGCCAATGCGCGTAAGGCGCCGGCAGCGTCCACGACGCTCGCTCGATACCTAGCTTCTTCGCCGCATGGTACGGCCAGTGCGGATCGGCCAGATGCGCGCGGCCGACCATCACCAGATCCAGTTGCCCGTTCTTCACCGAACGGTCCGCCAGTTCCGGCGTATCGATGCCCCATGCCGACGAAACCGGGATGCCGGCTTCGCGGCGCACACGTTCCGCGATCGGCGCGAGAAACGCCGGCGCCCACGGAATCGCCGCTTTCGGCGTGGAGAAGCCCACGCTGACGCTGAGCATGTCCAGCCCTTCGCGCTTAAAATTCTTCGCGAGTTCGATGGACTCGGCGAGAGTCTGCTCGTCGCGGCCGTCGTACTCGATCACGCCGAAACGCGCCGTCAACGGCAGATGCTCCGGCCACACCTTGCGCACCGCCGCCAGCGTTTCCAGCAGGAAGCGGCTGCGGTTGTCGAGACTGCCGCCGTAAGCGTCGTCACGCTGATTCGAGTGGGTCGAGAAAAAGCTCTGGCCGAGATAGCCGTGCGCAAAATGCAGTTCGAGCCACTCGAAGCCCGCGTCACGCGCCCGCCTCGCGGCGGCGACGAAATCCTCGCGAACGCGCGCAATGTCGTCGAGCGTCATGGCCTTCGGCACCTTGGGCAAATTGCCGCCGAACGCGATCGCCGAAGGTGCGATGGTTTGCCAGCCGCGGCTGTCGCCGTCGGCGATGTGATCGTCGCCTTCCCACGGACGATTGGCGCTGGCTTTGCGGCCCGCGTGGCCGATCTGGATGCCCGGCACCGAACCCGCCGCCTTGATCGACGCGACCACCGGCGCGAAAGCCTGCGCCTGCTCGTCAGTCCAGATACCGGCGCAGCCCGGTGTGATGCGGCCTTCGGGCGACACGGCCGTCGCCTCGACGATCACCAGCCCGGCGCCGCCGCGCGCAAGACCGGCCAGGTGGACGCGGTGCCAGTCGTTGATCAGGCCGTCCTCGGCCGTGTACTGGCACATTGGCGGAATGGCAATCCGGTTGCGCAGGGAAACGTCTTTGAGCTTGTACGGCTGAAACAATGCGGACATCGTGCAAAACTCCTTTGGACTTGCTTGTACGGTAGTTCGATAAACATCGAATAACCAAGTATCTCAGAAACCTTTATCATTTGCAGGATGCGCACTTATAACCATCCCGCCGCTGAGGACTTCACGCTCGGACGGCTGTTTCATGCCTTGAGCGATCCGGTTCGCCTGGAGATCGTCCGCCGGTTGTCGTCGGTCAAAGAAGCTACCTGCGGCGATCTCGACGGGGGCCGCCCCAAATCGAGCGTGTCCCATCACTTCCGGATCCTGCGTGAGGCCGGCCTGGTGCGCACACGCGTGGCCGGCACCGTGCATCAGAATTCGCTGCGGCGCGCGGAACTGGACAGCCGGTTTCCCGGCTTGATGGAGGCGATTCTCCGGCAAATCGTCGCGGAGCCGGCGTTGAGCGAGCCGGCTTGACTGGTTCGGGTCGACGCCTGCCGCTGAGGCCGGCGGGCTTCATATCGCGCCGTTACCGCCTCAAAGATTGACCGCGGGTTTCCAAAGTGACGCACCGCGCCGGCCCAGCATCGCCCCACCCGAAACCGCTCAACTAACGCGTCTCTATCCGCCGCCGCTATTCGCGCCAGAACTTGCGCATCAGCGCGAGCAGCGCACTCGGGGGCGTGCCTTTTTGACAATAGCCGTCGAAATTGTGACGTGCCTTACCAGTTTCCTTGACGTGATCCTCATCGAGGGAAGTGAACGCGACAATGCCCAGACTGTGCGTCGGCAAATAACTGCGCAGGGCGCTCGCGGTTTCATAACCGTCGCGCTCCGGCATCATGATGTCGAGCACCACGACGTCGGGCACCCAGTCGCGCACACAGCGCAACGCCTGCTCGCAGCCGTTGGCGGCGCGGGCTTCGACGCCTTCGTAGGAGAGATAGGTGGCGAGCGCTTCGGCGGCGCCGACGTTGTCGTCCACGACCAGGACGCGGGGCACTTCGTGCAGTATCCGGATCTCGCGGGCGCTCCACCGTTGGCAAGTAGAGGGGGTTCGAGGCATAGGCGGCAGCTTGCGAAAAGAACACCCTGGCTCAGCAAGCTCCGTACCATCAGACGAAGCAAGTCACTCGCGGATGTAAGCGTCACGACGCCGGCGAGGCTGCCTCGACCGCATTGCGCGCCGCTCCGCCATCGGCCGCGCAGGCGTGCCTGAGCGTCGCCCCGAAACTCAGCCACAACACCAGCGAGCCGGTCGACACCGCGCCGAGCGCGATGAACGCAGCGGGATAGCCGAAGCGGTGCGCGAGAATCCCGCCCAAAGCCGGACTCAACGCAGCGCCGGCGGCCTGCACGGTCATCACGACGCCCTGCCCGACGTTCACGCGCCCGCTGCCTTCCAGCAAGCGGACCACCAACGCCGGCACCGCGACGCTCTGCAATCCCGCGCCGATGCCGTCGAGCGCTTGCACCGGCCACACGCCCCACGCATGAATCACCGACGCGGCGATCAGCCCGCGTACCGGCAGTGCAAGGAAGGTCAGCAGGATCACCCACCAGTAGCCGCGCCAGCGGATCAGCCGGGTCGCCAGCATCGCGGCCGCGACCATCACGAGTTGCGCGATCACGATGGTCTGCGCGGTGAACGCGCTCGGCTCGCCCTGATGGGCGGCGACGATCGCGAGGCCGTAGAGCGGCAACATGGCCGCATTGCCCAGGTGGAACAGGCCGAGCGCGGCGGCCAGCAGCAACAACGGCCGCGATTGCAGCAGAACCCGCAGGCCGCTCGCCGGAGCGCCGGCAGCGGCAGGCTCGCCGGCGGTCGCCTTTGCATCGGCGCCCCGCGCGACATCGTGATCGATCGCGTCGGCCGGAATCGACGACACGGCCACGATCGACAGCAGGCCGAACAGCGCGCTCAGCACGAACACCGCGCCGAAGCCGTAACGCCAGCCCAGCCAGCCGGACAGCGCCGCCGCGACGACATTGCCGCCATGATTGGCCACCTGGTTGCGGCCGAATTGCCGGTCGAAACCGTGCTGCCTGACCATGCCGAGCGTCATGCCGGCCAGCGCCGGGCCGATTGCCGCGCCGGTGATCGCGGTCGCCACCTGCGACGCCGCCACCATCCAGTAGCCGTGCGAGATCCACAGCAAGCCGGAAGCGAGCATGGTCATCAGCCCCGCGATCACGACGAGACTGCGCTTATGCCGCGTCGCATCCACCAGCGCGCCGGCCGGCGAAGTGGCGAGCATGCCGGCGATGCCGCCGATGGTCATGACCGTGCCGATCTGATCGGCGCCCCAGCCGCGCGCCTGCAGGAACACGCCGAGAAACGGCCCGATGCCGGCCTGCACGTCGGCCACGAAAAAATTCAGCGCTTCGAGCGCGCGACGGCCTTTCACAACGCACCTCGTGCGGTGGACGCATGGCGTGAGGCGCACGGCGAACGGCTCGACCGTATCGGCTTGATCATGGGGACGACTCCACTGGCGAGAAATGCCGGGATGGCGGCCAGCCTTACGCAACTCACATGCCATTGGTGCGTGCGCCGCCGCGAGTGGGCCATGCCGCTCGACGCTGCCCGGGCGCTGTCCGTTTCGTGGACAAACGCTGTCCAGCAGCGCAACAGACGAGCTGCCGCCGCCCCATTCAAGCGAATCTCGACTCGCCGGTCGCGAAAGGCGCAACACAGGCTGAATTCTTGCTACTGTTTAGCTCCCATCCTTCCCGGCGCACTCATGACCGCAGTTCCCCGACGTTTATCGTTCGCCAGTCAGTTGGTGGTTTTCTGGTTGCTGGTCGCGATAATGTGCGCGGTCCTGATCGGGCTCGTCTGGTTCATGGGACAGGCCAATCTCGGCCGCCAGATCGGCCTTGCGCGGCAGCAGGGACTGGCCGGCTGCGAGACGATCGGGTCGCGCTACGACCTGTCGATCGACCGCACACCCCAGCCTCCCGCCGCGCCGCGCGCCGCTCAAACCGGGACTCCGCCCGCCGCCACGCCGCCCGTCCCACTCGCCACGCCGAACACGGACCTGATGCACGCGATCCTCGACATCGTGCTCGCGCAGATGGAGGGCGTGGAAGGCGGCTTCTGGCGGCCGGACGGCGCGGCACGCGGCAGCTTCGATGCTTACGCGTTTCCGACCTATCAGGGCAGCGGCATCAAACGCGACATCCCCGATGCCGAGACGCCGCTGATCCTGCGCACGCTGCGCGCGGCGTCCACCAGCCGCGCGGCGGCATCCGATTTCGTCGAAGGCCAGCAGGACGCCGTGATCGTCACCGCCTGTCCGGTGCCGCATCGGGAAGGCCTGTTCGCCTGGACGCTGTCGCGCGTGCATCCGCCGCTTGGGTCCTCCGGCAAAACGCTCGTCACGACGCTCGCGGTGCTGCTCGCGGTGATCGTCGGGATTGCGATCGCGCTCGGCGTTCTGCTGCGTCGCTGGCGCGCCAATCTCGCGCGCATCGAAGCCAGCCTGAGCCGGCCCGCCGACTTGTTCACGCCGATCGCGCCGACGGGCGAGCCGGATCTCGACAAGATCGTCCAGGCGTTCAACGCCTATGGCGCGCGTGCCACGTCGTTGCAGCAGCAAGCCGGGGAACTGCATACGCAGCTCGCGGCCGCGGAACGCTTCGCGGCGATCGGCCGCTTCTCCGCGCAAATGGCGCACGAGATCCGCAATCCGATCGGCGCGATGCGGCTCAAGGCGGAAAACGCGCTGAATGGCGACGTCGAACGCAAACAGCGCGCCCTCGGCACGATCCTCGAACAGATTCAGCGCGTGGAGCGCCAGCTTTCCGGTCTGCTGGCGTTGACCCAGCCCGTGCGGATCGAAGCCCATAGCGTCGACTTGCGCCTATGGCTCGCCGAACGCGTGGAATGGCATCATGACGCGGCGGCGCGGGCCGGCATCGCACTGGCGCTGGCTTACGCGGACGGCCTTCCCGCGCAAGCTACTTTCGATGCCGATCAACTGGCGCGCGCGATCGATAATCTGATCCTCAACGCTCTGCGCCACACGCCATCCGGCGGCCATGTAACGCTGAGCGCGGCGCGCGCCGCCGACACGCTGCGAATCGAAGTCGCCGACGACGGTCCCGGTGTGCCTCCCGCCGAGCGCGAACGCATCTTCGAGCCGTTCGTGACCGGCCACGCCGCCGGCTCGGGGCTCGGCCTTGCGGTGGTACGCGAGATCGCTGCCGCGCATGGCGGCAGCGCCTTTTACGAAGCGCGCGAGCGCGGAGCCTGTTTTGTGATCGAGATCCCATGGCGCACATCCTGATCGTCGACGACGACGACGCCTTCCGTGAAAGCCTGGCTGAAACGCTAGGCGACCTTGGCCATGTCGTCGCGCAAGCCGGCAGCGGCCACGACGCGCTTGCCGTGTTAGCAGGCAACGCGCGCGTGGACTGCATGTTTCTCGACATCAGAATGGCGGACCTGAGCGGCATCGAAGTACTCGAACGTCTGCGCGCGATGCCGGCGCGCGAGACATTGCCGGTAGTCGTGCTGACCGCCTTCGCCACCAGCGACAACACCATTCACGCGATGCGGCTCGGCGCCTTCGAGCACCTGACCAAGCCGGTGGGGCGCGACGCCATCGCATCCCTGCTCGGCAAGATCGAAGCCTCGAATCGCGGCTCGCCGGGCCCGGCATTGCCGCTGTCGCACGAGGAAACCGGCGACGCCGGCACGCCTCGCCTGCTGGGCAACAGCGAAGCGTTGCGCGACGCGCAAAAGCAGATCGGCCGCGCTGCCGCCACGGAGTCGACCGTTCTGATCACGGGCGAAACCGGCACCGGCAAGGAGGTCGCGGCACGCGTGCTGCACGATGCGTCGCGGCGCCGGCATGCGCCGTTCGTTGCGATCAACTGCGCGGCGATTCCCGCCGAACTTCTGGAAAGCGAACTATTCGGCCACGCCAAAGGCGCGTTTACGGGCGCGGTGGCGCAGCGAGCCGGCCGCATCGCCGAGGCGAACGGCGGCACGCTGTTTCTCGACGAAATCGGCGACCTGCCGTTGCCGATGCAGGCCAAGCTGTTGCGCGTGATTCAGGAACGCACGCTCACGCCGGTCGGCAGCAACGCAAGCGTCGCTATCGACGTGCGGATCGTAGCCGCGACGCACCGCGACCTCGCAGCGGAAGTGGCGGCGCGCACCTTTCGCGAGGACCTGTTCTACCGGCTCAACGTGATTCCAATTCACCTGCCGCCGTTGCGAGATCGTCCCGACGACATTCTCCCGCTCGCCGCGCATTTTCTCGTAGCCGCCGCGCATCTTGCCGGTCCGGCGCGGACCTTGAGCGGCGATGCCGAGCGGCGGCTTCTCGCCTATGCATGGCCCGGCAACGTCCGCGAGTTGAAGAACGCGATGGAGCGAGTCGCCGCACTCGCGCGCGGTCCGCTCGTCACCGCGGACGATCTGGCTTTTCTCAATGCGCCGCGCGCCGGCGTGAGCGAGATTCCGAGCGCGCTGCTCGATTTGCCGCTGCCGCAGGCGATCGAATGGCTGGAGCGCGCCGCGATCGAACGCGCATTGCAGCAGACCGTGGGCAATCGCGCTGAGGCGGCGCGCCGCCTCGGTATCAGCCGTCAGTCGCTCTATACGAAGATCGCCGCCTACAAGCTCGGCTGAAGCGCTCGCCGGTGTCCAGCCGGCTGACACCGGCTGTCCAGCGAGACGACGGCCACGCTGGCATGGCACAGCGCAAAGCCTTATGCAACAAGCCTTAGCGGCATGGCACAGTGGTTGCGAATACTCCTGTACGACATTGCAGTCGAAGGAGTCAACGATGAACCATCTCAACCCGATCGCGCGCGCAGCGGCCGCGCTCACTGTCATTGCGGCGACGGCAGCCTGCGCTGCCCAACCCGTGCCGCGAGCTTTGGACAGTGCGCCGATGGCACCACCCGCGCCGAGATCCGCCGCACCGATGCCGCCACCCGCGCCTGCCGCCGACGCACCCATGCCGCCACCGCCACCGCTCGCTGGCCCGCGTGATGGCGTTCCCACAACAGTAAGTGGCGTAGTGCGGCGTTTCGTGATCAATCCGGAGGGCGATGTCGACGGCATGCTGCTCGCTGACAACACGCTCGTCCGGTTCCCGCCGCATCTCGGCACGCAGGTGGCCGCCACGATCGAGCCCGGCGCGAGCGTCAATGTGAACGGCTTCGCGCAGGCGAGCGGAACGCTGCGCGCCGGCCAGATCGCCGACACGAAAAGCGGCCGCAGCATTGTCGATCAACCGCCGCCGCCCGATGCGCAACGGCTGCCGAAATCGCTCGCCGGCGTCGGACTCGTCAAGCTCGACGCCGCGGGCCGCGTGCTGCGCGTCACCAGCGCGCCGCGCGGCGAGCCCGACGGCGTGCTTCTCATCGACGGTACGGTCATCAAGCTCACGCCGGCCGCGGCCGCGCGATTCACGAACCTGATGCAACCGGGCGCAATGGTCGCGGCGCAAGGCTATGGCACACGTAATCGCTACGGTGAATCGCTGCAGGCGACCGCGTTCGGTACGCCCGGCAATCTCACGGTGCTTTACGGCGACCTGCCCAGGTAATCCCAATCCATCATTCGAATTAGGAGCTTCACCATGCATTGGATCGACCCCGCCTGCCTGCCCGAAACGCGCGGCAAAGTCGTGCTGTTTCTGCTCAACCCGCACGGCGATGCCGACGGCTTCATTCTTCAACTTGCGGACGGTGCGCAACAACAGGTGCATTTCCCGCCGCATCTCGGCAAACAGATCACACGCCAGGTCACGCCGGGCGACACGGTGCGCGTACGCGGCGTGAAACCGCGTGGCGCCGATCTGATCGCCGCGGTCTCACTGACAACGCGGCAAGGCGCCGAGATCGTCGACGAAGGCCCCGCGCCGCACGATCATGGCCCGAAGCATGAACACGGCCACGAACTCCACGGCGAACCGATGGACGTGCAAGGCGAAGTCATCATGCCGCTCTATGGGCCGAAGGGCGAACTGCGCGGCGCGCTGCTGGAAGACGGCACCTCGCTGCGTATGCCGCCGCATGCCGCCAGCGAACTCATCGAGTATCTGACGCCGGGCGTGCATGTACAGGCGTGGGGGCGTGGCGTGAAAAACAAGGATGGGTGCACGGTGGACGTTCACGACATCGCCGAACTGGTCGACGAGGTTGCCGGGCACGCAGGCCTCTAGAAACAGCATGCGTTTCGGCATGACTGCGATCCCGCCGTTAGCAGCGCGGGCTCGCAGTCTCACGCATCACGCACATCACGGATGGTCGTACATCGCATTCCAGTCCGCTTTGGAAACGGCCGGACGTCCCGCGTCCGACGAGCCGCTCGTGCTACCGCCGAAACCTGTCGCGGCATGACGTGCCGCCACCTTGGCTTCAGCGGCCTGAATATCGGCCGGATAGGTCGGATCTTCACCGCGCGCCGGGTTGTAACCCGCCTGCTCCAGTTCGATCAGTTCGGCGCGCACTTGCGCACGTGTGAGCGGCTGGTTCGATTGAGCGAACACGGCAACCGGCGCGGCAAGAGCAGCGGCAACTACAACGGCTTGAATAAGCGACTTCATGATGACTCTACCTCCAGACTTTGCTTTGTCCTGCTACGAACAACCCTGTTCGCAACTCGGTGATGACAGTCTAGAAAGGTGAGCCATCGAGAGTAAGGGCCGCCGGTGGGGAGGATTGTTTCCGAATCTGGAGAAACGGCGGTGGGTCGAGTGTCTAGCAGCGAGAACCGCGAATTTGCCGAAGACCCGTATCGGCAGGGCTCCAACGAGATCCGCGCGGCATGCGTGAAAACGGCGGCGTGCGTGAACGCGACGGCTGCCATACGAGGCCAGTCACGCCGAGAGCACTATCGACGCGGGAAGATACACAGATGCGTCTTCACATACAGATTCGGATTGCCGCAGCGATGGCCCGCATAGTCGATCTGCTCGCCCGGCGCGAGATCCGCCGCCTCCTCCGTTTGTGTCGAGGCCGATTTGCTCGCGGATGCCGGCGACTTGCCACTGTTACTCGCACATCCGGCGAGACTCGCGGCAAGGAAGGCCGCGAGGGAATACTTCAACGTGAATGCACGCATGTTTCGCCGCCCGGACGCTCGTGACAGAAGACGTGTCATCCTGCTCCACGAAGGTCGCCGCCAGTCTCACGCCGACATGACAAAAATCTCATGCGGGCCGCAGCGGTTATCACTTCTTCGATACGCCGGCACGTGACAGTTTTCTCATGTCGCGGTCACGATGGCACACCGCCCGCGATCCATACTGCGCTCATGGATCGCCGACCGGCGGTCATCACTAAGGAGGTTTTCAATATGAACGCCAAGCTCTGCACCCTATGCGTTGTCGCCATGACGATGATCGGCGCGGCCTCTCAGGTTGCGCAGGCACAAGGCAAGTCCCGCGCTCAGGTGAATCAGGAACTGGTTCAGGCTCAGCATGACGGTGTGATTCCAAACAGCAAGACACAGTATCCGCCCAGTGCCGACAGGATTGCACGCAACAAGGAGTTGCACGCCATCACCTGGCATGCGGGCGAAACGACACCGCCGGTGGATCATCACGACAGCATCGCGGCCCGATAGCCGCGCGCGCCGCCGGGAGCAGTGACCCGGCGGCGCGTCTGATTGCGAGTGTGCCGCCGAACGCGTTCTCTCAATCCTTGCGCACGGCGCCGCGGGTCACCGGCATGCTCAGGTCGTGACGCCGGGGAAAACGCAACCAGAAGCGGGTTCGAACGTAGGGCTGGCTCTCGCACCCGCAGTGTCCCGCGTGACTGTTCATGATCGATTTCACGATCGCAAGACCAAGCCCCGTACCCGAGGCCGAGCCTTGCCGCGAAGGGTCGACACGATAAAACCGCTCGAAGATGCGCTTGAGATGATGCGCCTCGATACCAGGTCCCGAGTCCGACACGGTCAGCGTGGTTGAATTCGGCTCTTCCTTGCAGTCGATAGTGATGGTGCTGCCCTTCGGCGCCTGCACGAGCGCGTTCGACAGCAGATTGCTGAGCGCCCGTTGAAAGAGAAGCAGATCGGCATGCACCGTACCCTGCCCCGTCACCTCGATCCTCACCTGCGCGTCTTCGGCCATCGGCTCGTAATAGCCGGCGACGCGTTCGGCTTCCGCGGCTGCGTCGAGCGCGCGCAGGGACAAGGCCGCATCAGCCTGCTCCGAGCGCGCGAGGAACAGCATGTCCTCGATCATGCGCGACAGTCGTTGATATTCATCCACGCTCGATTCGATCACGTCGCGGTAGTCCTCCGCGGTCCGAGGTTGCGACAGCGCCACCTGAGCGGCGGCGAGCAGATTGGTTAGCGGCGTGCGCATATCGTGCGCCAGATTGGAGGAGAACTGACTGAGCCGGGTGAACGACTCGTCGAGCCGCGCCAGCATGCCGTTAAAGGCCTGCTCCAGCTCCTTCAATTCCCCCGACGCATCGAGTTCCGGCAAAGGTTGCGCAAGGCGGCTAGTCGACATCGCCTCCGCCTGGGCCGCCAGCCTGCGCAGCGGGAGCAAGCCCAGCGTGGCGATCCCGTAGGCGAACGCGGCGGCGAGAATCACACCGAACACTTCGATGATGACCGCCGTATAGGCGTGCGCCCGTAACAGCGCCCGGTCATTGGTTCTATCGTACTGAACGGCGATGCGCACCCACCGCCCCGTCGCGGCGTCGAGCGGCACCATGGCGACGAGGTAGCGAAGGTTCAAGTCGGCGCGTGTCAGTTCGGTGCTGGCCTCGCTCGCGCGGGTTGCGAGAATCGGCGCGTACGACTGAAACCCAGGCGTGCTGACGAGGCGTTGGCCCGCCGTATCGTAGACAGCGAGCGCCATGTTCTGGTGGCCGTGTAGCAAGTCGATCCACGTCTGTGCGTCGCGGACGATATCCTCGATGTTCTGACTGCCGGCCAGATGCGACTCCAGCGCCGCCAACGTGCCGGACATGAGCTCGGTCGAGGTGGACTCCAGGCGGCTGCGCAGCGCGCCATATAGCGCGAGGCCGCTCAACGCGAGAATGACCGATGTCGACAGAATGATCAGGACAGTCAGCCGCGACTGGAGCGTTCTTGACACCGCGCCTCTCATTAATTGCTACCGCCTCTGACTTCCAGCACGTATCCCATGCCTCTCACCGTATGAATGAGCTTGGGTTCGTAGGCGTCGTCGACCTTGGAGCGCAGCCTCCTGATTGCCGAATCCACCACGTTCGTATCGCTGTTGAAGTTCATGTCCCACACCTGCGAGGCGATCGTCGCGCGGGGCAGGATCTCCCCTTCCTTGCGCATGAGCAGCCACAGCAGCGTGAACTCCTTCGCGGTCAGCAGGATCACGTCGCCCTGACGGGTCGCCTTGCGCCGCGTCAGGTCCAGTTCAAGATCGGCGACCTGCAGCGACATGGATTCGCGTGGCTTTCCGCGCCTGAGGATCGATCTGACGCGCGCCACCAGTTCGACGAAGTCGAACGGCTTCGCGAGATAGTCGTCGGCACCGAGTTCCAGCCCCTTGACGCGGTCTCCCACGTCGTCGCGTGCGGTGAGAAACAGCACCGGCGTGGACCGTGTGCGGCGAAGATTCTTCAGTAGCGTCCAGCCGTCCTGTCCCGGCAGCATCACGTCGAGGATCAGCAGGTCGTAGTCTTCCGACTCCGCCTGGTGCTGACCCGTGACGCCGTCTTCGGCCCAATCGACGACGTATCCCGCCTCCGACAAGCCTTTGCGAAGATAGGCGCCGGTCTTCGGCTCGTCTTCCACTAACAGAATCCGCATGCGAACCCCCTCTAGAAAAAGCCAAGCCGGCGCAGTATCCGCCCCGGCGCGGCTTGCGCCAGCCGGCTCACGGCAACGGCGCGCCACGACGACGCGTGAGCGGTTCGGTACAGCACGGGCAAAACCAGCAGTGTCAGCGCCGTGGACGACAGGATGCCGCCAATCACCACCGTTGCCAGAGGGCGCTGCACTTCCGAACCCGTGCCGGTTGCGAAGGCCATGGGCAAGAACCCGAGCGAGGCGACGAGCGCCGTCATCAAGACGGGCCGCAGACGCGTCACGGCGCCCTCACGAACCGCCGCGTCCAGCTCCACGCCTTGCTCCCGCAGATTTCTGATGAAGGCAATCATGACGAGCCCGTTCAGCACCGCGACGCCCGAGAGCGCAATGAACCCGACCGCTGCGGTAATGGAAAGCGGAATGTCCCTCAACCAGAGCGACAGCACGCCGCCACTCAATGCAAATGGAATACCGGTGAAGACCAGCAAGCCATCCTTAACATTATTAAACATGATGAAGAGCAGGACAAACACCATGAAGAGCGACAGCGGCACGACCAGCTTCAGGCGCTCGCTCGCACTTTGCAACTGCTCGAACTGTCCGCCCCACGACAACCAGTAGCCCGCCGGCACCTGCACGTCCTGCCGTATCTGCTCGCGCGCATCCGCCACGAACGAGCCGACATCGCGGCCCCGCACATTCGCGCTCACCACGACGCGCCGCTTGCCGTCTTCCCGGCTGATCTGGTTCGGACCCGGCGCGAGCTCGACCGTGGCCAGTTCGGCGAGCGGCACGTACGGCGCCTGGACGACGGGCACGCCACCGCCTGCCGCCGACACGGACGACGGCGCAAACGGGAACGCAGACGGCAACGCAGACGGCAACGCAATCGGCAGCCGCTTGATCGCCTCGATGTCCGAACGCAGCTCGTCCGGCAACCGCACCACGATATCGAAGCGCCGGTCGCCCTGGAACAGCGTGCCGGCCTTCTTGCCGCCCACCGCCGCCGCGACCGTGTCCTGAATGTCGCCGACCGTGACGCCATAGCGCGCCAATTTGTCGCGCTCGACGTTGATGGTCAGAACCGGCAAGCCTGTGGTTTGCTCCACCTTGACTTCGGCGGCGCCCGGCACTTTTTGCAATGCCGCCGCGATCTGCTCGCCCGTGCCGTTGAGCACCGCCATGTCGTCGCCAAAGAGCTTCACCGCCACGTCGCTGCGCACCCCCGAGATCAATTCGTTAAAGCGAAGCTGAATGGGTTGAGAGAATTCATACGCATTCCCTGGCAGCTCTGCGAGCACCGCTTCGATCTCCTCCACCAGCTTCTCGCGCGGCTTGTTCGGATCGGGCCACTGGTCCGTCGGCTTGAGCATGATGTAGCCGTCCGACAGGTTGGGCGGCATCGGGTCCGCTGCGATTTCGGCCGTGCCCGTGCGGGCAAACACGCGTTCGATTTCCGCAAACCGTTGCTTCAACGTCTTCTCAATGGCCTTTTGCATGCTGACCGACTGGGAGAGACTCGTGCCCGGAATGCGCAGCGCGGCGACGGCGAGGTCGCCCTCGTTCAGACTCGGGACGAACTCGCTGCCAAGGCGCACCGCCAGCCCGATACTCAACGTGACGATCACCACCGCGCCGACAAACACCCGTTTTGGACGCGTCATGAAGGCGGCGAGCAGCGGTTCGTAGAGCCGCCTCGCCCAGCCCATCAAGCGGTTTTCCTTTTCTTCGACGCGTTTGCCGATAAACAGTGCAATAGCAGCAGGAATGAAGGTGACTGTCAACACCATCGCGGCGGCCAGCGCCATCACGACGGTGATCGCCATGGGGTGAAACATTTTCGCCTCGACGCCTTTGAGCGCGAAGATCGGCAAGTAGACCACCATGATGATCAGTTGACCGAATATCAACGCGCGCCTCGCTTCCTGCGACGCGCCGAACACTTCGGCGAAACGCTCCTCGCGGGTCAGCGGCCGGCCGGCGAGCTTCTGCGCATGCGCGAGCCGCCTGACGCAGTTTTCCACGATCACCACCGCGCCGTCGACGATGATGCCGAAGTCGAGCGCGCCCAGACTCATGAGGTTGGCACTCACCTTCGCGTTGACCATGCCGGTGAACGTGATCAGCATGGAAAGCGGAATGACGAGCGCTGTAATCAGCGCGGCGCGCAGGTTGCCGAGGAAAAGAAACAGCACGGCGATCACGAGCACCGCGCCTTCGAGCAGGTTCTTCTTCACCGTCTGCACCGCCTTCTCAACGAGAACGGTGCGGTCGTACACCGGAATCGCGCGCACACCCGCGGGCAGTGTGCGATTCACGTCGTCCATCCGGCTCGCGACGGCCTTCGAAACGGTGCGGCTGTTTTCTCCCATCAGCATGAATACGGTGCCGAGCACGACCTCTTCGCCGTTCGAGGTCGCGGCGCCCGTCCGCAATTCACGGCCGATATCCACCTGTCCGACATCCTTGATGCGAACCGGCACGCCGCCCACGTTGGTCAGCACGACATTGGAAATGTCGTCCACCGAGCGCGCCTGGCCGGGCACCCGCACGAGATACTGTTCGCCGCGTTTTTCGATGTAACCGGCGCCGACGTTGTCGTTGTTGCGTTCGAGCGAGCGCACCACGTCCGCCAGCGTCAAGCCATAGGACATGAGCTTGGCGGGATTCGGCGCGACCCGGAACTCCTTCACGAAACCGCCGATGGAATTCACCTCGGTGACACCCGGCACATTGCGCAGTTGTGGCTTGATGACCCAGTCCTGAAGCTCGCGCAGGTCCGCGGGCGTGTAACGGGTCCCGTCAGGCTTGACGGCCGACGCGTCAGCCTCGACTGTCCACAGGTAGATCTCGCCGAGACCCGTGGACGTCGGACCCATTGCCGGCGTGGCGCCGGGCGGCAGCTTGTCTTTGGCTTCCTGAATCCTTTCGTTGACGAGCTGACGTGCGAAGTAAATGTCGGTGCCGTCCTCGAAGATCACCGTGACCTGCGACAGCCCGTAGCGCGAGATGGAACGCGTCTGCGCCAGATTGGGAAGACCGGCCATCGCGGTCTCCACCGGGTACGTAATGCGTTGCTCCGCTTCGAGCGGCGAATAACCCGGCGCGGAGGTATTGATCTGAACCTGAACATTGGTAATGTCGGGCACGGCGTCGATAGGCAACTTCTGATAGCTGTACACGCCGACCGCCGCAACAGCGGCAATGGCCAGCATGACTAACCAACGGTGCGCGATGGCGAAGCGAATCAGTCTCTCGAACATGGAGATGGTCCTTTGGAACCGGGTGACGGGAGCGCGGCCTGCCCGCGGCAGGTGCGAGGCGCTTCATGGCGTCAGGGCGTCAATGTCCCTCGACACTGCCTTTTCCGAGTTCAGCCTTGAGGACGAAACTGTTCGAAGCGGCGTACTTTTGGCCCGGCCGAAGTCCGCTCACGACTTCGACGACCTTGTCGTCGCGGCGTCCGGTCTGAACGGTCTGAGCGACGAAGCCACCACGCGATTGCACGAAGACGGCGGGCGAGCCGTCGATGTCTTGCAACGCATCGGCCGCCACGGCGAGCGGCACGCTTTGCCGGCCGGCGTCCACCGACACATTGACGAACATGCCCGGCCGCCACGCTCCGTCGGGATTGGGCAGTACCACGCGCGCCGGCGCGGTACGGGTTTGCTCGCCGAGCAGCGCGCCGACATAGGCCACCGGACCGCTGGATGTCGACTCGAATGCGGTGGCGCTGACGGTGGCGTCGCGACCGACGCGCACATCGTTCAAACGCTGGGCCGGCACCGCCATCTCGGCCCACACGGAGGAGAGGTCGGACAGAACGAAGAGCCTGGCGTCCGCCGCGATCGCTTCGCCGGGCGTCGCATGCTTTTCGACCACGGTGCCGGCAAACGGCGCGCGCAACTCGTAGCGATTCAATGCGTCCGCCGACGCCGGCGCATTCAGCGCGGCGAGTTTCGCGCGGGCGTTCTGCGTGGCGATCTCGGCTTCGCGCAATTGCACCTGCGCCTGCAGATAGTCCTGCTCGGCCGAGATGCGCTCTTGCCACAAGGTCTTTTCGCGTGCGTACGAAGTTCTCGCCGCGGCGAGCCGGCGCTCCGCGCTGAGCAGTTCACTTCTGCGATCGGCAAGATCGGTGCTGGCAATGACCGCCAGAACTTGCCCTCGCACGACTTGCTCGCCGGTCGACACACCCACCCGTTCCACGATGCCCGCCACACGCGGCACGACGTGGGCGGTGCGATCCTCGTTGAAGCGGATTTCGCCGGGCAGCTGGAATGTCGTGAGAATCTGGGCAGGACCGACTTCGCCGAGGCGAATCTGGGCCGCCTCGATTTGCGCCGCACTGAGCGCGATCGCGCCATCGGCCTGGGAAAAAACGAACGACGCGGATTGCCCGCGCCACTTCAGGTCGATGGTTGCGTCGAATACGTGAGGCTTGCCGATCGGTTCGGCGGAGGTCCACTTCTGGCCTGCCGGCACGAACGGGAGTGGCAGCTTCGAGCCGTCGTAGCGAGTGATGGAGCCCGACACGGCGACGCCCTTGTCCGCCGGCTGGCCGTCGACAAGAGGATAGACGACGAGGCGCGCGTCCCCGGGCTTCTCGGAGAGCACGATTTCGACGGACAGTGCGCCGTCGCCGAGAACCGTGCCTCCGTTCCGGCCGGGCGAAGCCTGCGCTGCCGCTGAAGTGTGCACGACCCCCGAAGCGCCTTCAGCATTCGACGACTCACGCGTCAACGTGAAAGCGGCGAGCGCGATGCTCACACTGCCGAGGGTCGCCACAACGGCGATGATGAGTTTTCTGCGCGGCATGACAAGTCCTTCACGGTAAGCGTGGCGATGGGTCCGCGGTGTTGCGCGAGGAGACGTCGGCGAGCGGCACGCCGACAATCCGGCCGATGTCGGCGTAGGCAAAGTGCGCGTCGGCCAGTGCCTGCACGTATTGCGACTGGCCCTGGAACAACGTGCGCTGCGCGTCCAGCACATCCAGAAAGGCGAACTTGCCGAGTTCGTAGCCGCGCGACATTGCGTCGAGCGCCTCACGGGCGGCTGGCAGCACGTCGGTTTTCAGGCGCCGTGCTTCCAGATTCGATCTCTCGTAGTTGGCGTAGGCCTGCGTCAGCTCCAGCTGCAAGCGGGCAGTTTCGCTGTCGAAATCGGCGCTCGCCTTCCCGGCTTTGTGAACCGATTCGAGCAGCGCGCCTTTGTTGGTGTCGAAAATCGGAAGCGGAATCGACACGCCGACCACCGCCTGGTTGCCGGGAACGCCGCCCGTGACGACGCGCTTCATGCCCACGCTGAACGTGACATCGGGGATGCGCTTTGCGCGCTCCACGGAAATCGCGGCGTTGGCCCGCAGCGTCTCCGCCTTTGCGGCGCGCGCAAGCGGCGCGTCGGACAGGTGAGGCAGGAGTTGCGAAAGCGCCCCGATCGCCGGCACGCTTTCTATGTCGCCGCTCACCGGGCGTCCTCGCACGAGCGGGCTGCCCGTCACGTTCGCGAGCTTCTCCGCTGCGATCGTCAGCCGCGTGGCGGCGTTGGCCTGTTCGATCTGCACGCCGGTCGCGGCGACCCGCGCCTTCGTCGCCTCCACCGGCGACACCTTGCCGGCCCGCGCGCGTTTTTCTGCCAGTTCCGCCGAGCGCGCCGCGATTTCGGCGGACTCCTGCGCGACCCGCAGCTGACGTTGAGCCGCGAGCAGTCCGTAAAACGCGGCGATGACGTCCGCGCGCAGGGCCGCGCCGCGCGCGTCGAGCGATGCCAGCGCCACTTCGCGCCCATAGGACGCGACGTCGAGGCGCGCCTGACGCTTGCCGCCGAGTTCGACGGTCTGGTTGAGCAGCGCCGTCGAAGTGCGATCGGTGCCGCCGAACCCCTCCTGCAGCAGCGAGATCTGTGGATTGGGCCGGGCGCCCGCCTGCATGAACGTCCCGCTCGACGCATCCGCGTCGGCGCGTGCGCCGCGAAGCAACGGGTTGTTCCCGGCCGCGATGCCAAGCGCCTCGTCGAGCGGCAAGGCGAGGCTCTCGCGCGCCGCGGCCTGGGCAGTCGACGGCGCAGTTGGAGTGAGCGGCGCAAGGGGACTTGCCGGCTCTCCGTGAGCCGTGCTCACCGCAGCAAGCGCAAGAACGGCAGCAAGGTGACGCGTGAGCATAGGTAGGTGAACCGTTGACCAGGTGCGACCGATGCTACGGCGCTGCCGCAGTGCCAACATGGTGGAAAAATGAGATTTTTGTCATCTTCGGGGCTGCCCGGACGGCCGCACCCTGATAATTACCCCACCCTCCCCAACCCAGCCCAGCTTATGGAGCCCCAATGAATCAACCCATCGCACAGCCCGCCCCATCCACCGTTCGCCGTGTCGCGTTTCTCGGTCTCGGCGTGATGGGCTACCCCATGGCCGGCCATCTCGCGAAAGCGGGCCTCGACGTGACCGTGTACAACAGGACCGCGTCGAAAGCTCAACAATGGGTGTCCGAGTACGGGGGCCGCGCGGCCGGCACCCCGCGGGAAGCCGCGGACGGCGCCGAACTGGTGCTCGCGTGCGTCGGCAACGACGACGATCTGCGCAGCGTCACGCTCGGAGACGACGGCGCGTTTGCCGGCATGGCCTCAGGGTCCGCGTTCGTCGATCACACGACAGCGTCCGCGAACGTCGCGCGCGAACTGGCTGAAATCGCGGGCCGGAAAGGTCTGCACTTCATCGACGCGCCTGTATCCGGCGGTCAGTCCGGCGCGCAGAACGGCAAGCTGACGATCATGTGCGGCGGCGAGCCGGCCATCTTCGAGCAGGCCTCGCCGGTGCTCGCGCACTACGCGGCGGCCGTCACGCTGATTGGTGCCGTCGGCGCCGGGCAACTGGCGAAAATGGTCAATCAGATCTGCATCGCCGGCATGGTTCAGGGGCTCTCCGAAGCGATCAACTTCGGCCAGCTCGCGGGCCTCGACATGCCGCTCGTGCTGCAGGTGATCGGCAAGGGCGCGGCGGCCAGCTGGCAGATGGACAATCGCGGCAAGACCATGATCGACGGCAAGTTCGACTACGGCTTTGCCGTCGACTGGATGCGCAAGGACCTCGGCTTCTGTCTCGACGAAGCGAAGCGCAACGGTGCGTCGCTGCCGGTGACGGCGCTCGTCGACCAGTTCTATGCGGACGTGCAATCGCTCGGCGGCAACCGCTTCGACACGTCGAGCCTGATCTGGCGCTTGCGCGCGCTCAAGCCGGCCAGATGATCCGGGCCGGCGCGCCTCTAGCCGCCGCCTTGCTTCTGTTGCCTGCTTCACTTGCGCCACCGCAACGGCCGGCGCAAGTGATGGCGCTCCAGCCGCACCGCCGCCCCCGCCGGCAGGAACGACGCCATGCCGCCGAGTTCTCCGCCGGCGGCGCGCTCGCGCTCCTCGTCGGCCTCGACGGTCTTGCCGGTGTCGATGAATAGCGCCGCCACGATACCGACCGCTAGCAGGCCGGCAGAGATATTGAACGGCACGTTGTAGCTGCCGGTCTTCTCGATCAGATAGCCGAATACCACGGGCGACACCATCCCTGCCACGCCGAAGCCCGTGTTCATCATGCCGCCGGCCGTGCCCGCATACTTGCCGGCAATGTCGAGCGGCAAAGTCCACAGCACGGGGTTGGTGATTTCAAGGAAGAAGAACGAAGCCGACAGGAACCACACGGCTGTGAGCGGATCAGTGGCGGAGACCATCGGCAGCAGAAACACCAGCGAGCCGCCCATGCCCACCACCAGCACCGCACAGCGAGCGAAGCGCAAACGGCCGGTCATCTTGTAGAGCTTGTCCGACACCACGCCGCCGAGCGTGTCGCCGACCACCCCCGCGAGCAGCGGCAGCGCGGTGAAAAGCGCCAGTTGCTTGAGATCGAATCCGCGCGACTCGCGCAGATAGGACGGCAACCAGGTCAGATAGACCCACAGCAGCCAGCCATAGCAGAAGTCGACAAAGGTGACGAGCCACATCCGGCGCACCAGTTTGCGCCACGGTGTAGCCGCGTGCTTCGCGCGGTCGCAATCGCCGGCGCGGTAGCCGATTTCCGCGGTTTCCTCGGGCGTGATGCGCCGGTTCTGCTCCGGCGAGTTAGTGAATACGAAGAGATAAAGTACGGTCCACGCGAGGCTCGCGATGCCGAGCAGAATGAACGCGTCGCGCCAGCCACCCGTGGCCACCACGGCCAGTACGAGCGGCGGCGTGACCGCGCCGCCCAGACGCGCGAAGCTGTGGGTAATGCCCTGCGCGAAGCCACGCTCGGCGACCGGCATCCAGTAAGTAAAGGCGCGCGTCGCGGTAGGAAACGCGCCGCCTTCGCCGACACCGAGCGCGAAGCGCATCAGGACCAGCATCGTGACGCTGCCCGCGAAGCCCGTAGCCAGCGTGGCCACGCCCCAGATCAACGAAAGCACCGTGAGCACCAGTTTCGGACCGAACTTGTCGGCGAGCCAGCCGCCGATAATCTGCATCGCCGCATACGGATAGGCGAAGGCCGAGAACACCAGGCCGAGCTGAACGGTCGTGAGGCCCATCTCGTGACGGATCAACGGACCGGCCACGGCAATGTTCACGCGATCGATGTACGAGATGAAATACATCAGGCACATGACCGCCAGGATGATATGGCGTGTCTTGACACGCCGGATACGGGTTTCCATGCTGTCTCCTGTCGACCAGAGCTGGCGCGTGGGCGCTTACCCTGATCCCATGCAAAGGTTGGCTGTCTCTTTTATGTGTAACGACCGCGGCCTTGCCGGCCATACGATCTACCGCGTTGCGCCCGGTGCCGTGACCCGGCCCGCGCTTGCCGCCGCCGACCGGCGGCGCGCCGTCAAGTGGGCACCAGCTTGAGGCGCTGCACCTTGCCCGAAGGGCCGCGCGGCAGTTCGTCGACGAAACGGAACTCCTTCGGCGTCTTGTAGCGACCCAGCTCGCGCACGCAGTGTTCGCGCAGGTCCGCCGGATCAGGTGCGGCCCGTCCGTCGCTCAGACGCGGCACCACGAAGGCGACGATCTCCTGACCGTAGGCCGGATCGGGCACGCCGACCGCCGCGGCATCCAGCACATCGGGATGCCGCAACAACGCTTCGTCGATTTCGCGCGGCGCGATGTTCTCGCCGCCCTTGATGATCAGTTCCTTGGCGCGGCCGTTGATGTAGAAATAACCGTCCGCATCGCGATAACCGAGGTCGCCGGTGCGCAGCCAGCCATCCGCGGTAAATGCCGCCGCCGTCTCTTCGGGCCGCTTGTAATAGCCGCCCATCACCTGCTCGCCGCGCAACACCAGTTCGCCGCATTCGTTGGCGGCGCACTCACGCCCTGCCCGGTCGATCACCCGCGCCTCGCCACCCGAAGGCAGACCGATGCTCCCGATACGCCGCCGGCCCATTTCATACGGATTGCTAAAAACCGGTGCGGCGGTTTCCGTCATACCCATGGTTTCGATCACGCCGATCCCGAAGCGCGCTTCGAACGCGCGATGATGATCGGCGGGCAAAGCCGCCGACGCGCTGCGGCAAAACTTCAGCGCCGACAGATCGTAGGTGCACGCTTCGTCGGCATTGAGCAGATAGGCGACGATGGTCGGCACCACGTTGATCCATGTGCAGGCATGAAGCGCGACATCGCGCCAGAACGTCCGCGCGGAGAAGCGCGATGTCATGACTGCCGAACCGCCATGGAACAGTGGCGCGAGCAAGGTCACGACAAGTCCGTTAATGTGATAAAGCGGCAACGATGCAAGCACGCGATCGTCGGAGCTCAGGCGGTGTTCGACGCTGATGTTGCGGGCATTGGCAACCAGGTTGCGATGCGTCAGCAGAACGCCTTTGGGCGTGCCCGTGGTGCCCGAGGTGTACATCAGCAACGCGACGTCGTCAGCGGCCGGTTCATGCGCCGACGCGCTGTCCGGCGCGCATTGTGGACCGCGCGTCGCGGACGCGGGTGCCAGCGCGGCTGTAACGGACCTGGCCGCCATAGGCGCGCCCGTTTCAGCCAGAGCGGGCTCGCGCCTGCCGAGAGAAGGCGGCTCGGCTTGCACCGGGTCGGTCTCGATCAACGCGATCTCGCGGGTCAGCCCGGCGGTGCGCAACTCGGCGACGGCCGTATCGATTACCGCGTGCGTGTCGCGTCCGGCGAAGATCATCCGCGTATCGGAGTGGTCGACGATATAGCGCACCTGCGATGGCTGGCACAGCAGATTGAGCGGATTCGCGACGAGCCCGCTGTACATGGCCGCGAGCAAAAGACGGGCGGTCTGGATGCCGTTGCCCATGAACACGGAAATGACGTCGCCCGGCCGCAGCCCGGCTTCACTGAAGCGTGCCTCCAGCACGCGGCAGTCGTCGCGCAATTCGCGAAAGGTCAGCACAGTCGCGCGCCGGTCGGGGACCGCTGGTTCATCGTCGTCGAGTGCGGCCAGCAGGAATGGTTTGTCCGGATGCTGCGCGGCGCGCTCGTCGATCAGCGCGCGAATCGTGGCGGGCGTGTTCATCGGCCGTACCTCGCGAAGAAGTCACCGAGCAATTCGTCCGTTTCCGGCACGCGCTCTTCGATCGGATAGGCGACCCGCGTGGTGTTCAGATAGTGGCGAAAGCCCAGATTGCCGGAGAAGTTATTGCGCCCCCACGTGCCGCAGCCCATCGACAGCGAAAACGGCAAGCCGTTATCGAAGTTGCCGCCCGTGGCGAGGCAATGCGCCTGATTCACGATCACGCGCGCCACGGGCAATGTGAGCCCAAGCTGAACCGCTTGCGCCGCATCGCTCGAATGCAGTCCGACCGAGTGACCGGCTCCCATATACGTGTAGATGCCGCGCACCACATCCGCCGCCGCATCGAAGCCGGCGGCACGATACACCGCAAGAACCGGCGAGAGTTTTTCGCCGGAGAACGGATAGTCGCTGCCCGCGCCGCTTTCTTCCACCATCAGAAATTTGGGGTGGCGCGCCGCCACTTCGTCGAGGCCCGCTACGCGCGCAATCACCTCCGCGGACTTCGCCGTGCATTGTTCCGAGAGCTTGCCGTTGACCCACATCACCGCTTGCAAACGGGCCTTCCCGGCAGCGTCGAGGAGCACGCCGCCGCACGCGGCGAGTTCGGCGAGCATCGGTGCATAGATTGCGTCTTCGATCACGATGCTGTTTTCCGACGAACAGCTCGTTGCGTTGTCGAACGTTTTCGAGCGCAGAATCTTGCGCGCCGCATCATGCAGATCGGCGGACGCGGTCACGATCGAAGCGACGTTGCCCGCGCCTACGCCGAACGCAGGCGTCCCGCTTGCATACGCCATACGCACGTTCGCCTGCGAGCCGGTCGCCACGACCAGATCGCACTGCCGCATCAGCGCGGCCGTCGCAGCCTTGCTGATCGGCGTGGGCAGCATCTGCACGAGGTCGGCGTCGATACCCGCTTTGGCGAATTGCGCATGAATGAACCCAACCAGCAGCGCGCAGGACGAGTAACCTTTGGGCGACGGCGCGACGATTACTGCATTGCCGCATTTGAGCGCGTTGATGATCTTGTTGGCGGGCGTCGCCGCCGGATTGGTCGAGGGCGTGATCGCCGCCACCACGCCGACGGCTCGCGCGATTTCGACGATACCGTTTTCCTTGTCCTCGGCAATCACGCCCGTGGTCTTCTGTGCGTGCAGATCGCGCAGCAGGCCCAGCGTTTTGCGATAGTTCTTGCGGAATTTGTCGTCGGCATTGCCGAGACCCGTATCGTCTACGGCGCATTGCGCCAGTTGCCGGTTGCGCGCCGGCTCCATGATGGCCCATGCGGCGGCTGCGGCGGCGGTGTCGAGCACCTGTTGCCCCGCATTCTCGAAAGCGCGCTGCGCCGCGCGTGCCCTCGCAACGAGCGCTGCAACGATGCGCTCGGCTTCGCCGTCCGCATGGTGCCCCGCGATTTCGACTCCTGTGGCTCTGACGTTCATATGGGTTCGCTCCGCGTGAATAGATTGATTGCAGTGCTATCAATCTAGCCAGCGGTGCTTTGGGCGAAGTCCCGTTTTTCGAGCTATCCATTGCAGTGCGTTTGCCCGCATCGGAAAACGCAAAATTCGGTACTTTCCATAGTCCCGAAAAACAATGAAGTCGATGCAAAATCAACCCTGTGAACACGCGGACGAGGAAGTGGAATGTCGACGTCAAACCAGTCGAATGCAGCTGCGGTGCGCGCGTTTCGCGTTCTCGAAACGCTTGCCGAAGCGGGCGGCCCGCTTTCGATGACGGAGCTCGTCAACGCGCTCGGCCTGCCCAAGCAGACCGTCCACCGGATCCTCGTGCAACTGATGGATGCGTGGCTCGTCACGCGTGGCGCGGGCGACCGTCTTTACGAATGTTCGCCGCGCGTGCGCATGCTCGCCGTCAACGTGTTGATGCATGCGGGACCGGCGGCCGCCCGCCACGTGCTGCTCGAACAACTGGTGGCGAAAATCGGCGAGACCTGCAATCTGACCATGCTCTCCGGCAACGATGTCGTCTACGTGGATCGCGTCGAAACCGAGTGGCCGCTGCGCATGCACCTGCAGCCGGGCTCACATGTGCCGCTGCATTGCTCGGCGAGCGGCAAGCTGTTGCTCAGCTTTCTGCCGAAGGACCGACGCGAGCGCGTCATTGAAACGCTGCCGCTGCGCGGCTATTCCGAGCGAACGATTACCGATCGCGACGCGTTGCGCAAGGAACTGAGCACCACCCGGCGCCGGCTGCTTGCAATCAACAATCAGGAACATCTGCAAGGGCTGATCGCGATTGCCGTGCCCGTGATGCTGGATCGCAATCGCGCCTGCGCGGCAATTGCCGTGCAGGCGCCGGTGGGAAGAGTCACGCTCGACGACCTGCTCGCCTTCGTGCCCGATCTGCGCTACGCGGCGGAAGAGACCGCGAAGACGTTTCGGGAATGACGCCGCGCGGGTTATGACCTTGCATGGACGACCGCGTCGAAGGAGCCCGCCCGCTTTCTTTCGATCGCACGCACCGAAAGCGCTGATATCAAGGCCGAGAACAGCACATACGCGCACACTGTCCAAGGCTTGCCGCCGTTCAGCCGCATCAGGATCGTCGCAATGATCGGGGTGAGCCCACTCGCGAAAATGCCCGAGAACTGATACACGAACGAGATACCCGTATAGCGAACTTCGGCGTCGAATAGTTCGGCAAACAATGCCGCCTCCGGACCGTACACCATCGCGTAGAAGATGCCGAACGGCACCACGATCGCAGCCCAGATCAACAGCGTGTTGGCCGGCTGCATTTCGATAAGCCAGAAAGCCGGAAACACCGATAAGCCGCAAATCAGCGAACCCCAGAAATAAACGCGCGTACGGCCGAGCTTGTCGGACATGCTGCCGAACAGCGGGATGAAAAAGCACATCACGCCGGCCGCGATCATTACGCCGAGCAACGCGTCGGTGCGGCTCATCGAGACATGTTGCGTGAGGTAGCCGATCGAAAAGACGGCGAAGATATTGAAGAACACGCCGTCGATATAACGCGCGCCCATGCCGAGCATCACGGAACCGCGATAGCGCGTCATCATGTCGACGAACGGAATCTTCGCTTCGCGCCGATTGCGTTTGAGCGCGATGAATTCGGGCGTTTCCATCACCTTGGCGCGAATATAAAGGCCGATCAGAACCAGACCGAGCGACGCGCCGAACGCGATCCGCCAGCCCCACGACAGGAACGCCGCTTCGGGCAGCAAACGCGAGAGGCTCGCCACCATTCCCGATGCAAGGCATAACCCGATCGACAAACCGATCTGCGGCAGACTCGCATATAACCCGCGCTGTGCCGGAGGGGCATATTCATACGCCATCAAGACCGCGCCGCCCCATTCGCCGCCGAGCCCGATGCCTTGCAGCACGCGCAGCGACAACAGCAGGATCGGCGCCCAGATGCCGATCTGCGCGTAGGTCGGCACGAACGCGACGCCTGCCGTCGAGATGCCCATGATGATGAGTGTCAGGATCAGCGCCGACTTGCGACCGATGCGGTCGCCGAAATGGCCGAATATCACGCCGCCGAGTGGCCGCGTTACGAATCCCACCGCAAACGTCGAATACGCAAGCAGCGTCGACACCAGCGGATCGTTAGCCGGAAAATAGAGCTTATTGAAAACGATGCCGGCGACAACGCCGTAAAGAAAAAAGTCATACCATTCGACGGTCGCTCCGATCACGCTGGCGAACGCAACGCGGCGGATAGCACGGGGATCGATTGCCATAGCAGCAGCTCCTCAATGGAGGGCCGTCCCGCCTGTGTCGACAGGCGGCCGGCCAATAACCCCAGTTGTCTCCTCCGGGGCGGTTTATGTGCAGACCGCAAAGCGCCCATTCACCGGACGGCTCGCGGCTGCGTATTGCGGCGGACCATGCCCGCCGTCGTGTTGCACCTGCTATGCGGCCACTTTCGCCGCCGGCGTCGTCGCCACACCACGATCAACGCCGCTTGCGTCATGCAGAATCATGTCCGACGCTTTTTCGGCCACCATCACGATCGGCACATTCGTATTGCCCGATACGAGCGTCGGCATGATCGAGCAATCGACCACGCGCAGCCCCTGCGTGCCGTACACGCGCAGGCGCTCGTCGACCACCGCGAGCGGATCGCCGGCCGTGCCCATCTTTGCTGTACCAGATGGATGGAAAATTGTCTGTCCGTACTCGCGGCAGAAGTCCAGCAGTTCATCGTCGGTCTGCGCGTGCGCGCCCGGCCGCACCTCGCGTTTCATCAGCGACGCCATCGGCTCCGCGGCCGCGACGCGGCGCGCGAAACGCACGCCGGCGATCGTCGTGCGCCGGTCCAGATCGGTGTCCAGATAGTTCGGCTGGATGGACGGCGCTTCGCGCGGATCCGCGCTGCGAATGCGCACCACGCCGCGCGATTCGGGGCGCAACTGGCAGATCGAGTAAGTGCAGCCAGGAAAGTCGTGAACATTGCCGCCGGCGGAATCAGCCGACAAGGTCGAGAAATGGAACTGAATGTCCGGTGTCGCCGATTCCTCCGGCAATGCCCGGCAGAACATGCCACCCTGGTTGATGCCGACCGCGAGCGGACCGCCGCGCATCAGCGCCCATTGCAGCCCCATCCTGGCGCGCCCCGTCCACGACCGCAGTAGATCGTTGGTCGTGATCGGTTTCGTCACTTCATAGATCAGGCGGATTTGCAGATGGTCCTGCAGGTTCTCGCCGACGCCCGCGCGATTGGCGACCACAGGAATGCCGAACTCGCGCAGCAGCGCGGCCGGTCCCACGCCGGACAGTTGCAGCAATTGCGGAGACTGGAGCGCCCCCGCGGTCAGGATGACTTCGCGACTGGCGCGCACTTCCCGCAACTCGCCGTGTTGCCGATACTGCACGCCACAGGCGCGGGTTCCCTCGAACAGAATCTTCGACGCCATCGCGTCGGTTTCCACACGCAGGTTCTTGCGCTGCCGCGCGGGCTTCAGATAAGCCACGGCGGTCGAGCACCTGAAGCCGCGGCGGGTAGTCAGCTGATAGTAGCCGACGCCTTCCTGATCGCCCGTATTGAAGTCGTCGATGGTTGCCACGCCTAACGAATTCGAGGCCGCGATAAACGCGTCGACCAGTTCGTGCCGCTGCTTGATCGTCGAGGCCCACAGCGGGCCGTCCACACCGCGCGTCGGGCCTTCGCCCAATTCGTTGTGTTCCAGCCGCCTGAAATACGGCAGGCAGTCTTTCCAACTCCAGCCGCGATTGCCGAGCCTGGCCCAGTGATCGTAATCGTCCTTCTGCCCGCGCACATAGATCAGACCATTGATGGAACTGCTGCCGCCCAGCGTGCGGCCGCGCGGCCAGTAGAGCCGGCGGTTGTGCATGTTCGGATCGGGATCGGTATAGAAGCCCCAGTTGTAGACCGGGTGAAACATCGTCTTGCCATAACCGATAGGGATATGAATCCACATGAAGCGATCGGCGGGGCCGGCTTCGAGTAGACACACCGAGTAGCGGCCGCCTTCGGAAAGCCGGTTGGCCAGCACGCAACCCGCCGATCCCGCGCCGACGACCACAAAGTCGAATCGGTCTGCCATGTGAAGTGTCTCCTGCATGTTTTATAAAAACCGGTATGTTTCGTTGAAATTTATGTTCAGCCGGTTTCCTGTTCAAGAGATTCCCGCTAATATCGGCGCATGTGAAACAGAAACAGCTGTTTTTGTTTCACTTTTAGAAATTGCCGACCGGCGTGCGCAGCGCACGCGGACGCTGGACAGTTACTGATCGGGAGCAAGGAAGCGTATGCAAGCACACTGCCCGTCGCCGCGCAGCGAATCCGTGGCCGAGGACTCACGGGCTTTGCGCGCCTTGGCCGTGCTCGAACAACTCGCGGCCGCGGGGCAGCCGTTTTCGCTATCGCAACTCTCGCTGCGCCTGCACATTCCCAAAGCGACGCTGATGCGGCTGATCGAATCACTCGAAGCTCAGGGCTACGTCACGCATCTGCCCGACTCGCGCGGCACGGATCGCGGCATCACGCTGGGGCCGAAAGCGGCGCAACTCGCGCTCACCACGCTGTCCAACAACACGTTTGGGCGGGCCTGCCGTTCGCTGCTGCGCTCGCTGGTGGACGCGCTCGGCGAAACCTGCAACCTCACCGCGCTCGATCGCGACACCGTGCTCTATCTGGAGCGCGTGGAGACCACTGAACCGCTGCGGCTGCATTTGCAGCCCGGCACGCGGGTGCCGTTGCACTGCACCGCCAGCGGCAAACTGTTCCTCTCACAGATGCCGCCGGCCGAACGCCGCCTCGTGCTCGCGCGGCTGACGCTGGAGCGACGAACGCAAGGCACGCTGACGGAATTGAATCTGCTGGAGGCGGAACTCGACCGCCTCGCCGTGCGCGGTATCGGCATCGACAACGAGGAACTGGTGCGCGGCATGGTGGCGGTCGCGGTGCCGGTGCGAGATACCACCGACGGGCACGTGCTCGCTTCGCTGGCGATTCACGCGCCGACCGCGCGCGCGAGTCTGAACGACCTGCTGAAGACCGTGCCCCGACTCAAGGACGCGGCGCTGAAGCTCGCCCCACTCTTATCCGCAGGGCCTTCTGCGGAGCATGCGCACCATGAGCGCTGAGGCTTTCCCCATGAGCGATCCATTCGATCCGCAGGACTCCGCCGCAGCCGTCCGGCCCGGCGGCGTGAAGGCCGGGCGGCCCAAAGCGGAGTTGTACAATGACGCCGATCCATTTTCCGGAACGGCAGGCATGACCAAAGCGGATACTCCGACGCTGCGCGCGTTTGCGCTGCTCGAACACCTCGTCAACTCGGACGGCCCGGTATCGCTCGCCGATATTGCGCAGGACGTCGCGCTGCCCAAGGCGTCGCTGCATCGCATGCTCGCTTCGCTGGAAGCCGGCGGTCTCGTGATCCGCGAGCCCGGCCAGAAAAACGCCTATGTAATCGGGCCGCGGCTCGCGCAGCTCGCGTTGGGCGTGGTGATGCATTCCGGCGCGCGGCGCCTGCGTCACGCGATTCTCGCGCGTCTGGTGGCCGATCTCGGCGAGACCTGCAACCTCACCATGCTGCATGAAACCGAGGTGCTGTATCTCGACCGGATGGAAGCGCCGTGGCCCTTGCGCCTCGATCTCAAACCCGGCTCGCACGTCCCCGCGTATTGCAGTGCGAGCGGCAAACTGCTGCTGGCCATGCTGCCGCGCGAACAGCGCTCGGCGCTCGTGCGCGCACTGAAACTCGAACGCTTCACGCAGAACACCATCACCGATCCGGAACTGCTCGAGGCAGAACTCGACCGGACCGCGCACAAGCGCATTGCGATCGATAACGAGGAGTTTCTGGCCGGCATCGTATGCGTGGCGGCGCCGGTTGTCGATGAGAACGGCACCTGTATCGCGGCGGTCGCCGTGCATGCGCCGGTCTCGCGCGCGCCGCTGTCGCGCGCGCTCGAATTCGTGCCGCGTCTTCAGGAAGCCGCTCGGGAACTCGCGTCCACCTTCTGACACGCGCCCCTTTCTGCGCCATACCCGCTGCCGGGTATGTTCATGACGCAGGCTTCTGCTGGCGCACGAGTTCGGCCAGCAGGCGCACGCCCGCCTCGATCTTGTCGAGCTTGATCGCCGAGAAGCCCATCCGGAAGCAGTGCTTCTGCTCCAGTCCGGTCATGAAGAACACACCGCCTGATTCGATCAGAATGCCGTGCTGTTCGGCGTCGGCGGCGAGGCGCACGGCGTCGAGCCACGGCGGTCCTTCCACCCAGCACGACGCGCCGCCCGTAATCGGGATGTAGCGCGCTTCGGGCATGTATGTGTCGAGCGCCGCCATCAACGCCAGCGCACGCTCGCGATAAGCGTGGGCGAGCCTGCGCAGCAGCGCGTCATGATGGCCGAGCGCGAGAAACGTCGCGAACGCACGCTGAATGTATGCCGCCGGATGCCGCACCATCAGACGGCGTAACGCGCGCAACTCATGCACCAGCTCGCGCGGACCCACGATATACCCGAGCCTCAAGCCGGGCGCGAACGTCTTCGACAGACTGCCGATGTAGATCACGCGATCAGCCTTGTCCAAACTCTTGAGCGCCGGGTGCGGCATGCCTGAAAAATTGTTCTCGCTTTCGTAGTCGTCTTCGATCAGCACGAAATCGTGCTCTTGCGCGAGTTCGAGCAACGCATGCCGGCGATCGATCGGCATGGTGGCCGTGGTCGGGCACTGGTGGCTCGGCGTCACGTAGACGTAATCGCATTGAGCAAACAGCTGCGCGTCCTCGACGGGGCGCACGCCGCCCGCATCGACCGGCAACGGCACCAGTTGCGCATTGCGGTTCTCGAAGATATTGCGCGCGTCCGGATAGCCGGGGTTTTCGAATCCCACCGTGGTGCGCTCGCGCGCAAGCAGATCGGCCACCAGATATAACGCCTGCTGACAGCCGATCGTGATGACGATTTCATCCGGCATCGCGAACACGCCACGTCGCGGCAGCACACGCGTGCGAATCTGCTGGATCAGCGTGTCGTCGTCGCGGCCGATCAGATCCGGCGCCCAGTTGCGGATCTCCATCACCGAAAGCGCCTTCATGCAGCACTCGCGCCAGTCGTTGGTCGGAAAGAGCGACTGGTCGAACTGCCCGTAGATAAATGGATATTCGTAGTCCTGCCAGTTGCCCGGCTTGACGATGTTGCGCTGCGCGGAGGGCCGCCGCTGCACACGGTGCGCCCAGTCGGGCCGCGCGGGCGCGGTGCCATGCTCGCCGCCGGGGACCGACTGCGACGGCTTGAAACCGTGGCGCCCTTCCAGCATCGCCGGATTGACGAAGTGCCCGCTGCGCTCGCGCGAAATCAGATAGCCCTCTTCCACGAGTTGCTGGTACGCCAGCACGACCGTATTTCTCGCGACGCTCAATTGATCGGCCAGTTCGCGGCTGGACGGCAGCGCGGTTTGCGGCGGCAGTTGGCCGTCCAGAATCGCGGCCACCAGCATCTGGCGAATCTGCCCTTGCAGGCTCATGTTCGAGTCGCTGGGACGCTGAAAACGCTGCGTCCAAAGGGCCGTCGCTGTACGGCTAGACATGCTTCCTCCTGAAAGTGAACAGGCCGCGCCGGCCATCGCGTCGCTGCACGGCACAGCCGTCCGTCGCGATAGCAGTCATGGCACGGGCCGGCCAGGGCGGCTTCGGATCGGGTCCGCGTTGGGTCCGCGTCGGGCCCGGGTCGGATCCCGATCTGGATCGCGATCGGGGCCTGAGCGGTCCCTGAGCAGTCCCTGAGCAATCCCCGATTGCCATGTGGACTCAACGATCGGCGCCGTCTGGCACTAACTTGCCCGATTTTTTACTGACGATACTCGACTCACCCCGTCCACCGCGATCGGGACAAGCACCGGTCGTATCCACACGACTTCCATGCTCCATAGACAGCCACTTTTGAGACCTATTATGAAACGCCATAAAAGCCCGACCTCACGACCGTGGTTCCAATGGACGGCACGCTGCGTCCTGTCGCTGGTTTTCGCCGCCACGGCGAGCCTCGTGGCGACGCCCAGCCATGCGCAAGAGAAGGAAATCACGATCGCCTATCAGCAGATCGTCGACCCGTGGGTGGTCGGCATCGCGAACGGGTCGATCGAAAAGGCCACCGGCTACAAGATCAACTGGCGGCAATTCGAGTCAGGCGCGAAAGTCGCGACCGCGCTGGCATCCGGTGACGTCAAGGTCGGCGTGATCGGTTCGAGCCCGCTTGCCGCCGCCGTGAGCCAGGGTCTCGATCTGCAGCTCTTCTGGATTCTCGACAACATCAACCAGGCTGAAGCGATGGTGGTGCGCAATGGCTCCGGCGTGGCGAAACCCGCGGATCTGAAGGGCAAGACCATCGGCGTGCCGTTCGTGTCGACGACTCACTATCACACCATGTTCGCGCTGCAGCACTGGGGCATCAATCCGTCTGACCTGAAGATTCTCAACATGCAGCCCAATCAGATCGTCGCGGCCTGGGCGCGCGGCGACATCGACGCCGCCTACGTGTGGGATCCGGCACTCGCGGAACTGAAGAAAAGCGGCAAGGTGCTGATCACGTCCGGCGACCTCTCGAAGCTCGGCAAGCCGACCTTCGACGGCATTGCCGTCGATCGCAAATGGGGCGAGGACCATAAAGACTTCATGGCCAAACTCGTCAAGGCAATCGCCGACGCCGACCAGCAATACCGCAGCAATCCGTCGCAATGGAGCGCGACCTCGCCGCAAGCCGCCGCCATCGCGAAGATGATCGGCGGCTCGCCGGCGGACGTGCCGGGGTCGCTGTCGCTGTATGCCTTCCCCACGCTCGGCGAGCAGGCGTCCGCGCAATGGCTGGGTGGCGGCACGGCGAGCCGCGCCGCGCTCGCGCTGAAGGACACCTCGGAGTTCCTGAAAAGCCAGAAGCAGATTGGCGCCGTCCTGCCGGACTACTCGAAATTCGTGACGCCGGCTTACGCCGAAGCCGCCGCGCAACTCAAATGACGTAACCGTGATCCGGAATCAGGAGGCAACATGGAAAACATGACTGTCAGGAACGTGAGCGTGGTGTTCCCGGGGCGCCGGCCAGGTCAGACCGTGCAGGCGCTCGACGATATCAACCTGACTATCCGCTCAGGCGACTTCGTCGTCGCACTGGGGGCGTCCGGATGCGGCAAGACCACGCTGTTGTCGCTCATGGCCGGCTTCATCGCGCCGAGCCGGGGCGAGTTGCTGCTCGGCGGCGAACCGATTGCCGGGCCGGGCGCGGACCGCGGCGTGGTGTTCCAGAAGCATGCGCTATTGCCGTGGCTCAACGTGATCGACAACGCGGAATTCGGTCTCAAACTGCAAGGCGTGCCGCGCGCGCAGCGGCGCGAAATCGCCGTGCGCAACCTCGCGCTGGTCGGCTTGCAGGACTTCCACAAGCACATGATCTATCAGCTCTCGGGCGGGATGCAGCAGCGTGTCGGCATTGCCCGCGCGCTCACCTGCGATCCGGCAATGCTGCTGATGGACGAGCCGATGGCCGCGCTCGACGCACTCACCCGCGAAACCATTCAGGAATTGCTGCTCGATGTCTGGAAGAAGACCAACAAGATGTTTTTCTTTATCACGCACAGCGTGGAGGAGGCACTCTTCCTTGCGAGCCGTCTGATCGTGATGTCGCCGCGTCCCGGCCGTATCACCCATACCTACGAACTGGACTTCAATCGCCGTTTTCTCGACACGCGCGACGCACGGGCGATCAAATCGAGTCCCGATTTCATCGCCATGCGCGAGCGTGTCCTCAACATCATTTACGGCGACGAGAAGATGCACGCCGCCGAGGCCGGAGTCGCTCATGTTTAGTTCAAAATCCGCTCAGGCCGTTCTGCACGGCGAGGCCGCCCCCATGGAGACGAACACGCCGGCACGGCCGCCTCGGCGACCGGGGCGCGGGCCTCGCATGCTCGCGAAAAAACCCGCCCGGCCCGGCGATACGTTCGGCGTGCCGGGGCAAGGCAGCAGCGTCGCCACGAGCCTCATCACAGTGGCCGCATTTGTCGGACTCTGGTTCGCGGCGACCAATCTGCACTGGATCAAGCCGCTCTTTCTGCCGTCGCCGCAGGCCGTCTACGCGAAGTTCATCTTTGTCGCCACCGAAGGTTTCGCCAATTCCACGCTCGCGCAGCACACGGGTATCAGCCTGTTGCGGGTCTTCGGCGCATTCCTGCTCGCCTGCGTGAGCGCGATACCCGTCGGCGTGATGATGGGCGTGTCGCGCTTCGCGCGCGGCGCGTTCGATCCGCCGATCGAGTTCTACCGCCCGTTGCCGCCTCTCGCCTATTTGCCGCTCATCATCATCTGGTTCGGCATCGGCGAATTTTCGAAGGTGCTGCTGATTTACCTCGCCATTTTCGCGCCGCTCGCCATTGCGGCCCGTGCAGGCGTGCGCTCGGTTTCGATCGAACAGATTCACGCCGCGTATTCGATGGGCGCCTCGCGCACCCAAGTGGTCCTGTACGTGATTCTGAAGTCGGCGATGCCGGAGATCTTCACCGGCATGAGAATCGGCATCGGCGTCGGCTGGACGACACTGGTGGCCGCCGAAATGGTCGCATCGACCAGCGGCCTCGGCTTCATGGTGCTCAACGCAGCGGAATTTCTGGCGAGCGACGTGGTCATCATGGGGATTATCGTGATTGGCTTCTTCGCGCTCTGCTTCGATCTGCTGATGCGTTATATCGAGCGCGTGCTGGTGCCCTGGAAAGGCAGGGTCTGACAAGGCGTCGCCGTGCTTCACTCACAAGGGCCTGCGGGCCCTTTCTCTTTCGCTTCAGCGTCGCAGTGATACGGCGCTGGACTCAGCGACTCCCCCAAGCTGGCTCTACCCCGTTGCCGTGCGCAACGGCAATATCGGTCGCAACGGTAAGGCAGTTGTCTTCCGCGATCGTCAATCCAGTCAGGGGGCCACGTGAACGCCATCGTCAAACCAGGCATGTCTTTTGGGGTTCGACACGAGACCATGCGCATCGGCGGTGAAAAGATCACGCGCGCGGAAGTCATCGACATATTCAATCCCTATACGCGCGAGCTCGTCGGCACGGTTCCGAAAGCCACGGTAGACGACGTGCGGCACGCTTTCGACTACGCGCACGCATATCGCGCCAGCCTCACACGCTATGAGCGCGCGCAGATCCTGCGGCGCGCGGCGGATATGGTGCGCGAGCGGACCGGCGAAATCGCCGCTCTGATCACCGCCGAATCCGGGCTCTGCAAGAAAGATTCGCTATACGAAGCGGGCCGCGTCAGCGACGTATTGATCTTCGGCGCCGCCGAGGCGCTGAAGGACGACGGCCAGATTTTCTCCTGCGATCTGACGCCGCACGGCAAACAGCGCCGCGTCTATACGCAGCGCGAACCGCTGCTCGGCGTGATCTGCGCGATCACGCCGTTCAATCATCCTATGAACCAGGTGGCGCACAAGATCGTGCCATCCATCGCCACCAATAACCGGATCGTCGTCAAACCGTCCGAGAAAGTGCCACTGTCCACCTGCCTGCTCGCCGATATTCTCTACAGCGCCGGCCTGCCACCACAGATGCTCCAGGTGGTCACGGGCGACCCGAAAGACATTGCGGACGAACTCATTACAAACCGGCACGTCGACCTCATTACGTTCACGGGCGGGGTCGCCATCGGCAAACACATCGCGAACAGGATGGGTTATCGGCGCGCGGTGCTCGAACTGGGCGGCAACGATCCGCTCATCGTGATGGAAGACGCGGACCTCGATGAGGCGAGCACGTTGGCCGTTTCCGGCTCGTACAAGAACTCCGGGCAGCGCTGCACCGCCATCAAGCGGATGCTCGTGCACGAAGCGGTGGCGGATCGCTTCGTTGAATTGCTGGTGGAAAAGAGTCGCGCAATACGTTACGGCGATCCGGCCGATCCCAATACCGACATGGGCACCGTGATCGACGAGGACGCCGCGATCTTCTTCGAAGCGCAGGTCAACGACGCCGTCAATCGCGGCGCGAAGCTGCTGCTCGGCAACGTGCGCCGTGGCGCGCTTTATTCGCCGACCGTGGTCGATCGCGTCACGCCGGATATGCCGCTCGTGCGATATGAAACTTTCGGTCCGGTTTCGCCGGTCATCCGCTTCCGCGATATCGACGAAGCGATCCGGATTTCCAACTCGACGGACTACGGCCTGTCCTCTTCCGTCTGCACGAACCGGCTCGATTACATCACGCGGTTTATCACGGAATTACAGGTGGGCAGCGTGAACGTGCGCGAGGTGCCCGGCTACCGCCTCGAACTGACGCCGTTCGGCGGCATCAAGGACTCGGGGCTCGGCTACAAGGAAGGCGTTCAGGAAGCGATCAAGAGCTTCACCAACGTGAAGACGTACTCGTTGCCGTGGCTGTGACAGCGCAGCCACGGCCATTTGCCACCGGCGCGAGCCCAACCCGCCAAACAGCCGCCCCAAACCAAATGCCAACCGATTTTGATACAAAACGTTCCATTTATTTGAATTTAGGTTGACGCACCGAAGCGACTGACCTACATTTGAAACACCAATCATTTTTCGGTATTTTTTGTTCCATTTATTTCGAAGAATCGGAGACACCCATGAGCGAGCAGAATCCTTCCCAACGCGACGCTACCGCCGACAACCGTGTCAGCGGCCCGCAGGCCATGACGCCGTCGGAAGCGTTCGTCGAAACCCTGGCGGCCAACGGCGTGACCGATATGTTCGGCATCATGGGCTCGGCGTTCATGGACGCCATGGACATTTTTGCGCCCGCCGGCATCCGCCTGATTCCGGTGGTGCATGAGCAAGGCGCCGGCCATATGGCCGACGGCTACTCGCGCGTGTCGGGACGCCACGGCGTGGTGATCGGCCAGAACGGCCCCGGCATCAGCAACTGCGTCACAGCCATTGCGGCAGCCTACTGGGCGCACAGCCCGGTCGTGATCGTCACACCGGAAGCGGGCACCATGGGGATCGGTCTGGGCGGCTTCCAGGAAGCCAAGCAACTGCCCATGTTCCAGGAATTCACCAAGTATCAAGGCCATGTCACCCATCCGGCACGCATGGCGGAATTCACCGGCCGCTGTTTCGACCGCGCCATGGCGGAGATGGGACCGACCCAGCTCAATATCCCGCGCGATTACTTCTACGGCCAGGTCAAAGTGGAAATCCCCCAGCCGCAGCGTCTCGATCGCGGCGCGGGCGGTGAGCAACGCCTGAACGAAGCGGCAGAACTGCTCGCGCAAGCGAAGTTCCCGGTGATCATTTCAGGCGGCGGCGTGGTGATGGCCGACGCGATCGAAGAATGCAAGGCGCTCGCCGAGCGACTGAACGCGCCGGTCGTGAACAGCTACCTGCACAACGATTCGTTCCCGGCCAGCCATCCGCTGTGGTGCGGCCCGCTCGGCTATCAGGGCTCGAAGGCCGCCATGAAGCTGCTTTCGCGCGCCGACGTCGTGATCGCGCTCGGCTCGCGTCTCGGACCGTTCGGCACGCTGCCGCAGCACGGCCTGGACTACTGGCCGACCAACGCGAAGATCATCCAGATCGATGCCGATCACAAGATGCTCGGTCTCGTGAAGAAGATCTCGGTAGGCATTTGCGGCGACGCGAAGGCCGCCGCCGTCGCATTGACCGAGCGCCTTGCCGGACGCAAGATTGCCTGCGACGCCACGCGCGAAGAACGCGGCGCTCAGATCGCCGCAGAAAAAGCGGCATGGGAGAAAGAGCTCGACGATTGGACACACGAGCGCGACGCCTACAGCCTCGACATGCTCGAAGAGCAGAAGCACGAACGCACGCCTGGCGGCGGCACCTATCTGCATCCGCGCCAGGTGCTGCGCGAACTGGAAAAGGCCATGCCGGAAGACGTGATGGTGTCGACCGACATCGGCAACATCAACTCGGTGGCCAACAGCTATCTGCGCTTCAACAAGCCGCGCAGCTTCTTCGCGGCGATGAGCTGGGGCAATTGCGGCTACGCGTTTCCGACCATCATCGGCGCCAAGGTCGCCGCGCCGCACCGCCCGGCCGTTTCATATGCGGGCGACGGCGCATGGGGCATGAGCCTGATGGAAACCATGACCTGCGTGCGTCATAACATTCCGGTGACGGCAGTGGTGTTCCACAACCGCCAATGGGGCGCAGAGAAGAAGAACCAGGTGGACTTCTACAATCGCCGCTTCGTGGCGGGCGAACTCGATAACCAGAGCTTCGCGGCCATTGCCCGCGCGATGGGCGCCGAAGGCATCGTGGTGGATCGTCTCGAAGATGTCGGCCCCGCGCTCAAGCGAGCGATCGACGCGCAGATGAACAGCGGCAAGACCACCATCATCGAGATCATGTGCACCCGTGAACTGGGCGATCCGTTCCGCCGCGACGCGCTCTCCAAGCCTGTGCGCATGCTCGACAAGTACAAGGACTACGTTTAACGGTTCGGGCGCGCGCGGGCACCGTGCTCAGGCAGACGGAGCCCGCAGTGCTCACAGGCCGGAAACAGGCGCGCCCTCGCGGGCGCTCTGTCTCCGGCTTCTTCGTTGCGCGTCTCGCTGTCTCTCCAAACGGCCATTTCCATGAAAGCCATCAACCGCATCATTGAACAAGCGCGTCGTTCACCCATGCGTATCGTGCTGAGCGAGGCCGAAGATCCGCGCGTGTTGCAGGCCGCACAGCGCGCGAGCCGCGAAGGCATTGCCCGCATTCTGCTCGTGGGCGACGCCACGCGCATTCGCGAGGCCGCAGCCCGCTTCGACGTCGATCTGTCGGCAATGGAGTTGGTGGACCCCGTAGCTTCCGCGCTCGCACCGCTATATGCCGAGGAACTGTTCGCTCTGCGCAGCAAAAAAGGCATGACGCGCGAACAGGCGCACAAAGAAATCCTCAACCCACTCTGCTTCGCGAACCTGATGGTGCGACTCGGCCACGCGGACGGCTCCGTGTCCGGCGCGGTCAACACCACCGCCGACGTGGTGCGCACCGCGATCCAGATCATCGGCATCGCGCCTTCATTCAAGCTCGTATCGAGCTTCTTCCTGATGATGCTGTGCGAGCCGTTCCACACGCTCAAGGGCGGCCTGATTTTCTCGGACTGCGCACTCGTGGTGGAGCCCGATGCTGGCCAGCTCGCCGAGATCGCGATCGCCGCCGCAGACAGCGCGCAAAGCCTTCTGATGGACGAGCCGCGCGTGGCGATGCTGTCGTTTTCGACCAGCGGCAGCGCTCACCATGCGGCCGTCGACAAAGTGGTCAATGCGACCCACATCGTGCAGGAACGCCGCCCGCATCTCGCGATCGACGGCGATGTGCAACTCGACGCGGCCATCGTTTCCGAAATCGCGCTGCGCAAAGTCAAGCACTCGCAGGTGGAGGGCCACGCCAACGTGCTGGTGTTTCCAAGTCTGGAAGCGGGCAACATCGGCTACAAGCTGGCCGAGCGGATCGGCGGTGCGAAGGCGATCGGCCCGCTGCTGCAGGGCCTGCGCAAGCCGGCCAACGACCTGTCGCGCGGCTGCAGCGCGGACGACATCTACTACGTGACCGCCGTCACCGCGGTCCAGGCGCAAGCCGCGCTCACACATCCCGACGTCCTCCTCACACCGTCTCTTTCATGATCGTTCAGAAGTTGCTGCCTCTCCTCGCGCTGATGGGCTTTGCGAGCTATTTTCAAACCATCACCGGCTTCGGCCTGAGCATGATCGTCATCGGCGCGGCCAGCGGCTTCGAACTGGCGCCGGTCACGAGTCTCGCCGCCCTGCTCAGCCTCGTGACACTCGCCAATAGCGCGACCGCCTTGCCCGGCAAATTCCATCACATCGACTGGCGCGCGGTGGGCGCCGCCACGCTGGGCGTCCTGCCCTCCGTGGTGGCGGGCGTGCTGGTGCTGAATCTGCTGAGCAACGCGGCCTCCAGCGTATTGCAACTGCTGCTGGGCGCCGTGGTGCTGTACGGCGGCCTGAGTGCGGCACTGCGTCCGGCGCCGCTCGCGTGCCGCTCGGCCGATAGGAGTTTCTTCGTCAGCGGACTGTTCGGCGGTCTGCTGAGCGGCATGTTCGGCGTATCCGGGCCACCGTTGATTTTTCAGTTCTATCGTCAGCCGCTCTCGCTCATGCAGATCCGCTACGCGCTGATTCTGATCTTCACGGTGACTTCGATCACCCGCACGTTGTTTAGCGCGTACGAGGGCCAACTCGACGCCGACCTCTGGACGCAGGCCGCCTTCGCGGTCCCGGTCGTCGCCCTCATGACGATGGTGGCGCGGCAGTACCCGCCGCCGCTATCGGGCGTGATGACGCGCCGCATCGCGTTCGCGATTCTGATGGTGATCGGCGCTTCGTTGATCCTGCATGCGCTGCAGCAGTTGGTGCGCTGACGCGCGAGCCAGACCGTTCCCGAGCTTCACAGTCCCGTTACCGCCGCGCGCCGATCCAGCCGACGAGTTCGGCGAACAGCGACATGTCAGGTGGCGCGGACAGATCGACAGCAAGGCAACGGCGGTAATACGGACTCAGATCGAGTCCCACGCCAAGACCGAGCAATTCGACGTCGCGCGCGGCTTCATTGCGCGCCACTACCTGCTTCAGGTGATTGTCGAGGTAATAGGTATCGTTGACCTGTGCGGTCGCGGTATCCATCGGACTGCCGTCCGAGATCACGACGAGGATGCGCCGCGCCTCGGCGCGCGCACGCAGCCGCGTGCAGGCCCAATCGACCGCTTCGCCGTCCACGCCCTCGCGGAACAGATCGGCCTTGAACAGCGCGGCGATGTCGGCGCGAGCGCGCCGCCAGCTTGTCGCGGCATCTTTGAAGACAATGTGTGCGACCTCGTTGAGCCGCCCCGGATGATGCGGCCGGCCGCCGGCCAGCCAGTCGAGCCGCGCGCGGCCGCCATTCCATGCGCCGGTCGAAAATCCCAGCACCTCGCTGGCCACACCGGCCTGATCGAGCGCGCGCGTGAGCACATCCACCAGCATCGCCACCGGCTCGATATAGGTTCGCATGGACCCCGAACAATCGATGAGAAAGCTCACCACGCAATCGGCGAGCGGCTTGTGCCGTTCCAGCACGAACAAACGCCGCTCGGCCGGCGAGCAGACCAGTTGCGCGAGACGCCGGCCGTCGATACGCCCGTGCTCTTCACCGAACGACCAGCCATCGCGTTGTGGCACGGCGAGCGCGGCCTTCAGCGCATACGCGAGCCGCGGCACGTTGATGCGCTGCGCGGCGATCCGCTTGTCGAGCTGGTCGCGATACTCGGCGAGTAACTCGCGCCGAATCCGCGAGCCAGGCATCAATTCGCGGTCGTAGCGCGTGGTGTACGCGAGGTAGCGTTGCCCGGCGTCGCGCAGAACACGGCTGTCGCCGGTGGCCGCGAGACCCATGTCGACCTGCTCGCCTTCGTCGGTATCGAACCACAGCGCGAACATGGCGCGCACGGCTTCGTCGTCTTCCGGCGCCTGCTCGTTTTCATCAAGGGACTGCGCGCGTGCTTCACGCATCATCTGGCTGACGAGACGAGCTAGTTCGAGCGCATGAATCGCGAACGTGCCCTGCTCCGTCCGACACCGCCGCAGCGCCGCGAGCGGCACGCCCAGCGTCGGCGTGATCGCGGCGCGGGTGGCTTCGATCAGGCCTTCGGTCTCTTCCAGCACGGGCCAGCCCGACAAACGCGACCAGACGATCTGGGCGACCGTGTAAAGCAGAATGCCCAAGTGGCCGTCGGCAAGTCCGGTGCGATAAAAAGCCCTCGACCATGTTTCGAAGCGATGACGCAGATTCTGCGCGAGTCCCGGCATGCCGGCGGGCGCGAGCGCTTCGCAACGCAACTGCTCGAAGAGTTCGAACATGAGGCGCTCAACGGGCTCGACGGGGCACAGGCTCGCGTGGAGAGCCGCATCGGAATGCGTCAAACGCAGCGCGGCGCCATCTGCCGCTCCACGCAAGGAAAGCAGATCATCAACCCGCGGGTCAGTGCGCAGATGCGGCGCATGAAGCGGCAGCGCACGCAAGCCACGATACAGACGGCCGGCCCGGTAGTGCAGCGCGGCGTCGCCGGTCAACGCGCGCACCGCCGCCGCACACAGGTTCTGACGCTGCTCCGCGCGGCGCGTGGCTTGCCGCTCGGCAGCGCTCATTGCGCCACCATCGAATGGGCCTCGCGCTCAGGCGCGCTTTCCAGCTCTCTGTCGAAGCAGCGCTGGAAATACTCGGCCACGATGGGCCGTTCCGCTTCGTCGCACTTGTTGACGAAGGTGAGGCGAAACGCCATGGCCGGATCACGGAAAATCTGGCAGTTCTCCGCCCAGTCGATCACCGTGCGCGGCGACATCAGCGTGGACAAATCGCCGGCGGCAAAGCCCTTGCGCGTCAGTTCCGCGACGCTGATCATCGACTCGATCAGTGCGTGGCCGGCAGCATCGCCGAGTTCCGGCACACGTGCGAGCACGATGCCGGCCTCTTCGGCGCGCGGCAGATAGTTGAGCGTGGCCACGACGTTCCAGCGGTCCATCTGCGCGTGATTGAGCAACTGCGTGCCGTGATACATGCCGTTCAGATTGCCGAGGCCGACGGTATTGGTCGTGGCGAACAGCCGGAAATACGGGTGCGGATGAATCACGCGATTCTGATCGAGCAGCGTGAATTTGCCGTCGCGCTCCAGAATGCGCTGAATCACGAACATGACGTCGGGACGGCCGGCGTCGTATTCGTCGAAGATCAGCGCCATGGGCCGTTGCAGTGCCCAGGGCACGATGCCTTCCTGGAACTCGGTTACCTGCAGGTCGTCGCGCACGATGATGGCGTCTTTGCCCACCAGATCGAGACGGCTGATATGCCCGTCCAGATTCACGCGTACGCACGGCCAGTTGAGCCGGGCAGCGACCTGTTCGATGTGGGTCGACTTACCCGTGCCATGCAGGCCCTGCACCATCACGCGGCGCTCGCGCATGAAGCCGGCGAGAATCGCCAGTGTCACTTCAGCATTGAAGCGGTATGCCTCGTCAACTTCCGGAACGTGGTCGTCACGGTCGCTAAAAGCCGGCACCATCAAGCCTGAATCGATGCCGAACAACGTACGCACCGAGACCATCCGGTCCGGTTTGCCTGTCACGATATCGGTCACTACGGTCTCCTTCGCGCTATGTCTGAACGGCGGGCGGCGCGGCGCTCAGCAGCCGCACACGGCCTTGCCGGGTCATCATACGCACTTTCTTTTTTCGATACAAATCATCTCGTTTTTTAGCGACGATTTTGGGCTGTAAGTATCAGCGATGACGATGCCGGTATTCGACCGTCTCCGGCTCGCGAAAGAGTTCGTCGGTTTTGCGCACGCGCAGCAGATAAGCGAGCAGCAGCACGCCGAGACTCGCGACACCGAACCAGAGCGGCTGACGTTGCTCCGGAATAAAGGCCATCGCGACCAGAATGCCCACCATGCCGAGGATCGCGACCCACGTGAGATACGGATAGCACCACATCCTCACTCGCAGCTTCTGCGGCGCATCCCGCTCGATGCGGGCACGCAGTTTCAGTTGCGAGATCGCAATCAGCACGTAGACGAAAATCGCCACCGTGCCGTACGAATTCACGAGAAACGCGAACACGGTATCCGGCGAGACGTACGACATGACGACCGACGCGTAGCCGAATACGGTACCAATCAGAATCGCGCGCACCGGCACGCCACGGCGATTGACCTTGGCGAGCGCAGCGGGCGCGTCGCCGTGGCGCGTCAGCGCGAAGATCATCCGCGACGCCGCGTAGAGACCGGAATTGAGCGCCGACAGTACCGCCGTGAGCACGATGGCGTTCATGACGCTGGCGGCGGCCGGGATACCCATCGCATCGAGCGCGCTGACATAGGGCGTCGCCATCTTCGGCGAGTTCCACGGCACGAGCGCAACGACGAGCAGAATCGAGCCCACATAAAAGACCAGCACGCGCGTAATCACCGAGTTGGTCGCTTTGGCGACTGCCTTCGCGGGCTCCTGCGCTTCGGCCGCCGCGATGGTGACGATTTCCGCGCCGAAGTAAAAACCCGTGGCGGCGACCGCGCCGCTCAGCACCGGTCCAATGCCTTTGGGCATCAGGCCGCCGTGCGAGAGCAGCGTCGGCAGCACTTCGGTAACGTGCTTCGACGCGGGCCACAGCCCCAGCACGTACATGCCGCCGAGAAACAGAAACACCATGATCGCCGCGACCTTGATCGATGCGAACCAGAACTCGAATTCACCGTAACTGCCGACCGAGACGAGGTTGGTCGCCGTGAGCGTCACCAGCAACACGAGACTGATCGCCCACGCGGGCACGTCGGGCAACCAGAACTGCACAAGCTTCGCACCCGCAACCGCCTCGACCGCCACGACGATGACCCAGAAATACCAGTACATCCAGCCGGTGAGAAAGCCGGCCAGGTTGCCGGAGGCACGCTTGCCGCCGAATGCCAGCCGCGCGTATTCGTAGAACGAGCCGACGGCCGGCATCGCGCAGGCCATTTCGCCAAGCATCCGCATGACCAGCACGACCAGTGCGCCGGTGATCAGAAACGACAACACCGCCGCGGGGCCGGCCTGCTGCACGACCACGCCGCTGCCGACGAAGAGCCCTGCGCCGATCACGCCGCCTAGCGCGATCATCGTCATGTGGCGCTGCTTGAGGCCCGCCTTCAATTCCGTTGTATCTGTAGATTGCTGCATGTCACCTCCACGTTCCGTCATCCGATCGCGGGCGGAACGGCTCTGCAGAGCAGCCGCCCGAGTCCCGGCGTCTTCAATCACGGATGGGGCGAGGACGCTTCGGCGTCTCGCCATATGATTTTTTATGAAGCACCGCACTGCACCGGCGCATGGTGCCAGTGTGCACCGTTTGCGCCGTGCGGGCGGCAAGTTTCGAGCCGAGCGCGGCATGAGCGACGGCTAGCCGCCGCTCGCCGTATCAGGGTTTCTCGTCGCGGCGGAAATACAGTTGATACAGCATCCGCTGGCCGATCCGCCGGAACGGCGCGAACGGGTGCCCGGGCAATGGCGACGTGAAAATCGGCAGTGTCTGCTTCGCGCCCTTTCCCGCAATGCGTTCGGCGAGCCGGCGCCCCGCCTGCTGCGAATACGACACGCCGTTGCCGCCGTAGCCGAGCGCGTAGTACACCGTCTGCATCGGATCCGGCTGATACACGCGCGGCATCATGTCGTGACTGACGTCCACCCAGCCCCACCACGAGTAGTCGATCGTGACGCCACGCAAGGCCGGAAACTTGCGGACCATGCCTTCCACCAGCAGATCGTAATGGCGCGAATTGGGCGCGTCGGCGCCGGTGATCGCGGAACGGCTGCCGATCTGCAAGCGGTTGTCCGGCAGGAAACGGTAATAGAAGCGCAACGTGCGCGTATCCGTGAGCACCTGGGTCGTGCGAAAGTTGCACGCGGCGATTTCCTGCTTCGTGAGCGGACGCGTGACCATCGAATTCGACAGGATCGGCATGATGCGGCTGCGCAGCGAAGCGTGCAGCGTCTGTGCCGTATACGCCCCGGTCGCAATACCGACCGCACGCGCGCGCACGGTGCCGCCGGGTGTGCGCAGATGATGCACGCCATTGATGGTTTCCCAGCCGAGCACGGGGCTCGCCGGATGCACCCTGGCGCCCGCTTCACGGGCAAGCCGCAGATAACCGAAGGCGAGCTTCAACGCATGAATGCCGATCCCTTCCGGCTCGTGAAGCGCGCCGGCCGCTTCCGCGTCGTTGACATACTCGCGCTGGAAGGTGCGCTTGTCGATCAGTTCGGACGGATAGCCGAACACGTCCTTCCATACCTTGGCCTCGGCGGCGAGCTTTTGCATGATGCGCGGACGGTGCGCGATCAGAAAATGGCCACCGGGTTGCGGATCGCAATCGATCTCCGCGATCAGCGACTTGAAGTTATCGAACCCTTCCTGAATCTCGTCGTGCATTTTCAACGCGACATCTTTACCCCAGCGCTCGATCCATTGGGAACGCGACAGACGGCCCGAGGCGTTCTGACCTTGCCCACCGTTGCGGCTGCTGCAACCCCAACTCGTCTTGTTGGCTTCCAGCACGACCGCCTTGATGCCGTGCTCCCGTGCGAGACAGAGCGCGGTGGCGAGCCCGGTATAGCCGCCGCCGATAATCGCCACATCCACGTCGACGTCCGCCGTGATCGGGCCGTCGTCTTCGGGTGGCGTGCCCGCGGTCGCGACCCAGTAGGTCGGCGCGTATTGCTTGCCCCATCCCGGCCCGGGCGACACCAGCGGGTCGTACGCCGGATCGTAGCGCGTATCGTCTTCGGGGGCGGACGGCATGCCTTGCGCGACGCGTTCGATTTCACTGTGCTCCATGTGAAGCTCCCGATCAGCGTACGAGGTTCTGCTTCGGACGTTCCTTGCGAAACGCCCGCTTCACCGCGATGAGGCCGTCGCGGAACTCGAACAGGTCGCATCCTTCCGCCTCGATACGCCAGCCCTCCGCGTGCGTTCCCGTGAACACCCACTCGGACACGCCGCGTTCGCCGCTCACGTAGTGGCGGCCCTTGCCCCAATGTGCGTCGGGAAAGGTCTTGAACACCGCTTCGAACGCCGCACGTGTGGCGTCACGACCCACGAAACGCGTGCCGAAGACTTCCGGACCGCCTGCTGCATCGAACACGCAATCGTCGGTCATGAAGGTCATCAACGCGTTGGCGTCGTGACGATTGAACGCATCGGAAAACGCGGCCAGCGTGTCGGCCGTGACGTGCTGCAGTGGGGTCTGTGTTTGAGCCATTGCTCTCTCCTCCTGGATGACTTTCGATAAGGCATGAGGCGCCGCCATCGGCTGGCGATCCGTGAGGAAATTGTAGGCAGGGGGGTGCCCGGCCGGTAGGTCCAGTGCGGTGCTTTCGCCTGGTGCAGCAGGCGCAAATGTGGCCCATGAAGCGGATCTCGACACGCGCGGCGCCCTCTTTGCGGCGCCCGCTGAATTGGACTCATCGACTCCCGTGAACTGGCTCTATGGTTCTGGTTTTTTGTTCGGCAACACTGCGGGTACTGGCCTTTACCTGTACCGATTGCCTGTCCTTGCGCGACTGCCAGAGCTGATGGCCGCGCGTGTCCATGACTTCACGCTGCGAGGAGTTGAGGTGCTCAAACTGTTTATCGGACTCGGCATTCCCTATCTGGGCGTGATCGGCCTGCTGCCGTGGGTGGCTTCCGTCGACCGCTTCGTATTGGGCGTGCCGTTCATCTATGCGTGGATCTTCGCGTGGTTCATCCTCACCTCCGGCTGCCTGATGATCTGCTGGCGCGTGTTCGACAGCCGCCACGACGAGTCCCACCCGCAAAACCGCTAAAGGAGTGTCCGGATGGCCACCGCAGTCTTTCTCGGCTTCCTCGCCTTCTCGCTTTACCTCGCGATCCGTTCGAACAAGGGACGCGGTCCGCAGAGCGTGCATGATTTCTTCGTCGCATCGCGGCAGTTCGGTGCGTACCTCGTCTTCTTTCTCGCAGCCGGCGAGATCTACAGCATCGGCACGATGGTCGGCTTTCCGGGCGGCATCTATGCGAAAGGGCCGACATACGGCGTCTGGTTTCTCGGCTACATTCTGCTCGCCTATCCGGTGGGCTATTTCATCGGCCCGAAGATCTGGCAAGCCGGCAAGCGCTACAACGCGATCACGCTGCCCGATCTGTTCAAGGGACATTTCCAGAGCCGCTCGCTCGAACTGATCGTTGCAGGCTCCGCGATCGTGTTTCTCTTGCCATGGGGCCAACTGCAATTTACCGGGCTCGTTGCCGCGCTGAACGGTCTCGGCTGGAACTTCAAACCGCTCTATCTGATCCTGATTTCGGCATTGCTCGCGTTCACGTATATCGCGATCGCGGGCGTGCGGGCATCGGCTTATATCGCCGTGCTCAAGGATATCCTGATGGTCGTGGCGATCGTCGTGACCGGCGTCGCCGTATCGATGGAAGTCGGGGTGACCGATGTCTTTCATGCAGCCAGCCAGCATGTGAGCAACCGGATGAACTCGCACCAGCTGACCTTCTCGATGAGCACCATGTTGTTCCAGTCGCTCGGCTTCTACGTCATGCCGTTCGCGGTACAGAATTTTTTCACCGCGAAGAGCGCCAACACGATCCGCCGCACTCAGGTCGCCATGCCGCTTTACATGCTGATGTATCCGTTTCTCGTGGTCGCGTCGTACTATGCGATCAGTCAGAATCTGCATCTCGCCTCGCCGAATGAAGCGTTCTTCGCGGCCGCGATCCGGCTGTTGCCGGGTTGGCTGCTCGGCCTCGTCGCCGCCGGCGCGTCGCTGTCCGGGCTGCTCGTGCTGGCCGGCATCTGTCTCGCGATCGGCCCGATCGTGACTCGCAATCTCCTGCCGGGCATGCCGGAGGCCCGCCAGAAAACGAGCGCGAAGGTGGTGATCGTGCTGTACCTGCTGGTGTCGATCGTGATGACGCTGCTCACGCCGAATCTGATGCTCACGCTGATCAACACCACCTATTACGGCGTGACGCAATTTTTCCCCGGCGTGATGGTCGTTCTGTTCGGACTGCGCGTGCGGCCGGCTGCCATTGCATCAGGCATGTTGACCGGGCAAGTGCTGGCGATCATTCTTTACGTGCTGCAAATCGACCTTGGCGGCTTCAATCTGGGGCTGGTATGCCTCGGCGTGAACCTTCTGGTCGTCACTGCGGTGAACCTCACCGCGAAACCGAGCCGCGCGCACGCGCTGGGTTGAAACTGAGCTGAACGAACTTCGATCATAGCCCTATGACTCAACGAGAAGAGAAGCGCCCGACGACCCAGGTGTTCGTCGCGAAGAAAATCGTGACGATGAATCCCATGCAGCCTTACGCGACACACGTCGCGATTCGCGACGGCAGGATCCTCTCGGTTGGCGACGCAGAGGATGTGCAGCAATGGGGCGACGCCGAAATCATCGACACCTTCAACGACAAAGTGTTGATGCCTGGTTTTGTCGAAGGCCATTGCCATCTGATGGAAGGCGCGATGTGGGACGCCGTTTATGTCGGCTACTACGACCGGCGCGGCCCCGATGGCCGGCGCTGGCCGGGCCTGAAGACGCTGGACGCCGTGATCGAACGCCTGCGCGCGGCCCAGGCGGAGATGACGTCCCCAGACGCTGCACTGCTCGCCTGGGGCTTCGATCCCATCTTCTTCGGCACCGCTCGCCTGACCGTGCGGGAACTGGACACGGTGTCCGCCGAGCGGCCCATCGTGATCCTGCATGCGAGCGTTCACTTGATGAACGTCAATTCGGCCATGCTGTCTCGCGCGGGCATCGACGAGGAAACGGATATCGACGGCATCGACAAGGACGACAGCGGCCAGCCGACCGGCGAGTTGCAGGAGTTCGCGGCAATGTTTCCGGTCTACCGCGTAATCGGCTCGGGCCTCTCGATCGCCGCGAGCGAAAGCGCGAACTCCATCTGGAATTTCGGCCGGGTCGCCCAACTCGCGGGCGTGACGACCGCCACCGATCTGGTCAATGACTTCTCCGAACTGGGCAATCGCAACCTGCGCGAAGTCACCGCGAATGCGGATTTTCCGGTGCGCATCGTGCCTGCGTTCGCACCGCAACGCAGTCCTGAAGGCGGCGCTCAACAGGTGCTCGCCGCCATGCGGACCGCCACGCCAAAGCTGCACTTCGGCCCCGTCAAGTTTATCGTCGACGGTTCGATTCAAGGATTCACCGCGCGCCTGAAATGGCCCGGCTATCTGAACGGCAAGCCCAATGGCTTATGGCTGATTCCGCCGAGCCAGTTCGTCGAGGTGTTCACGCCATTTCACGAAGCGGGCCTGCAACTTCACGTTCACACCAACGGCAACGAAGCGACCCAACTCGTGCTCGACGCGTTCGAGCAGCTTCTCGCACGCCATCCGCGCCGCGATCACCGGCATACGCTGCAGCACTGCCAGATGGCCGACGCGAGTCAACTGGCGCGAGCCAAAAGCCTCGGCCTGTGCATCAATTTTTTCTCGAACCACATTTACTACTGGGGCGATGCGCACTATACGCAAACCATGGGTGCGGACCGCGCGAATCGCATGAATGCGGCAGAGTCCGCGCGCCGCCTGGGCATTCCGTTCGCGTTTCATTCCGATGCGCCTATTACGCCGCTGAATCCACTGTTCACCGCGTGGTGCGCTTCGCAGCGCGAGACATCGTCGGGCCGCGTGCTCGGTGCGAACGAACGCGTGCCGATTGCCGACGCGTTGCGCGCAATCACGCTCGGCGCCGCCTACACGCTGAAAATGGATCATCTGGTGGGCAGTATCGAAGTCGGCAAATTCGCGGATTTCGCGGTGCTCGCGGAAGATCCTGCCGAGGTCACCCCGCAGCGTCTCAAGGAACTGGAAGTGTGGGGCACGGTGCTCGGCGGCCGTATCTTCCAGGCGCCGGTCGGATGAGCGCGATTCCACTTGTCGTTATCGGCGGTTATCTCGGCGCCGGCAAGACGACACTGCTCAACCATGTTCTGAGCAACGCCGGATCGCGGCGCATCACCGTGCTCGTCAATGACTTCGGCTCGATCAATATCGATGCTTCGCTGATTCGCCAGCGCACCGGCGACGTGATCAATCTGGAGAACGGCTGCGTCTGCTGTTCGATCGGCGGCCGGCTGGTCGAGGCGCTGCTCGCCGTGAGTGCGCGCCCCGATACGCCGGATCTGCTGATCATCGAGGCGAGCGGCGTGTCCGACCCGCTCCGCATCGCACAGATCGGCTTGCTCGATCGCGCGTTTCGTCTGGACGGCATCGTCGTGCTCGTGGACGCGGAGCGCATCGAAGCAACGCTGGCCGATCCTTATGTCGGCGACATTGCGCAGCGGCAGATCGAGGGCGCCACGGCCATCGTTTTGAACAAGATGGATCTGCTCGACGAGCCTTCGCGCCAGGCGGTCGCGGAGCGCGTCGAAGCGCTCTCGCGCAGCCGCGTCATGGTGCAGGCGACGCACGCCGCCGTGCCGCCCGGTCTGATCTTCGACCAGCATATGACGCCTGCGCGTGACACCCCCGCGCTATCGCTGCACGCCTCTCCCATGCCGCGAGACTTGTGCAGCTTTTCGTTCGCCACCCAGGCGCTGCTTAACCGGAAGAAGCTCAAGGAAGCGCTGCAAGGTTTTTCGGCGAAGCTGTTGCGCGCGAAGGGGTTCGTCCGTCTGGAGAGTGACGGCGCGTTGCATGAGTTGCATGTGGTCGGCAATCGCGTGATGATCAGCGCGTCCTCTGCCCGGACCAGCGAGGAGTCGCAGATCGTGCTGATCGGCATGTTCGATCCGAAAGACCAGGCGAAGGCGACTGCCGCTCTCAAGGGCGCGGAAATCGCCACGTGATCCCGGAAGCGCAGCAGACCGCCGGTGCACCTACCGCCTCAACTCCGAAACGATCTTCTCCGCCAGAAAATCACACGGCGGTCGCTTCGAAGCGGTGCTGCGCGCCAACACCATTTCGAGCGCCTGAATCTCGGGCAAGCCGTGCGCACGCCCGAGCAACGTGAAATGCGCCGGGACCGCGCATCGCGCGAGGGGGACAATCGCAAGTCCTGCTTCGGCCATCGACAGCAGGCCGAGCAGACTCGGGCTTTCATACGAGGTCCGATAGGGAATCTTCGCGCGTTCAAGGCTGCGAATGGCATTTTCCCGCGCCACACTGCCCGGCAGAAACACGGCGATCGGCAGCGGCCGTTCGCGCCAGATTTCATCGGCGCTCGGCGCCGCTGCCCACTCCATCGGCTCGAGCCGGATGAACTCGCCGGACAGGCCCTTCACTCGCGTTGCGCACACCAGATCGACCGAGCCGTCTTTCACCATCGGCGCCAATGCGACACTCGGCAAACCGACCACCTGAATCTCCACCTTCGGATAGCTTGCGGAAAACTTCTTCAGGATCGGCGGCAGCAGCGACGACGCGTAGTCGTCCGGCACGCCGATGCTCACTCGCCCGGTCACGTCAGGCCGCACCACCGCGGCCCACGCCTCCTCCCGCAAGGCGAGCATGCGGCGGGCGTAGGTCAGCAGCACTTCGCCGTCCTGCGTCGGAACCACATTTCTCGGCTTGCGTACGAACAGCGGCTTGCCAAGCGCGCTCTCGAGCGTCTTGATCTGCATGCTCACCGCAGACTGCGAGCGATGCACGACTTCCGCCGCCCGGCTGATATTGCCGGTGTCGGCGACAGCCACGATCATGGTCATCACGTCTAGGTCGAGCGCTTTCAATGGGCTTGGTATCAGAAAAATGAATAGATTCGATCAATTTTACGCGATTTTCTAAGACAGTGACATCGGGCATAGTGACCGCAAAGGAGCCAGTCAATGAACGCCCGTACCGATTTCTCAGTGCTTGCCGTACCGGAATTGTCGTTTGCGACCATCGCATCCGGCATCTGCGTGCCGTATGTCGAGTGCGGAGAGGGCGAGCCGCTGGTCTTCGTGCACGGCTCGCTCTGCGACTATCGTTATTGGAGCGCGCAGACCGCGGCGCTGTCGCAGCATTTCCGCTGCATCTCGGTGAGCCTGAGCCACTACTGGCCCGCGAACGAGGCTTGCATTCAGGGCGAGTTCGGCTGGCAAACGCACGTCGCCGAACTGGCCGAGTTCATCGAGGCGATCGGCCTTGCGCCCGTCCATCTGGTCGGCCATTCGCGGGGCGGCTGCGTGGCATTCCATGTCGCGCGCGACTATCCACGGCTGGTGAAATCGCTGACGCTCGCGGACCCGGGCGGCCCGCTGCAGATCGACGGCACGGCGGAGGCGTCGCTGCCGCCCGCGACCAACGTGCTGCGTGCGCGCGTCGCCGACCTGATCGAGAGCCGGGAAATCGACGCGGGACTGGAGCTTTTCGTCGACTCGGTGAGCGCACCCGGATCATGGCGCAAGAGTCCGGCGTCCTTCCGCACCATGGCGATCGACAACGCGGACACGCTCCCCAAGCAGTTCCGCGATCCCCTGCCCGCCTATTCCCATGAGGCGGCGCGCGACGTGAAATGCCGGACCTTGCTGATCGACGGGCAGCGCAGCCCCCGCATGTTCCGTAACAACGTCGAGAAGCTCGCTGAATGGATCGGCTATGCGGAGAGGCAAACCATTGCCGGTGCGTCGCACGGCATGAATGTCTCGAATGCCGGCGCGTTCAACCGGCTCCTGCAGGCGTTCGTCAGCTTCTGATTCCATTGCGGATGTTCGCCGACGCGCTCCCCTCGCGTCGGAGCGCGGCTCGCCGCGCACCTCCTCAGCCGATCGCATTCGCCGATCGCATTTGCCGATCGCATTTGCCGACGCATTTGCCGACGCATTTGCCGATAAAGAGCCGCTCTCCGCGGCCAGCGAACCCGAGCCGTTCTTCCACGCGGCTGCGCTGTACGGACTTACCCGAATGCAATTAAGTATCAGTTTGCGGCCCGATTTTCAGTGGCGGCATCCTCTCAACAGGATTAACTTCCTCTCATAGCCAGGTGCAATGCGTTGTGCGCGAACCGCGCCCAAAAGAATAGGCCGGCTCAGGAGGAAGACAGATGCACACCACTCTGGGCGCCGCCGCGCATGCGGACGCCCGTTGCGCCAAAATCGTCCCGCCGGATCTCGAACTGGTCGCCGTGCCGCGCGATGAGTCGTTCAAGGTCTGGTCGCATGGTTATCCCTATCGCACGGTGCGCTGGCACTTCCATCCTGAATACGAAATTCAGCTGATCACATCGACCACGGGCAAATACTTCGTCGGCGATTACATCGGCAATTTCGCGCCGGGCAATCTCGTGATGGTGGGCTCGAACCTGCCGCACAACTGGGTCAGCAATGTGCCGCGCGGCGATCGGGTGGATGAGCGCTGTCTTATCGTGCAGTTCGATGGCGCGTTCATCGCGCGCGCCGTTCAGGCTCTGCCCGAACTCAGGCGCGTGGAGCCGTTGCTCGATGCTTCTCGCTGGGGTGTGCTGTTCTCAGCGGAATCGGGCGCCGCCGCCGAGCCGATCATGCGCGAAATGTTGAACGCGCAAGGCATGCGGCGCATCACGCTGTTCCTCGCGTTGTTCGACCTGCTCGTGCACAGCGTCGAACCCGCGAAGCTGGCAAGCGCCGCTTATCGCGCCGACCCGGCACGTTATGCCGAGACGCACATCAATCACGTGCTCTCGTATATCGGCAAGAACCTGTCACAAGCTTTACGGGAAGCGGAATTGGCCGAACTCTCAGGACAAAGCGTCAGCGCCTTCTCGCGATCTTTCCGCCGGCACACCGGCGTGCCCTTCGTCCAGTACGTGAACCGGCTGCGCATCAATCTCGCGTGCCAGTTGCTGATGTCAGGCGAGCTGACTATCACCGATATCTGCTACCAGGTCGGATTCAACAACCTCTCGAATTTCAACCGTCAGTTCCTGTTGCTCAAGGACATGCCGCCCTCGCGATGGCGGGCTTATCAGCAAATGAATGCGGCCAGCGCGACCGAATCGTCCGACATCGCGCATGACCGGCGCCTCGCCGGACACGCCCCGCACAACTGACGAACTTCACAAGAAGGCTCACCCAGGCCCAAACACGGCAGCAGCTTCGCCGGAATTTTTCTAAAAACGGAGACATGCGATGACCAGACTTTCGAACCAACTCATCGGCGCCAGCGCCCTGAGCCTGAGCTTGCTGGGCAGCACCGCTGCTTTGGCTGCGCCAAGTGGCACGGTCGCGTTCCTGATGCCCGACCAGGCCTCGACGCGCTACGAGCAACATGACTTCCCCGGCTTCAAGACCGAAATGAGCAAGCTCTGCCCCGACTGCAAGGTGCTCTATCAGAACGCCAACGCCGACGTCGCGACGCAGCAGCAGCAGTTCAACTCGGTGATCGCACAAGGCGCGAAGGTGATCGTGCTCGACCCGGTGGACTCGACGGCCGCGGCGTCGCTCGTCCATATGGCGCAGGGCCAGGGCATCAAGGTCATCGCCTATGACCGGCCTGTGCCCTCTACGCCGGCCAACTACTACGTGTCGTTCGACAACGAAGGCATCGGCAAGGCCATTGCGCAATCGCTCGTCCAGCACCTGAAAGACTCAGGCGTGCCGACCACCAAGGGCGGCGTGCTCGAAGTGAACGGTTCGCCGACCGACGCCGCGGCCGGGCTGATCAAGAAGGGCATCCACGCCGGTTTGCAGGGCAGCGGCTACAAGACGCTGGCCGAGTACGACACGCCGGACTGGGCTCCGCCGAAGGCCCAGCAGTGGGTCAGCGGACAGATCACCCGCTTCGGCTCGCAGATCGTCGGCGTAGTGGCCGCCAACGACGGCACGGGCGGCGGGGCCGTCGCGGCGTTCAAGGCAGCCGGCGTCAATCCGGTGCCGCCGGTGACCGGCAACGACGCGACGATCGCGGGGTTGCAGTTGATCATCGCGGGCGACGAATACAACACGATCCTCAAGCCGAGCGAGATCGTCGCAGCGGCGGCGGCCAAGGTGGCGGTCGGTTTCCTGTCCGGCCAGACACCGAAGGGTGAAACCACGTTGTTCAACACGCCGTCGCAGCTCTTCAAGCCGGCGGTCATCACGGCGAAGAACCTCAAGGCGGAGGTCGTCGACAAGGGCTTCGCGAGCGGCAAGGATCTGTGCACCGACCGCTATGCCGAAGGCTGCAAGAAGCTCGGCATCACGTACTGAGCCGGCGCAAGCCCCGGACGGACCCGGCGCGTGCCGGGTCCGTCAACTCTCCATGAGGTATCCGTCCCATGACTGATCACGCCACAACACGATCCCGGCGCGGCGAACTGGTGCTGAGCCTGCGCGGCGTCTCGAAGCACTTCGGCGCGGTCTCGGCCCTGACGGACATCGAGCTCGACGTGCATGCCGGCGAAGTGGTCGCCCTGGTGGGCGACAACGGCGCCGGCAAATCAACCCTGGTGAAGGTGCTCGCCGGGGTCCATCAACCCAGCACCGGCACCATCACCTTCGGCGGCAAGGAAGTCACGCTGCCCGATCCGGGCGCGGCGCTCGATCTGGGCATCGCCACGGTGTTCCAGGACCTCGCCTTGTGCGAAAACCTGGATGTCGCCGCGAACATCTATCTCGGGCGCGAACTGAATCCGCTGCGCCTCGACGAAGTGGCCATGGAGGTGAAAGCCTGGACGCTTCTGAACGAACTGTCGGCGCGCATTCCCAGCGTGCGCGACGTGGTCGCCTCGCTCTCGGGCGGGCAGCGCCAGACCGTGGCGATCGCGCGCTCGCTGCTGCTGGACCCGAAGCTGATCATGCTCGACGAACCCACGGCGGCGCTGGGCGTGGCCCAAACCGCCGAGGTGCTGAACCTGATCGAGCGGGTGCGCGACCGCGGCCACGCCGTCATCATGATCAGCCACAACATGGAGGACGTCCGCGCCGTCGCGGACCGCATCGTGGTGCTGCGGCTCGGCCGCAACAACGGTGTCTTCTATCCCGACTCGTCGAATCAGGAACTGGTCGCCGCGATCACCGGCGCGACCGAAAACGCCGTGTCGCGCCGCGCCGGCCGGCGCCAGTCCGAGCTGGGTGCCTGAACCAAGGAACCATCATGAGCAATCAAATGCAAGGCGCCCCGCAGCGTGAGCCGCAAGGCGAGCCGCAACCGTCCACGCTGCTCGACCGCAGCGATATCCGCGTGAAGCACGCCACCGGCATCGGCGGCACCGTTTCCGAGTTCGTCGAACGGGTGCGCTCGGGCGATCTCGGTTCGTTGCCGGTCGTGGCGGGCCTGATCATCATCTGGACCGTGTTCACCAGCCTGAACCCGGTGTTCCTCTCGGCCGACAACCTGGTCAATCTGCTGTTCGACTGCTCGACGGTGGGCGTGATCTCGCTCGGCATCGTCTGTGTGCTGATGGTGGGACAGATCGACCTCTCGGTCGGCTCGATGAGCGGCTTCGCTTCGGCGCTCGTCGGCATGCTCTGGGTCAATCACGGCTGGCCGGTGCTGCTGGCTATCGTCGCCGCCATCGCCGTCGGCGCGCTGATCGGCGCGTTGTACGCGCTGCTGCTCAACCGGCTCGGCATGCCGAGCTTCGTGGCGACACTGGCCGGGCTGCTCGCGATCCTCGGCATGCAGTTGTACGTGCTCGGCGCGACCGGTTCGATCAACCTGCCTTACGGTTCGGCGATAGTGAATCTCGGGCAGCTCATCATCATCCCGGCCGTGATTTCGTATCTCCTCGCACTGGCGCCGGGTGCGGTGATGCTGGCGCTCGGGTTGCGCACGCGCGAGCGCCGCCGCGCGTCCCAGCTCTCCGCGCCCTCGGTGGGCAGCCTGCTCGCACGCGCCCTCGCCATTACGGTCCTCCTGGAGGCCGTGGTGGCCTATCTCAACCAGGGGCGAGGCGTCCCGCTGATGTTCGGCGTCTTCCTCGGACTCTCGGTCGCGATGGACTATGCGCTCAAGAGAACCCGCTGGGGTCGCTCGATGCACGCGGTCGGCGGCAATCACGAGGCCGCGCGGCGGGCCGGCATCAAGGTCGGCGCCATCTACACGAGTGCCTTCGTGCTGTGCGCGAGCCTTGCCGCGCTCGGCGGCGTGCTGACCGCGGCGCGGCTCGCCTCGGCCAGTCAGCAGGCCGGCAGCGGCGACGTGAACCTGAACGCGATCGCCGCGGCGGTGATCGGCGGCACGAGTCTGTTCGGCGGCCGTGGCAGCGCGTATTCAGCGGTGCTGGGCATCATCGTGATCCAGTCGATCGCCAGCGGCCTGACGCTACTGAACCTGTCGTCCTCGTTGCGCTTCATGATCACCGGCGCGGTGCTGGCGATCGCGGTGATCGTCGACTCGCTTGCCCGGCAGTCCCGCGTCTCGCATGGCCGCGCGTAATTCAAGCAATCCAGGAGAACAGCGAATGACTGAATCCATCAAGGGAAAGGTTGCCGCCATCACGGGCGCGGCATCGGGCATCGGCCTCGAGTGCGCGCGCGTACTGATCGCGCAAGGCGCGAAGGTAGTACTGATCGACCGTGCCAGGGAGAGACTCGAACAACTTTGCGCGGAACTGGGGCCGAACGCGCTGCCACTGGTGGTGGATCTGCTGCAGCCATCGGAAGTGGATGCGCTGCTGCCGTCAATCCTCGCACTCGCGGGCGGCCTCGATATCTTCCATGCGAATGCCGGCGCGTACGTCGGCGGCGATGTGGTGGACGGCAATCCGGACGAATGGGACCGCGTGCTGAACCTGAACATCAATGCCGCGTTCCGCTCGGTCCACGCCGTGCTGCCGCACATGGTCGCGCAAAAGTCGGGCGACGTTATCTTCACCAGTTCGATCGCCGGGATCGTGCCGGTGGTTTGGGAACCGATCTACACGGCGTCCAAATTCGCGGTGCAGGCCTTCGTTCACACGACACGCCGCCAGCTCGCCAAGCATGGCGTGCGGGTCGGCGCGGTGGCGCCCGGCCCGGTCGTGACGGCCCTGCTCGACGACTGGCCGAAAGCAAAGATGGATGAAGCGCTTGCCTCGGGCAGCCTGATGCAGCCCAAAGAGGTCGCCGATGCCGTACTCTTCATGCTGACGCGGCCGGGCAACGTGACCATTCGTGATCTCGTGATCCTGCCGAACAACGTCGATCTGTGAAACGCTCGACCCGGGCGGGCCCACTGTGGGCCGCCCGCCGTCCTTCAGAAACGCTACCCCTAACCCCTAACGCGATAGTGAGCAGGCAGCAAGCCATGACCTCAGAGAACCCGACTTCCGGCGCGAGTCAAAGATCGACCCACAGTGCGACCCACAGCCCGGCAGACAGCGCGCGCGACGCGCGCTATGTCATCGGCGTGGACGTCGGCACGGGCAGTGCCCGGGCCGGACTCTTCGACCTCGCCGGCCGTATGGTGGCGTCGGCCAGGCGTGACATCACGCTGTTCCATGCGAGCGGTTCCATCGTCGAGCAGTCGAGTGGCGAAATCTGGACGGCTGTCTGCGATTCCGTGAAAGACGCGCTGTCGCAGGCCGCCGTGTCGCCGGCTCAGGTCGCCGGGATCGGCTTCGACGCCACCTGTTCGCTCGTCGTGCTCGGTGCGGGCGGCCAGCCATTGCCGGTGGGCCCCTCGGAGCAGGCCGAGCGCGACATCATCGTCTGGATGGATCACCGCGCCGTGGCGCAGGCGGAGCGCATCAATGCGACGGGTCACGAGGTGCTGAACTATGTCGGCGGCAAGATCTCGCCGGAAATGGAGACGCCCAAGCTGCTGTGGCTTCTCGAGAACAGGCCGGGCGTCTTCGCGGCGGCCTGGCAGTTCTTCGATCTGACCGACTTCCTGACCTGGCGCGCAACCGGCGATCTGGCCAGGTCGACCTGCACGGTCACTTGCAAATGGACCTATCTGGCGCACGAGCGGCGCTGGGACGAGAGCTACTTTCGCAGCGTCGGCCTTGGCGTGCTGGCGGACGAAGGCTTTGCACGCATCGGCCAGCGTGTCGTCGATCCCGGCACGCCGCTGGGCAGCGGCCTGACCGCGGACGCCGCCGCGCAACTCGGCTTGCGAACCGGAACGCCGGTCGCCACGGGCGTGATCGACGCCCATGCCGGTGGGATCGGCACGGTCGGCGCCGACGGCGACCCCGAGTCCTGTCTCGCCTATGTGTTCGGCACCTCGTCGTGCACGATGACCACGACCCGCAGTCCGGTCTTCGTGCCCGGCGTGTGGGGACCGTATTTTTCGGCGATGGTGCCGGATGCCTGGCTCAACGAGGGCGGCCAATCGGTAGCCGGCGCGGCCATCGAACGACTGCTTGCCATGCATCCCGCGTCTTCCGACGCACGGCTTCGCGCGCAGCGCGAGGGCCAGTCCTTGCCGGCCCTGCTCGCCGCCCTCGCCGTGCAGTCGGCCGATAGTGTGTCAGGCACCGCGTTGCTGGCCGGCGGCCTGCATGTCGTGCCGGAGTTCTTGGGGAACCGTGCTCCGCTGGCCGACCCGCACGCAAGGGCCGTGATTGCGGGCCTTGGAATGGAAGACGACCTGGACAGCCTCGTCGCCCTCTACATTGCCGGCCTGTGCAGTATCGGTTACGGACTTCGGCAGATCATCGAAACGCAGGCCAACGCGGGTGCGCCGATCGAGCGGGTGGTGATCAGCGGCGGCGCTGGACGGCTCGATCTGGTTCGGCAACTGCTCGCGGATGCAACGGGCAAACCCGTGTTCGCCACGCAGGCGGAAGAGCCCGTGCTGCTGGGTGCCGCCATGCTGGGCGGCGTGGCAGGCGGCCAGTTCGATAACGTGCGCTCGGCAATGGCGAGGATGTCGCAGATCAGCAAGACCTACGAACCTGGCGCGAGCGACATCGCGCAACTGCACGAGGCGCGCTATCGCGCCTTCCTGAAGCTGCAAAGCGTGGCCAGAGAGATCCGCTAGACCTACCCACGGCGACGGTGGCGCCGCGTTGGGCGAGATGCCTTTACAATCCAGCACTTCGATCCGACAACCGTGACATGCGCCATGAAATACCTCCTTGCATCGACACTCGCGGTCGTCATCGCGGCCGCGAGCGCGACGACGAGCGCCGAAACACCCGCGGGTAGCGAAACGCCCAAACTGGAGTGCGCGATCGGGTATGTCACCGGCATCGGTGGCGCGGCACAGAGCTTTCGCGAATACCTGGCGACCCCGGACAGAGACAGATATCGCTTCCTCGCGGACAACCCGATCCAATGCAAGGTCTCTGACGAAGGGCGCGCGTCGGGCTGTACCGGCATCACGAGCCTTCGGAATGAAAAAGTCAGCGTGTACGACGATATCGACAGTACGACGATGGCCGTGGTCGCGCGCGTCGAACTGGACCGGGGAACGTATCCGGTGATTATCGTCGTGCAAAAGAAGGACGTGAAATGCGAGGAGTGATTGCACTCGCCGCGCGAGGCGCTGACGATTCCGACAGGTCGTGGTATGTCAGTGCGGCGTCTCGCCAAGTTTTTCAGCGAGAAAGTCGATAAACGACCGAACCTTGGACGACACCGTTTTCTTCCTCGGATAAACCGCCCAGACCGAAGCTTCTTCGCGCGACGAACGGATATCCCAGTCCGGCAATATGCGTGTGAGACGACCGTCGCCGAGTGCTTCGTCCGCCAGCCAGCTGGGCAGTAGTGCGATCCCTCTTCCAGCCAACGTGACTGCAAGCAACGCATCGGTATCGTCGATCGTGAGGCGGCCACTCGCGCTCGCCTTCTGCCACTCGGACGCCGTGTCCGCCCGAGGCCTCATGTACCAGACATTCCCCGCTGTTCGCGAGAACATCAGGCAAGCGTGATCTTTCAGCGCAGCGGGTGTAACGGGTGCGCCGCTCGCCTTTACATACGCCGGCGCCGCGCATGCCAACTCGCGGTGCGGCGCGAGACGGCGGGCCATCAGCGACGAATCCTGCAACGCGCCTATGCGGATGCCCAGATCGACCTGTGACTCGATGAGATTGAGGACGTCGTCCGTGAAAATTGCATCGACATCGATATCGCGATACCGGTCCATGAATTCGCCGATGTGCGGCACGACGTGTTTCCGCCCGAACGAAACGGGCAGCGTCACACGCAACACCCCGGAAGGACTCTGGTTGAGCGACGACGTCGCGTCCTTGGCATCCTTCAACTGAGTGAGCACCTCCGAGACGCGCGAGTAGAACACCTTGCCGCCCTCCGTGAGCGAGAGCCCACGAGTCGACCGGTTAAAAAGCGCAATGCGGAGATCGGCTTCGAGTTCGTTCAAATGTCGCGACGCGGTCGACGTCTTGATGGACAACTCCTGGGCAGCGCGAGTGAGACTACCCAGTTCGGCTGCGCGCACGAATGTCCGGACTGCTGCGAAGTAATCCATGTGGAAATCCAAAGTGGACTGCGGCTGGGCGCGGCGCCCTTCAATCGAGTCTGGGCGTTTCAGCCGGCACGCACTGTCAATGCAGGGTAGCTTACGATATCAGCCATCACACCGCCGGCGTGCGTGCTGAACCCGAATTCATTCGCCGGAACAGATGGCAGAAGGCCGAGGCTGCGCCCATGTCGTT
>NZ_JARESR010000004.1:0-352450 GCF_046028015.1 Paraburkholderia sp. RL17-383-BIF-A | reverse complement strand
ACGTTCCACCGGGCTCTTCCGCCGAATGCGACGACAGATTCAGCAAGCCATTGCTCTGCGCGTACTGGAACAATTCGGAATCCCGCTCAATGCCGAGTTTGCGCATGGCGGTGTTCTTCTGTGTACTGATCGTCTTGATGCTGCGGTTGAGTTGCTCGGAGATTTCCTTGATCGTCATGCCAGACACGAACAGACGCACCACCTCCAGCTCACGTTTGGACAGCATGACTTCGTCGTTCTTGCCGCCGGCATTCATGCGCAACGCATCTAACGAAGCCTTGACCGACGGGCTCATGTACTCGAGGTTCCGGCTCACATGCTGCACCGCGAGCCCAATGTGGCTCAGATCGTCCGACTTGTTGACGACCGAGGTGACGCCGAGTTCGCTCAGCCGCTTCAGCAACGCGGCATTCTCCAGCATCGTCAGGACGACGATGGGAAGGTTGGGGAAATTTCGGCGCAGATAGCCAATCAGCGGCAAGCCGTCGCCATACTGGCCACCCGGCATGGCCAGATCCGTGACGAGCACGTCGCAAGCCATGGTTTGCAGCACCTTGATCAATTCGGTTGACTGCCGCGCACGCGCGACCACTTGCAGACCAGGAAACTTGAGCAGAGCCTGCTCGGCCCCGAACAGAATAACCGGGTGGTCGTCAGCGACCACGACCCTGACAGGATCTTGCATTGCCCTCCCCTCGACAGATAAACCACTCTCCAGAACTTCTGACATGCCTTTGTTTTCTATTTCGTAAACGGATGAGGACGCGGCCTGCGTTCGCGCGGACAATTCCTCCGACTATAGCCGATTCTCGCCCGTATATCCCACCGGACTGCGCAACAATGGTGCGTAGCAGAGCTAATGTTAGACTTGGACCGACCTTGGGGCACAAAATAGGGACAATAACTTTCGCGAGCGCTACCGCCTCGCGCCCTCACTGGAGAACCGGCACATGCACTCGCGTTGCCTGGTCGTTTCGAATGCTTCACCGTTGCGCCGTTCGCCGCTTTTTCCCTGCGCTATGCTCGGGCTCGCGCTATGGGTGGCGCACGTGCCATACGCCTTCGCCGAGGGGGCGTTTGCGTTGACTAGCGCCAGCTTCCGGGCGGGCGGCACCGTGGAAGCCGCTCAGGTTTTCAATCAGGACGACTGCAAAGGCGGCAACCGCTCGCCACAACTTTCCTGGCACGACGCTCCGCCCGGCACGCGCAGCTTCGCGGTCACCATGTTCGATCAGGATGCGCCAGGCCGCGGATGGTGGCATTGGTCAGTTGCGGGCATTCCGGCTACGGTCGGCAGCTTGCCGGAGAATGCGAGTTCTTCCGGGTTCCTCAGCAAACTGGGCGCGGTCGAAGCGCGCAACGATTTCGATACCGACGGCTACGGCGGTCCGTGTCCGCCGCCCGGCAAACCGCATCGCTACATCATCACCGTTTATGCGCTCAGCAGCGCCGACCTGCGCCTCGCGCAAGGCCGCCCCGCGCTGATGTTCGACCACGAGATCAGCACCGCCACACTTGGCAGTGCTCGGCTCGTGGTCAATTACGGTCGCTAGACTCGCGCCTTGCAGCGCGCGCAAGCCAGGCGCACGAGCGCCGGCCGGAGCCTCGCTTGGCGCACGGCTTGCGTCGTATTGCCGCCCGCGCCGAAATTCTGTCATTCGCGCACGCTAATGTGCAGCTCGACGGTACGCGTCATGCTTGCCGGGGCAGCGCCGACACCACTGCGCACCATTGCCGTGCCTCACCCATCCTCGTTCATTTTGCTGGAGAGTGTTACATGTCGAAGATCGTCATCGTTTATCACAGCGGCTACGGCCACACGAAGAAAGTCGCCGAGGCCGTGCTGGCGGGCGCCCTCGAAGCCGGCGCGGACGGGAAACTGCTGCCGGTCGGCGAGATCGACGAGGCGGCCTGGGCCGAACTCGCCGCGGCCGACGCCATCATCTTCGGCGCGCCGACCTACATGGGCGGCCCTTCCGCCGACTTCAAGAAGTTCGCCGACGCGAGCTCGAAACCATGGTTCGGACAGACGTGGAAGGACAAGATCGCGGCCGGCTTCACCAACTCCGCGACCATGAACGGCGACAAGTTCTCGACGATCCAGTACTTCGTCACGCTGGCCATGCAGCACGGCATGATCTGGGCGGGCACCGGCATGATGCCGTCCAACACCAAGGCGGCGACCCGCAACGACCTGAACTATGTGGGCGGCTCGACCGGCCTGCTCACGCAGTCACCGGCCGATGCGTCGCCGGAAGAAGCACCGCCCGCCGGCGACCTGGAAACGGCGCGGATGTTCGGCGCACGGGTGGCCGGCGTCACGGCACGCTGGATCGCCGCCGCCCGCTGACGCACGGATTGCCGCGATCCGGCCGGCATCGGCTGGCATCTGCCGCACAACGGGTCACGCCGATGTGACGTTCGGCGTGCATCGTCGTTTTTTCACCCCTTTTGCACGTCGGCCGCCATCAGGTCTTAAAATAACGTTCCGGCGCGGTGTCGCGCCCTGTTTCCAGCAAGCCAGTGAGATCGAGATGAGCACGAAAGTTTTTGTCGACGGACAGGAAGGTACGACCGGCCTGAAGATTTTCGAATACCTGTCGCAACGCGCCGACGTTGAGATCCTGCGTATCGAAGAAGCGAAGCGCAAAGACCTCGACGAGCGCCGTCGTCTCATCAATGCGTCCGACGTCACGTTCCTGTGCCTGCCCGACGTCGCATCGCGCGAATCCGCTTCGCTGGTCGAGAACGATCGCACCGTGCTGATCGATGCCAGCACCGCGTTCCGTACTTCCGCCGACTGGGCTTACGGCCTGCCCGAGCTGGCGCGCTCGCAGCGCGAGCGTCTGCGCACGGCGAAACGCATTGCGGTGCCGGGATGCCATGCGTCGGCGTTCGTGCTCGCCATGCGTCCGCTGGTCGAAGCAGGCGTGGTGGCACCCGAGTTCGCCGCGCATGCTTACTCGATCACCGGCTACAGCGGCGGCGGCAAGAAAATGATTGCCGACTACGAAGCCGGCGACAACGACAAGCTCAAGAGCCCGCGTCCGTACGCGCTTGGTCTGACTCACAAGCATCTGCCGGAAATGGCCGCGCATACGGGCCTGAAATCGGCGCCGGTCTTTACGCCGATCGTGGGCGACTTCTACAAGGGTCTCGCGGTCACCACCTTCTTCTCGCCGAACCAGCTGGCGAAGAAGGCCACACCGCAAGACGTGCAGGCGCTGTTCGCCGAGTACTACGCGGGCGAGGCCTTCGTGCACGTTGCGCCGTTCGACGCGGAAGCAAATCTCAACAGCGGCTTCTTCGACGTGCAGGCGAACAACGACACCAACCGCGTCGACCTGTTCGTGTTCGGCAACGAAGAGCGCTTCGTGACCGTCGCGCGTCTGGACAACCTGGGCAAGGGCGCGTCGGGCGCGGCGATCCAGTGCATGAACCTCGCGATCGGCGCCAGCGAAGGCAGCGGCTTGAAACGCTGATCAACCCTGCGCTACCGGCGGCAATGCGCCGTCGAGTCACAAAAAAGGCCGGTCCACCAGGATCGGCCTTTCTGTTTTAAATCCCGCCAATTTCAATTCCATTTCCCGCAGTTAATCGGTAGAAGCCCGCATTACTTAAAAAATAAAAATCCGAATGCTTGAGAAACTGCCGGTAATTCATTCCTGAGAACCACGCCCACAGCATAGTTTTCCGCATAGGGAAACTCCGGATTTTTTCGCGAACGGTCGTTCGAAGATCATAGAGCCATTTTGCTGTAACGCTTGCCTGGCAAGGCAGTGCGGCGAAGCAACGATGTCCTCTCCAGGCCGAAAAATCATTTTTTGTTTAAAAGGGCCGCCAGTGTCCACGCGGTGCGCGTCCGGGAAAAGGAACGCTGTTTGAATCAGTCTTTTTAGACGGCTCATTCAATTGACAGCCATTATCCGCACAGCGAAATTAGCTCGCACAATTACATGAAGGGAGACAGCAGCATGTCGCACGCCATTACTCGAGGCCTGGCGATGGCCATTGCCACGGCCCCATTCCTGATCGCCTGCGGTGGCGGCAAGGCCGACAATCCAGGCCCGGTCAACCCCGCGCAATGCTCAGGCGCGAGCTGCGGCGTGCAAGGTCCGCCGACCTCGAGCGCCGGTGCGACTGCGTTGTGTCCCGCCACGGCCGACATCGTCAAGAGCACGTTCCTCGGCGGAGCGGGTAGCGGCGAAGTCGTGCAACTCAATATCGACGCGACAGCGATGACCTACTCGCTGAAGTGGCTCAAGTCGCCGATCCCGCTGACCAGCGCCGACGTCACCATCACGCGCGAAGGCACACAGATTACCGGTGCAGTGATCCATCCTCCAACCGGCATGCTGCCGACCGCGGAGCAAACCCGCTGTGCTTTCATTCTCGGCAAAGGCACCGGCACCGCGCCCGCGAACGGCACGACCTACACGACGCCCGACTTCGTCAACAACCCGAACCCGCCGATGATTCTGGTCGGCCAGGGCGTGGCCGGCGGAGGCATTCCGGGCGCAACTGTCGAGTACGACGGCCTGACCATCATTCCTGGCATCCTCGATCACGTCGGCGCGGTACCGAACCGGCACTTCGACTTCTATCCGTTCCTCGGGTTTGCCAGCACGACCGCCGACATCACCAAACTGGCCGGCACCTACAACGGTCTGCTGTATCACCTCGTGCCGTCCGGCTCGTACGCGGCGACCGCGACCAACACGGTCGAAACCTTCGACGCGGCAGGCAACTGCACGGGCTCGAATCCCGCCAACGCGGCATTTACGCCGAGCGCGAGCGGCTGCCTGACGACGGGCACGGCGTGGACCGCCAATGCCAGCGGCTACTTCGACAGCCAGAATGCGCCGCAGATCGGCACTCAGCTCAAGCTGCCGCCACTGAACCAGCCGAGCGGCGTGTCGGCGCAGGCGCACATGATCCTCGGCCAGATCAACGGCGCGACGGTGCCGCTCGTCATTCGCACGGGCTCCGTCAACCTGGGCACCGCGGTATTGCTGCACTCCGACGCCAAGGTCGACGACGAATCCGGCATCGCCCTGCTGGCCGCGGCTAAACCGCTTGCGTCCGGCGGCTTCGACGGCGGCTACGTAGGTGCCGACTCCAACTTCAAGTACACCGCCGCATTGATCCAGGGCGGCGTCGGCACCTTCATCAACCCGTCGACTTCGGCGGCGGAAGACGGCTTCGGTCTGGGCTACGGCCTGCCGAGTCCCGGACTGGTCGGTGTCCAGCAGGCCAACGGCCAAAAAGGCCTCGCGATCGCTTCGGGCGGCCTCTATGCGATCGAGATTCAAGGGACCGTCAATGGCGGCGTAGCGCCGACGTCGCAACTCAACGGGACGGCTTCGAGCGCACCTTACTTCGGCATTGGCGCGCAAATCAGCAAGTAAGTCACAACGGACCGGCAGTTCGCAGTACGAGACATAAATAAATCAGGTGGCTGGACTGGGAGCCGGCCACACACAACGAGAAAATTCTGGAGGCGGTATGAAATGGAGAATCCTTTCGGTGCTCGCTCTTGCTGCACCGTTGCTGGGGGCGTGTGGTGGCGGCGGCGGCGGTGACGGGCCCGTGACGGAAGTCCGGCTGTGCCCTGCCTCGCTGGACTACGGCACGGTATTCACGGGCGGCGGCGGTGACGGCGAACTGGTCAAGCTGCAACTCGACACGACCAAGATGACCTGGCAGATCAATTACATCGAGTCGCCGATCCCGGCAACCACCGGCACTGTCGTCCCGACGCGCGCCGGGCAGTCAGCCAGCGGCACGCTCACCCAGGAAACCCTGCTGCCGACCAACAAGCTCAACCAGTGCGCATTCCGCCTGAACGGCGCGAGTCTCGACCCGAATCGTCCGGCGCGGATTTTCGTCGGCGAAGGCGTGGCGGGCGGCACGATCCCGGGCGCGGAAATTTCGTTCGGCGGGATTCTCGGCGTAGGCGCCGTGCCGGATACCAAGTTCCCGTACTACCCGTTCATCGGCTTCTCTTCGATTGAAACGAATCTGGCGAACGTGGCCGGCACGTACAACCAGCTCGGCTATCACCAGGTACCGTCGCAAAACTTCGCGCCGGTCGCGGTCGATTCGAAGATCACGATCAATGCGGACGGCACGTGGACCGAGTGTGACAATTCCGGCATCAACGCCGGCAAGTGTCAGCAACCCGGCGGCAACTTCGCGCAGTCGGCGGACGGCAGCGGCGCGTTCCAGACCAACAACTTCCTTGGCCAGGCGAAGCCCACCCTCGCGACGACCCCGGAAGCGCGCGGCTACATGATCGTCGGCAAGCTGCGTAACCAGTTAGTGCCGATTCTGGTGCGAACGGGCGCGGCGAACTCGTCGGTGACCGTGCCGCAAAACGGCGCGCTCGGGCCTTACGCCGACGACGAGTCGGGCATCTCGATTCTGGCGCCGCGAAGCGCGATCACGGTGAACTCGCAAAACGGCGAGTACATCGGCGTGGATAGCCAGTTCGACTACCGCACCACCGCGCTCGAAGGCACCGAGGCCACGCTGCTCGATCCGTTCAACGCATCGCAGGCATCGCTCGCGACGGCGCTGAATCTGGACTTCACGCAAGCCGTGCCGGGCGTGGTAACGACGACGCGAGTGGGCGCCTCGACCGGCACCACGCCGACCGGAAAGATGATCTTCACGGGCGGGGTGTTCGGCTACCTCGATCTGACCAACGCGGCTTCGCCGTATTTCACGATCGGCGCCTTCGTCCAGTAATGGGCGCCGCACGCGCCGCCACTTTGCAACGTGGCGTTCGCGTCCCGGCTGCCGCATGGCGTCACAGCGGCGTCACAGCGGCGTCACAGCGCGGCAGCCGGCGCCCACCGAATAAGCAGCGCACCGGCGCGGTCGCGGACCTGCCGTCGCTTGCCGCGCGCGATCAGCTTCACGCGCGCCTCAGGAGGAACAACATGAAAAGAATCTGTTTCGCGTTAATGGCCGCCTGCCTGTCAGCCGGCGCGCACGCCCAACATGCGGGCGACAACGTCGCGGTACTCGGCTGGTTTCACGTGATGCCGCAGGATTCGAGCACGCCGCTCACCACCAACGTCGCGCCGACGCCGATCAACACGCCGCTGCGCCTGCCAAGCTCGTTCACTTCGGCCGGTACGGGTTTGTCGACCGGCAGCGCCGATACCGTCGGCCTGGTGTTCAGCCATTACCTCACCGATCACATTGCCGTGACGACCGTGGCCGGTGTGCCGCCGGTGTTCAAGATCTATGGGCACGGCGTCATCAAACCGCCTGGACCGGCAGGCGCGCTCGGCCAGCAGGATCTGGGCGATCCGCAGGCCAATCCGATCGTGAAGAGCGTGCGCCAGTGGAGCCCGGCGCTGCTGTTCCAGTACTACTTCAACGAGCCGACGGCGAAGTTCCGCCCGTTTGTCGGCGTGGGTGTGTCGTACAACTGGTTCTCGGACATTCAGTTGAGCCAGAACTTCGTCCAGTCGACGCAGAACAACCTCGGCGCGGTGCTGGCGGCCGGCGCGGGCAAGCCGGGGCAGACGCAGGTGTCGGCGAAGGCGTCGTCGTCGTGGGCGCCGGTGTTCAACGCGGGGCTCGCGTACAACATCACGGATCACTGGGGGCTCGTGGCGTCGGTCACCTACATCCCGCTGAAGACAACCTCGTCGGTCATCATCAAGGCGGCGGATGGCACGGAGCTGGGGGTCTCGAAGGCGGACTTGAGCGCCGATCCGATCATTTCTTTCCTCGCCGTCTCGTACAAGTTCTGAGTTCCGTGCCGACGCAACAAAGCCGGCGGCCCTGCGAAAGGGCCAGCCGGCTTGTGTTTTTCGGGGATGCTGCGAACTCAGTGCAAAAAATTCAGGGCAAAAAAAAGCCCGCCTAATTGGGCGGGCTGAATCCATATCAGAGGAGACATGGAGGAGACAAGACAGAATATAGCAAATGCTTTGGTGCGGCGCAACATGCAAATTAGGGTAGACCCTCAACGTTGCAAAAATGCAACAGCCTGCCAGGTGTCTTGTGTATCCCCCGTTGTCGAAGGCGCTGCCCCTTCCGATCAGTGGCGAACCAGCGCCATCATCGCGCCGAATCCGACGAACACGCCGCCGGTCAGCCGATTGAACATCCTGGCGACGCTGCGGCTCTTCAATCTCGCGCCAATGCGCGTGCCAAACCCCGCGTACACCAGATACCAGCTCACCTCGATCACGGCAAAAGTCGCCACGAGCACACCAAATTGCGGCAGCTTGGGCTGAGCGGCGTCGATGAATTGCGGCAACAGCGCCGCGGCAAACAGAATCGCCTTCGGATTGCTGCCCGCGACGAGGAACCCGTTGCGGAACAGCGCGAGGCGCGAACGCGCGGGCCTGGCGGCCAGTTCGTCGGCGTTGCCGGCGGCGGCTTCGTCGGCCGGCGCGCGCCATGCCTTGATGCCGAGATACACGAGGTAGGCCGCGCCGATCATCCGCAGCGCGTTGAACATGGCCGGCCAGGCTTCGAGAAACACGCCAAGCCCCGCCGCCGATACCGCCAGCATCAGCACCAGCGCCGACAGGCAGCCCGCCATGGTGGCGCTGGAGCGGCGCAAGCCGTGCTGGGCGCCGTGCGTCATCACGAGCAGCATGTTCGGACCGGGAATCGCGGAAACGACAAAGACAGTGGCGACGAACAACCACCAGGTATGCAGGCTCATGGGAATCACGGCGAAATAGGATCGGGCGGCTATTATGCCCGCCCGCGCCCGTCACCACTGCATGTCAGTGCCTCTTAGCGCCCTGCTCGCCGTGCGGCGACCTGGCCCAGCACGGCGAAATCCTTCTCGCCGTCGCCGTGAGCCACCGCTTCGATCAGACTGTCACGCACTACGCTGGCGATCGGCAGCGGCGTCGTCACGGCCTCAGCCGCGGCCAGCGCCAGACGCATGTCCTTCAGGCCAAGACGCGCCTTGAACAGCGCCGGCTCGTAGCGCTGCTCCGCGATCAGCTTGCCGTAGCCCGAATAGACCGGGCCCGGAAACAGGCCGCTCGTAATCACGTCGAGGAAATCCTGCATCGCCAGACCGTGCCCGGTCACCAGAGTGGCCGCTTCGCCGAGCGTCTCGACTGCCGCGCCCAGCATGAAGTTAGCCGCGAGCTTCATGACATTCGCCTGCTGCGGCAGCGAACCGATGCGCCAGGTTTTCTGGCCGATGACGTCGAAAATCGGCTGAACACGGTCGATCGACTCCGCCGGTCCGCCCGCCACGATGGTCAGCTTGCCCGCCGCAGCGACATCGGGCCGGCCCAACACCGGCGCGGCGACGTAGTGAACGCCGCGCGATGCGTGCGCCGTCGCCAGTTCCTCGGCCAGCGCGACCGAGATCGTCGCCATGTTCACGTGAATCAGTCCACGCGGAGCATGTTCCAGCAGGGCGGCGGTGATGACCTCGCGCAACGCGCTATCGTCGGCGAGCATCGAGAACACGGCGTCGCCCGCAAACGCTTCGGCCGGCGTCGCGACGATCCGCGCGCCTGCATCGACGAGCGGCTGCGCACGTTCCGGCGAGCGATTCCACACGCGCACCTGATGCCCGGCTTTCAAAATGTTTGCAACCATCGCGGCGCCCATCTCGCCGAGACCGATAAAACCGATGTCCATCTGTCGCTCCGTCTTCTAAAGAACTGGAAGTAAAGCACACCCATGCGACACGTGCAGGACAGCACGCAATGAAACACGGTGCGATACTGCGGTGATGGTGACCGCGACATTCCGCTTCTACGAGGAGCTGAACGATTTTCTCGCGCGCCCGCTACGCCGGCGCGCGTTCAGTTATGCCTGCGCGCCGGGCGCCACCGCCAAGCACATGATCGAGGTGCTCGGCGTGCCGCACACCGAGGTCGAGCTGATTCTGGTCAACGGCGAGTCGGTCGGTTTCAATCATCCGCTCTCGGACGGCGATCGCATAGCCGTGTATCCGAAGTTTGAAGCGCTCGACATCCAGCCGCTTCTGCGCGTGCGCGAACGGCCGCTGCGCGTGGTCCGCTTCATCGCCGACGCGCATCTGGGCGGCCTCGCGCCGCTCCTGCGGCTTGCCGGCTTCGATACGCTGTACGACAACCACTTTCCCGACGCTGACATCGAAGCGCTGGCCGCCGCGCAACAGCGCATCGTCCTGACACGTGACCGCGAGTTATTGAAACGCCGCAGCATCACGCATGGCTGCTATGTCCGCACGCTCAGACCACGCGAACAATTGCGCGAAGTGTTTGAACGGCTCGATCTGGCCGGCAGCGCGCAACCGTTTCGCTTGTGTCTGATGTGCAATGTGCCGCTACGGCGCATCCCCAAGGAGGAAGTCGGCACGCGCGCTCCCGACGGCGTGCTGGAAAGGCATGCACAGTTCGTTACCTGCGACGTGTGCCGTCGCGTGTTTTGGGAAGGCACCCATTGGCAGAGAATGCGCGCGCTCATGGACAGCGTGGCGGCCGCGCCTGGCCGGTCTGCCTGAGCTCCGATTGAGGTGCTTACTCTGGATCCCACTTTGCGCGGCGATCGATGCAGGTGAAGCCCCTGGCGCCGCGCGCTCGCCCGACGTCCGGCGCGGTGCGTACAATGCGGGATTACTTATCTGGCAGAGGCCTTCCGTATGGCGATGAAAAAGACCGACCTTGAAAAGAACAAGGCACTCAAGCTGAACAATGCAATGAAGCTGTCGACGGCCGACCGTTTCGGCAAAGCCGCGGCCGCAGAGCCGAAGCTCGATCGCCGCGAACAGCGCAAGCTCGATCAGGCGCAGGGCCTCGTCGCATTCGCGTGCAAGCTGAACGGCGATTTGGTGACCGAGCTGAAAGAGCGGGCCGCGACCCATCCCGAAGGAATGAGCGGACTGCTGAACGAAGTCATCAAGCGTGGCCTGGCAGGCTAATCGCCGCGACAACCGCGCCCGGAATGCAAAAGGCCAGAGCACGAGCTCTGGCCTTTTTGCTTACGACGCCTTCATCCGGATCACATTGCACCTGCCGACAAGCGGCTCGGAACGGTCAACCGGCGAGGCTGGCCCGAAAAATCGGGCCGCAGCTTAGTTTTGCGTGCCCTTGTCGTTCGTGCCAGCTGCCGAAGCGGCTGCCGAAACCGGAGCGCGCTTGCCGTGCGTCTTCAGCTTCTTGACGTGATGCTTCTTCGGCGCGCTTGCTGCAGCAGCCGGTGCTGCTGCGTCCGACGCTTGTGCGAAAGCTTGAACGGAAACCAGCGCGATCGAAGCGGCTGCGAGCGAGACGATAACTTTTTTCATGTGTTGTTCCCCAAACCTGGACGACTGAGTCAATGTGAATGAATAAGCTGCACGGTGAAGCAGACAGGGCTTGAGGCGCCTTCCCGCTCCCCGCGGGAGAGTATTACGCAGTGTAGGCGGTTTGTCATGCCCAAAACTCGATATGTATTTTCCGGGAGACAGCTTGCTTTCGACACGCTTTCACTCGTCAAGCGCCGCCTACCAGGGGATTCACCTAGACCGCATCAAACCAGGTTGCGCAACAGGCTGGCGTTCTCCAGAAGGGTCGGCAACACGCGATGCAACGCGGCGTTCGCCGACTCCTGTCCGATCGGCATGCTGACGCTGATCGCCGCCACGACCGAACCATGCCGGTCACGCAACGGCACCGCGACGCCGCGCACGCCCAATTCCAGTTGCTGGTCGGTGACCACGTAGCCATTGCGGCGAATTTCCCCGAGCACGTCACGCAACTGTTCGATCGTCGAGTAGGTGTGAGGCGTGAATACCTTGATCGGGTAAGACGCGAGCCACTGCTCGATGCTCTCCGGCGCCTGAAACGCCAGCAAAACCAGTCCCGCCGACGACAACGGCGCGGGCGCGCGCGAGCCGAGCACGAAGCCGACCGCCATCGCCCGGTTCACGCCGTTGCGCGCCACATACACCACGTCGTGTTCATCGAGAATCGCCACCAGCGCGGTTTCCTGCACCGTTGCGGTAATGCGTTGGAGAAACGGCTGCACGGTGCGCGGCAAGCGCGCTGAATCCAGATACGACTGGCCGAGCCGCAAGACACGCGGCGCGAGCCAGAATAGCTTGCCGTCGGTGTCCACGTAGCCGAGTTCGCGCAACGTCAGCAGATAGCGACGCGCCGCCGTGCGCGACAGGCCCGCGCGCCCAGCCACCATGGTCGGTGTCATGCGGGCGTGCTCTTCGTCGAATGCTTCGATGATCGCCAGCGCTTTGGCCGCGCCGGCGATCCAGTCTTTCTCATCCATTGCGTTTGCCTGAAAATCAGCCGGCTCGCTGGGTCAGTCGTGCACTGAACTGTTGGCCGTCGCGCGATTATCGCCCGAGTCGGGCGCGCTGCGAACGAGATGCGTCGATCGGATCATTCAAGGTCCAGTGCGTCTGATCGAAGATGCCGATAGTGAGGGATGTCCGGACATCAGCCCTCGCGGTGCACACGTATCATGTCTGCGGCCGAACGGCGACGCGCTCATCGAGTCGACGCCGCCAGTCAGCCGCGAACGCGTTGTCATCACCATCGAACCTGAAAGACCACCTTTGAAAGCCGAAACCCGCCAACACCTGCATGCCAATATGCTGATGCTGATCGCCGCGATGATCTGGGGCTCAGCGTTCGTCGCGCAACGCCTGAGTCTCGACGCGATCGGACCGTTTCTCTTCACGGGACTGCGCTTCCTGCTCGGCGCACTCGTCGTGCTGACGCTGATTGTTTGTGTCCGGCGCTCCGCGCTGGCCGAACTGTCGAAGCGCGAACCCGGTGGCGCACGCGAGCTGTTAGGTGCCGGCGTGCTGCTCGGCGTGGTGTTGGCCGCCTCGATTTCGTTGCAACAGATCGGCCTGCAATACACGAAGGTCGCCAATGCGGGCTTCATCAGTTCGTTGTACGTGGTAATCGTGCCGCTGCTGGGCGTGCTGTTCAAACATCGCACGGGAATCGGGACGTGGCTCGGTGCGGCGCTCGCGGCGGTAGGCATGTATTTTCTGAGCGTGAACGCGCAGTTTTCGATGCTGTACGGCGACTGGTATCAACTGGCCGGCGCACTCGTCATCTCCATCCAGATGATGCTGGTCGGGCGCTTCGCGCTACGTCATGACACGCTCATGCTCGCGCTCGTGCAGTTCGTGACGTGTGGGCTAGCGTGCCTTGTTGTCGGTCTCGCCGTCGAGCCGTTCAGTCTGGCGGTAATTACACGTGCCGCGCCGACCATTTTGTACGGCGGAGCGCTGTCAGTCGGCATCGCCTACACGATTCAGGTGGTCGCGCAAAAGCATGCGGCGCCGTCGCATGCGGCGGTGATCTTCAGCATGGAGGGCGTGTTCGCCGTGCTAGCGGCCTGGCTCGTGCTTGGCGAGACACTGTCGGCGCGCGCGCTGTTCGGGTGCGCGCTGATGCTGGCGGGATTGATCGTGTGTCAGGTGATGCCGGCATGGCGACGCGGGCGTGAACGCTTGCCCCATACATCGTCCTGAATGCATCGGCTTGAGGATATAGCCGGTCAACCTATCGCGTGTCGAAGAGTGCGAGCTATTTGCGTAGGCGGTCGGCGTTGCTGGATTGCGGGCCGTCTTTACGCAGCTCGCGACTGCGCATACAAAGCCGGCGTGTCCGCGGTGGGCGGAAATACACACCAGCAGCCGTCGTCGTGACGAAAGAAGAACAACCCGCGTGAGCCCGCCTCGAGCGACGTCTCGACGCGTACATAGCGGCGGCCACCTAGGCGGGTACGGCTGAATTCGGTGACATGGACCGGCACGGAAGGCTCCGGCGCAAGCCATTTTTCCACTAGAAACCGCAGCGACTGTTCGCTTGCCATTCTCATGATCCGCTCCGGGCTGGCTTGTCTTGATGCGCGTCGCGCGTGGGATCGGTGTTGCCGTCGCTGTCCGCAACGTCCGCGTCGTGTTCAGCGGATGCGAGCGTAATGGCCCGGTTGGTGGCTGCCGCCCGTAGCGTGCTGCAATGGGTGGCATGTCGAATATCCGAGAGAAGACGGACAAGCTGTCGTGCTGTTCTACGTTTCATTCCACACCCCCGCACCGCACCATTAACTTCAGAAAACACTTTAACTCTATGCCTGGATCGGCCGTTACCGAAATGGTTTTGACTAAATAGCAACAGTCGCGCTTGCAAAAAGAGAGACGCAATCTTTGTACCGTCCGTCTTGAATGTGCGCGTCGGGGCGGCTGCGGTCTGTACGGTGGCGAGCGCATGGCGAAGTTGAAAAACCTGCCCGGCAGCAGTTGAAGAAAGGGGCTCGAAGGCGAGTTATCCACAGTTCCCTATGAATAACTTCGGGATAGCGCGTGGAACAGCCTGTGTGCGGAATCTTGATAAGACGGCCCATCAGCCAGGCGCCATCGAACTTATCCCAGGTTTGTAGTTTTTCTACAGACGTGTTCCGCAGGGTTGTGGAGTTTGCATGACATTGATGTGACGGAACATTTGGGAGTTATCCACAGAAGGGGTTAACCCTTGTTAACTATTACTACATATATATACATATGAAGTAAAAGACATAGGATAAGTGATGCTTCGCGGTGAGATTGAAGGCTGATCAGCGCTTGATCAACCTCCACCCGGCGAACTCCCTTAGATCACTCAAGGCGCCACGCCGACTCCGCTCGCCGGTGGCACGGACGCCGCCGTGCCGATCGCGTCGGGCATCTCGCGAACAGTCGCCGGAGCCGCCGCTTGAACCGGCACCGGCAGGAGGCGCGTCTCGATGCGGCTGTTCGCGACCGGCTGCGTGCGCACCACCGTTTGCAGATAGTGATCGACAAGGCCGAAGAACCGGTCGTAGAACTTGCCCGAGGGAATCGTTTCGCTCGAGATTTTGACCATCGCATCGCTGTTCGAGCGGATCGGCAGCGACAGCGAACCCAGCACACTCAGCCCGACACTCGCCGAGGTGTCGCTTTTCTTCAGCGCAAAGCCGTTCTGAACGGCATTGACGTAGACGATGCTGGTGTCGCTCGCCTCTTCCCCGGGCGTGCAGACCACGTGAAATTCGACGACCACGTGGCTATCGCCGGTCGGCTGGAAATTCTTGGTGCCATCGACGGTGTCGTTGCGCGTCATCGTCGTCAGATAGCCTTGGCTCAATAGCGCACGACGCGCGGCCTCGCAGGTATCCGTCGCGCTCGAATTGAAATTGCGTGCATACGGGCTCGCGCCAGTTTCGAACAGTTCCTGTTGGAATTTCTGCTGCGGCGCGCTGCTACAGGCGGCAAGGGTCAGGAGGCCGGCGAGCGCGGCGGCAGGGGCTTTAAAAAACGAGGTCGGCATGGTCGATCGGAAGAGACGCCGCGTGAGCGCGAATGGGAATGCATTGTAGAGCGGTTGCCAAATATGCGTAAAAAGCACGCACTCCGGCATATCACGGGACGTGACAGCGCATTACCACGGCCGCGACGCCGTGAGAGAAGAAACAGCGAAAACGGGATGTCGCTCAGTGCGACGTAGCGGGAAGTCCCATTGACGACGCGGTCGCGCCATTTTTCCCGGCGGCGCTGACGGCCGGAATCGTGAACGCATCGGCCCAGCTATCCAGCGCAGCGCAATGGTCGGGCGCGGGTTGCGCCGCGCACGCGACAGCCTGCGCATCCGCCTGTCGATCAGAGTCTTGAGGCGTGGCGACCGCCGCGAAATCTTCAACCTTCAAGCTCACTTTCTGCGCGTAGGCCTGCGAGCCGCCGTAGCTCTTGAGCGCGGCGTTCATGTCGCCGTTGGCCGAGCGCATGTAGCCGTACAGGATCGCCGAACCCACTTCGATGTTCGCGGTCGGCTCAGTGAGATCCTTGACGTTCCTCAGCAGCCCGCGATGCGCGCCAGGCACCACCTGCATCAGCCCGGTCGCGCCGTTGGCGCCCTTGGCCTTTTCCTTGAAGCGGGATTCGATCGAGATGATCGCCAGCAGGAGCGCCGGCGGGAGGGAATATTTCGAGGCGGCGGATTGCACCGCGTCGGAAATCTTTTCAGCCTTTTCCTTTGCCAAGCCGAATTTATGCGTGAGATACGCGGACATTCGCTCGGTGTTTTCGTCGGCCGCCGCGGTCTGCATCAGGCCGAGCGACAGCACGATCAGACAGAGTAACCGGCTCATAACGGAGGACGGGAAAGAAAAGGGGATCCGGCCATTATAGCTCTGCCCCCAAATTAGACCCAGAACGAGCCGAAATTCGTCTTAGGAATTGCGGCCGCCCGTGCTTCTTTCGCGTTCAATGCGTGGGTTTCGGCTTTGTAACGTAATCGTCGTTCAGCGTGGCGAGGAAAGCGGCGACGTCGTCGATATCGCGCTCCGACCAGACCGGACGCTCGCCGGCTTTGCGTGTGAGCGGCTCGTCTGTCGTGTCGACGTTGACGCGTAGCGCGACGGGCAAGTCGTTGAATTTGTCGATCTTGCCGTGCGCATCTTCTGGATACCACTTCGCCGGATTGGTGTCGCGTTGCACGTAGAAGCGCAACGCGTCCTTCAACGTATGGAACCGGCCGTTGTGGAAAAACACCTGACGCGTCGCCGTATTGCGCAGCGACACCGATTTGAAGAGCCCGCAATTACTTTTGTCGCTCGCCTGATCGGTGCGCAGCGGGCCGCACAGCCCCATATCGAAGTACTTCGGATCGGAGTTGGCCCGCAATTCCGGATTGCGCGGCACGCCGAGCGCCTGGAAGTTGAAGTCGGTGAAAAGCGGATGGGAGCCGTCGGCGCCGACCTGGTCGATATGGCAGGAGGCGCAATTGCCACCCTCGGGATTGTCGAACAGCTTTTTGCCTCTCAATTCTTGTGCCGTTAGTTGCAATTTACCGTCCAGATAGTAATCGAACTTGCTCGTGTACGGATGGAAACTCGGGTCTTCAAGCTCGAAACGCTCGATCGCGTACATGGCCTGCGTGAACGCCTTGGCGCGATCAACGAAGATGTTCTGACCGAACACTTCCTTGAAACGCGCCGCATAGGGCGCGTGCTCCAGTTTTGCGAGCACGGCCGCCGGATCCGTGTTGGCCATCTCGTTGGGATTGAACAGCGGGAAACTCGCCTGATCGCGCAAACGGTTGAAGCGCCCGTCCCAGCCGAAACCGCCCACCGGCGCGTTGTCCGTTTCGCTCAGACGCTCGGACAGACTGGCAGCCTGCGCGTGGCTCCACATCGGCGTGCGGTTCAGCACGTAGCGCAGGCTCGGCACGGCGCGCGTGCCCTGCGAGTGCATGTCCGCCCCACCCAACTGTGCTGCGAGGCCGTTGGGCGGCCCATACGCATGCGACGGGCTATGGCAGCTCGCGCACGACATCTTGCCCGAGGCCGACAGCGAGGCGTCGAAGAACATCAGCTTGCCGAGCGCGGCGGCGTCGCTATAGGCGGGGTTCGTAGCGGCCGGCGCTGCCGCGGCCGCACCGGACATCAGCGCGGCGCCGAGCAGCGCGGCACGCGCCGCCCAATTCAGGCCGGCGCGCGCGGTCAATTGCATTGCAGAAGACAGCATCGAATCGCTTACAGGTTCGTGAAGATGTCGCTGCCGAACCCGACGAGGCCGGCCTGGCCCGCGTAGCCGAGGTGGTCCAGCTGGAAGATGTCTTCTATGCTCTTGAGCATCGAATAGTGGTTGTACTGCACCGTCGATACCGTACCCGGCTTGATGAACTTCGAGATCATGACCGCGCCGGTCTGGTCGCCGCCGAAGCTCTGCTTGGTCAGGTTGATCGTCAAACCCTTGTACGTCAGCGAAGACGTCTGCGGGAACGACGGCAGATTCGGCCCCGGCTGCTGGCTGCAGCAGGTCGCGCCGGTGAAAATCAGATCCTCGCTCGTGCCCGACTGCGTCACCGTCGCGTAACTGCTTTCGTCGAAGTTGATGATCAGCAAACCGTCCTGCTGAAACGCCGGTGACGCCGTGATAATCGGCACCCACTTCTGGAGGAACGTGTTCGCGCTCGTCAGGCCACCCGGCTGGCCGTTCACGCACGGCGCGTCATGGCCGTCGTCGCACAGGTTCGGCGTGATGAGGTTGAAGTTGGCGGTGGTCGAGACCGACTGCAAGTCGGTCGTGAGCTTGTTCAGATTGACGACGTTCTGCCCGCAGTCCGCCGAGTCGATGATCGAGTGGAAGTACATGAACGGGTTGTGACGCGTCGCGTACTGGTCGCCCAGCGGCACGGCGGCGCTCGGCGCTTCGGCAGACTGCGTCAGGTCGGTCGTGTTGAGCGTCGGGTGGCCGCAAGTGGCGGCTTCACGCGTCGGATCGTTGCCCATGTCGCCTTCATAGCCCTTCCACGTGTAGCCCGCGGCCTTCAACTGGTCCGGCAACGTCTTGACGCTCGCCGGGTAGACGCAGCCCGAGCCGATCGCCTGGCCGTCCGATGTCACGCCCGTGAGCTTGTAGTCCTGATAGGTGATGCAGTCGTTATCCGTTTCCGGCGTCGCCGCCTGGCCGCTGATCATCGAGATGTAATTGTCGAGGCTCACATGCCCCGTGCCGTAGTACTGCTGCACCATCGCGCCCTGCGAAGCGAGCGTCTGCGACAGATACGGCGCCTTGCTGTTCGCACCGAAGGTGGTCGCGTAGTTTTCGTTCTCGAGCGTGATGACGAAGACGTGGCGGATCTGCTGCTGACCGCTCAATTTGAGCGACGAGGATGACGATCCGCACGCGGCGACGATCAGGCCGATCAGGACCGCGCAAGCGACCATGAAGAATGCACGCAAGCCGCTGCGTTGTGACATGGAGTGCCCCTTTGTATTGGCGTTTTTAGTGGGGACAAACTTTATGCAGCGCGTATGACGCAGCCGTGAATCGCACTACATTCTTGCCATATAACGGTCATCTCGCGCGGCACATAAACGCGCCTGACGATGCCGGCGACCGGCTTGATCGACGGCCGCTCGCCGGTTCGCTTGTGGACCCACCGGCCGAATCCGCCGGGATTTGAGACAATGAAACCCGCCGGCGAATGTTTTCCCGGTACAACCGGGTGTAGGCTTGGCGTTCTTGCCGCTGTCGGCCCATTGAACAAGCGATGTTTTCAGGTATGGCCAAGACCGCATTTATTCCCAGCGTCCCCGCGACGTCCGAGGACGATTTTGAAATTTCAGCGACGTCGAAGCTCGCCGGATACAAGCGTTTTTTCGGCGTGTTGAAAGTGGTTCGAACCACCGACGCACGCGTGCTCTTTCCGTTCGACGGCGCGCCAGAGCTCGGGCCGTATGCGACCAAGCTGGAAGCGATCGCGGCGGCGCAGGTGTATGGCGAACACATTGTGGCCAGCGACCTGGCGCGCCCGGAGTTGTAGGCGCGAGAAGTCGCCGTTTTTGCGTTGATCGCTGGGGTTTATCGATTGCGTTGCGCGCTTGCGTTAATCGATCGTGATGATCACTTCGGGAGCAGCGAATGACCTGTCCGCGCAGATTCGCTTCATCGGCCGCTGTCATGTGGCGGGCGGCCGCGCTGGTGAGCATTCTCACCGTTGCGCCCTGTCAATCCAGCTTCGCTCAGGACGCCGATGCCCACGCCGGGCAGCAGGCGCTCGCACGCGCCGAGCTCATTCACGCTCAAGTCCGTGTGGTCGCCATCGACACCGCCACGAATAGCGTCACGCTGCGCGGCCCGCGCGGCAACCTGGCGGACGTGGACGTCAATCCCGCTCTCGCGGATGTCAGTCGGCTCAGAGTCGGCGACAAGCTCAACGTTGCGTACCAGCAGGCGCTGCTGCTTAGCATCGACAGATTGTCCACCAGGGGTGTGCGCGAACGCGTGGAGACGACCGCTGCGATACCGGCCTCGGCAGGCTATGCTTCGTCGGCGCATAGCGTGAAGGTGGTCGCGACCGTGATGAAGATCGATCGCAAGAACCGCATGGTGACGCTGCGTGGCCCGAAACATCAACAGGAACTCAGGGCCGCCAAGGGGATTCCCCTTGGACAGTTGAAAGTCGGCGATAGCGTGCGTGCGGAGTTTGTTTCGGCGGCAGCGGTGGAATTGGTGCGGGAGTAAGGTTGTTTGCGGGCAACCGTAGGCCCGAAAGAAAGACCTGGCGGGTGTTTTTCCAGCATGCGATCCCAAACGGGATAGGGCATTGTGCGTTCAAAGCGGTCGTTTCTCCGGGGTTCAAACGATGAGAAGATCCAACCTACGCAGCCAGTCTCTTTGCGCGATATTGTTCGGCATGCTCGCAAGCAGTGCCATCGCACAAAGCTCAGCGGACGACGCGAACAAGAGTAATAACCCGCTCAACGCGGCGCCCTCGTTCAACATACAGAATTACTTCACGCCAAACCTGTTCGGGGTCAGCGGTCACACCAACGATTTACTTTTGCGGCCGACAGTTCCGGTCGGCCCGATTGGGCCCATTGGCGTCCCACAGATTTTCCGGGCGACGGTGCCGGTCAGCACTCGCCCGGACGCCTCGGGCGGCTACAACACGGGCCTTGGCGACATCAATCTGTTCGACATTTTTTTATTATCGCAGTCGGATATCCAGATAGGTGTCGGCCCGCTGATCACGGCGCCGACCGCCACGGACCCAAGCTTGGGCACAGGGAAATGGCAGGCGGGACTTGCTGCGGTCGCCGTCAGTGCCACGAAGGCGCGTCTGCTCGGCGCGCTTGTACAGTGGCAGCATTCCTTCGCTGGCCAGAGCGGGCGACCCACAACACAATCGCTCACGGCCCAGCCATTCGGCATCTTCAATCTGCCTGACGGATGGTACATCCGGTCAACCGGCACATGGACCTTCGACCTCCAGCGTGGTACGTATTACATTCCGGTCGGCCTCGGTGCGGGCAAAGCATGGAAGAGCGGCTCGACCATCTATAACGCATTTATCGAACCTCAGTATTCGGTGGCTCACTCTGGCGCCGGGGTACCTCAGTTCACGCTATTCGCCGGGCTGAACCTGACATTCGGAAAATAACGAAGCGACTCTGAGAGGTTAAATAGTGAAACTTTCCAAGCTCTTTATTTCCACCTCGACATGCTTATTGATTTTTATGGGAATGTGCTGCCTGACCTCTGCTCCAGCCAGTGCAACAACGGCAGCGACATCGGTAACGGCAACTCCTGAGGAAGCCAGGACGATTGCAAAGGATGCGTTCATCTATGCGTATCCGATGCTTTACAACTACAAGACGATGTACGAGCAGGCGATTGACCCTACTGCCAAGGCCTACGTAGGGGGATTTGGGAAATTCAGAAACTATTCGCAGCCCTACGGCCCCGAGAACAAGGAAATCGTCACTCCGAATAACGACACGCCATATTCATGGGCATGGCTCGACCTCAGGCGAGAGCCTTGGGTGCTGACTGTTCCTCCGGTACCCGAGAATCGATACTTTGTCTTTCAATGGATTGACCTGTTCACCTATAACTTCGCCTACGTCGGCTCGCGAACGACGGGCAACCAAGGCGGCCACTACCTGTTTGCGGGACCGAACTGGCACGGCGAGACGCCCAAAGGTATCGACAAGGTCTTCCGTTCGGAGACCGACTTCATTCTGACGCTGGGACGCACAGCATTAAATGGCCCCGACGACGTGAGCGCCATGCAGGCTATCCAGAAGCAGTACCGGCTCACGCCGCTTTCTTCGTTTGAGCATGCCAAGGCACCGCCCTCTGTTCCAAAGGTGGCCTTTCCGAAGTGGGACGAGCCGAAGGCGACATCCATCGACTTCATCTCATACGTGAATTTCCTGCTGCAATATACGCAGCCGCCTGCGCCGTCGGAAGTCGAACTGATGGAGCGGTTTTCAAAGATTGGTATCGCGCCCGGCAGACCCTTTGATGCTTCCGCGCTGCCAGTTGATATCCGGCAAGCTATCGAAGCAGGTGTGGCGGATGGCAAAGCTGCGCTAGCCGATGCGGAAAAGCATACGACGAGTTCCTACGACATCTTTGGCTCCCGGCAGGAGATGAACGGCGACTATATGAAGAGGGCTGTCGCCGCGGCCATGGGCATCTACGGCAACACCAAGGAAGAAGCTGTCTACGTAGGCACGCGCGTCAATGCAGACCGCGAACAGTTGCTAGGTTCCCAGCCGTATGTCATTCACTTTGACAAGAAGGACTTGCCGCCCGCGAAGTTCTTTTGGTCGATGACAATGTACGACCTGCCCGGACGTCATCTCGTGGCGAATTCCATCCATCGTTATTCGATTGGTGACCGCACGAAGGGCCTGAAATACGGTGCCGACGGTTCTCTCGATATCTACGTTCAGCACGACTCGCCCGGCAAGGAGAAGGAATCGAACTGGCTGCCCGCACCGACGGGCGCATACAACGTCATCGCCCGGATTTACGGCCCGGGACAGTCAGTATTTGACGGCACCTGGAAATTCCCCGTCCCACAGAAGCAGTAAGCCTGTGTGGAGGGATCGGAGTGAGACATGAATGGAAAGGCGGCGACGTGGGTCACAGCGGTTTTGCTTGCGTCGCTCGCGAGTCGTCGTGCGCATCGGAATTAGATGCGTTTACAGAAGCCGGATTTTGAACCACATCGACAAAACGTCATGTGCAATGAATGCCTTACGGAAAGCGTAAACGCTTCTGGACACACGCAAGTCGCCCCGAAATCTCACGAGAATGACGCCAAGCTGAATTTGCCCAGCACCGGAGTCAAAGCGTTTACGCGCCGTCCCCCTTGGCTTCCGTGGTTTTCCGTAGAAAGTCGGGCCGTCACAGACCATCTTTCCCAAATGCCCTGCGGCACTTGGCAATCTTCTTCGATGTCGGACGGACCGGGAGCGTGCGCATGTGGACGCGCCACTCGTCGAATTTCGCACAGAAATCGTCCAGACCGTCGTCCGTCGGTGAGTGCTGACGCCGCGACGGCTGCAAAGCATCAAGAATGGCCATCGCGCGATTTACCGACACGTGCAGAGCGGCAACCAGTGGACCAAGCTGCATGTCCATTCGCTCGCCGAACGTATCAGGGTCAAGCTCATCGTCCCAAACCGTTACGGTAATCCGGTCATTCATCAAGTTATCGCCGAGGTCGTCCCAGTCTCCGTAGCCGCACATCCGCGCAAATATGTTTCTGGCGCGAATCGTTGACAGTCGTCGCACGCCCGCCACAAGCCTGAGCCGCTGTGCCATCTCTTCGCCGTAGCGCTTAGACGGAGGAAAGAAGACCGCATCCCAACCGTTCATAATATCCTCCTAGAAAGAGCCGGCAACCCTGTGCGGGCAAGCCAGCCCATGACCTTCCTTCGCGGGCGTTAATGAAGATGCGTCCCTGCATCGCCACGGCTACGCGCCAGCTTTTTCTCCCGGACTCTTGCCGCGTATGCTTGGTCAGCCGCAGTTGACTTTGACGGCTCCGTCGGCGTGGGCGCAACAAGCTGCTTGGTATCAATGCCGGCCGCGGCGGCCTGCTTATCGCCCCATTTGCGGTCAAACTGTGCAGTCGCCCGTGCCTTGGCGTCAGATACCGAGGTCCCCTCGAGCTCGATAACGTCGCTATGTGCCTGCAAGACCTGCTCGCGCGCGGTAATCAGTTCATCTTGCTCGACCGTCACGCGGTCACGGCTCGCCCGCCTTTTACTGTCGGCCGCAGGTTTCAGCATGGAGGCAACTTCTAGCGTCATGTCGAGCTCTGCCCAAGACATTTGGCGGATACGCATAGCATCAGCCTCAATTAACTTCAGAAGGCCTTCCTCTCCATTGGGCATCTTCCAGATAAGACAGTGAGGATTTCCCTCCAACCGTTTGACGGACACCACAAGTGGACCGCGCTGTTCTGTTGGAATTTTCACGTGGTTGTTCCAGAGTGTCGCCAGGTCCGCTGACCCATATCGAACCTTGCGTTTGAAATGAACCAACCCTCGGCGGACCTTATATCTCTTCCAAGGTACAAATCTAGCGAGCACGTCCCTCTCCGTCCATTCCCTCCGTGCGTCACCTCGCCGCGCCAACTTCGCTGTCTGAAAGTTTTGCGCCGGTGTGCCTTCCCAACCCTCTTTCATAGCAGCGTGGCCACGAAGATACGACCTGTCTGATGTGAGGTTGTGATGCTGCATAGCCTTGTAGATAAGCGTTTCGAGCTGCCGTATCGACACACCGCGCGCTCTTCGGGCGCGTCTGCGTTCTTCCTGTTGGACCTTGTCATGCTTCCGGTTATGGCCGCTGGGTTCCTCCTCACAGAACTGCACCATCAGCGAGTTCAAGTTCTCTCCTACCGGTTTGTAGTCTCCTCGTCCTGGCGGCGCCAATTCGTACGAGAGCCTCATCTCCCCGCAGGCGACCTGAACGTTGTCTTTCGCTGGTCCCGCGCCGTTGTCGACAAACACCCCATCTATGTTTCCATGGACGAGCCCATCGCTCGACTCAAGCCCCAACTCCTTTGCCCGCCCAGCCTTGTCTAAAAAACATGAGGCGATGCATCTGCGATAAGCAACCGCGTTCTCACCTCTCAACACAATTTCCGCGGCTAGTACTGCATGAGTATTGCGGGACACCGCAAATATCACCTTCACTTGAGTGGTCTTCCACTTGTTCCTGACTTTCACTCTGATGAAAATTTTTGGGGTGAAGCCGTCAACATCGACAATCTCAATTTTCCCTTGAGTGTAGTCAGTGGCCGTACCCACTCGAGCACCGCAATATTGTTCATGAATCACTGTCCGATTTCGGATGGCCACCAGGTCATGCTCGACTACCAAGCGCCTTGAGTGGTATCGGAAAGTGTCGACCGTCGGAATCTCGCGCTCGTCGATGCCCACGTAATGCTCAAGAACAAGCTTGGCGTACGCCCTTCCTAAGCTGAAGCGCTTGTTGGCCCAGTAGCGTGTCAGCACATCGACGAAATTCTTCTCGTCATCGAGATTCGTTGGCCGACGTCTGTATTTGACAGGCTTCCCGGTGACTTCGCTTCGTCCCTTGGCTCGAGCCTCCTTATCGGACAATCTGCCCGGTTTGATTCGCAACGTCCCCACGCGCGTCCTGATGCGCCCACCTTTCTCGTTGTGTTGCGCCAGCATGGCCCCGGTTTCGCCTGCGAAATGGCAAAACTGATGGAAGAGCTTTCTTACGTGCGACTCCCAACCGCGCGGTTTGCCGAGCGAATCCCGGACAAAGCGCTGCGCTTCGAGTCGCGCCTGGGTGTTCACCACCACCTCGTCGTTGAATACTAGGTCCTTTTCCCGGCCCTTTCCTCCAATGTCCAGGAAGCAAAACGCTTGCACGACTCGCTCGCGCCATGCGCGGCCGTTAAGCCCCTTCGTTAATTCCTTTGGAAGCTCAGTGAGCGGTTTCGTCATGTAATCGGGCACTACAGATTCGTCCGCACGTCTGATGTCCTTTAGTGGGGAATCGGGCGCGTCGGCGGCCCACACACACCACTCTCCCGGCCCCATCGGTGCGCCGTGGGATACGAGCTTAAGCACATGAAGCTGTCTGTCGACGGCATTCCAGCAAATTGCCCGATAGCGCACGGTTTCTCCATCGCGAAACCGTTTCAGCATCGCAAATCGAAACAGGCCTTTGGGCCATTCTTCCTGCGGTTGCTGAAGGCGTACTATCGTCGCAGCGTCCGCAACACGCGGCTTCAACTTGGATACGGGCGTGAGCCTTTCAGCTTCGGACTGGCTCATGCTCCAGACCTCGCTTTGGCGGCGGCCCTCGTACGCCGGCCGCTACGAACGAGATGCAGCCTCAAGTTCGTATCCAGCTCCTCGTTGTGGTCAAGCTGGAGGAAGCCGTATGCAACCGACGCCGCGAACCTGTGGTACGCCTCGTCGAGACCAATGCACATTGTGCGCGAGACACGCTCCATGACCGCGTCCAGGCTACCTCGGCTGCTGCTACGAATGACAATAGGCGCAAACTCTTGCGCGGCAAAGTAGAGGGACGGAAGGTTTTGCTCGCGCGCGAAAGTGAGGACGAGCCTCAGGTTTCCAAATTCCGTCATCGATATTGCATCACCTCGAATGAGCTCCCATGTCCATCCTCTTTCTGCCATTGCAGCACGTTCACGCTCCTCGCGCCTGAGTTGCTCGTCTTTTGGCAGGTAGCTGCCATGCTTTATGGAGATGGCGTGATACTTCAGCTTAAAGTCTGGCGGCTGGACATACGTGACGATGACATCGATTGTCATCAGGTCCGAACGGCGCATGCGCTCACCTTTCGCCTCAGCGCGCCAATACGCTTGGCGGTCGTAGATGCCATACTGCTCGCGAAAGTCCCAGACGGCTGGATGCAGTGCGAGCTTCACCATCACACGAAACTCGGACATCGACAGCGCCTGGTGCAATCGGTCCAGCTTGAAACCTGGAATAATCGCGCGCGTGCTTATCAGTGGCGTACGCGCCTTTAGCAGCGGTGTGTATGCGTCTCCGTGTGGCCATCCGAACGGGTCGTGCGCCGGCAGGACAATTTGGAACGGCGACACGAAAGGCGGCGTCAAATCAAAGATGTGAAATCCTTCCTTCGCTTTGACCGGCACTTCGGGAACGACGCCATCATCGTACTCGAAGTCAGGATGTCGCCAACGTTGAGCCGCGACGTCGAAAGGTGAGATGTAAGTATGTGAGCGGCGACCGCGCTCACCCGGGCGGCCGGTTTGACGCAAGACCATTTGAATCTCCTTAGCTGTTCGCAACATCGGAAGTCGACGTGGTGGGCGACCGATAAAAGCGTTGTATGGACCGGGCGCTTGCTGGCCTGTCATATGACGCGATTCGTGCTTTCCACTCCGCAGCAGTCTCCACATTTCGCTTCAGGGCCTCAGGCACACCCACCAGCTTTTCAGCCATACCTTTTCCACTCAGCGCCTTCGGGCGGACAAATCCCCGCTGTAGTACGCGCCGGTCGATGCGCCCGGGATACCGAGTCGCACGCAAAAATTCCGCACGCGTATCGATGTACTCGACAAGCATCTCAGCGAGTGCCCGATTTCGAACGCCATTCTTAAGAACCATCGGCACGTCGTGGCCGGCTGCCGCAAGTGAGTTCTCAGTCAAGACGTCATTAGCCGTGGTCGGCAGAAGTCGCATCAGCTGAACATGACTTAACTCGGGACGCTCACGCCGTAGTTCGTCGTACTGGGAGGCATAGCGACTGAACAAGCTTTGGAAGTTCCGGTTGATGTAGCTCTGGTGATACATCGTCCAGTTCTTGTGTGGTGTCCTTTTGACAGGATTGGATTGCTTTTCAATGGCTGCCGGATTCGGTGCGTTCATAAAAATTTTCTCCACGTGTTCCCAGCTTGCGTTCAGGGCCCTGAGCATGCCGATTGCTTCAATTGGGTGACGAAGAAACTGTCGACCCTTGAGGATGTTCCCGAACGTTTGACTACGTTCAATTGCGATTCCGGTGCGCTCGACAAGCGGTCGAAATGAGTGTTGCGCGAAGTACTCCTTGGTGGTATCCCAGAAAAACATACCGCTGCGTATGAGTCCATGCCTGGTTGCCGCTTCCGCAATTGCCTGGGCTACGCTGGCATGGTTGAGATGAGGGAGGTAGTCAGGCTCCAGCAGCTTCGATGCGATTCGAGCGACCTCGACTTCTGTTTCCGCATGTCTGTCCAGGAGTGATGTGGCCTCGGCAATGGGTCTGAGACCGCAACCACAGTGATAGCCAGCGTGCAGGACCCGCTCGGGATGCTTCTCGTAGTCCATACATAGTTCGCAAGCTTCATACAGCGGCAGCCCGTGAATTCCGCAAAACATGCTTCCGGGCAGCAGATGATTTCGGCGCCAAAACGGGCGACCGCAGCAACCAATGTCCTCTTCCAGGCACCGCAGGCATCGCAGCAGCCGATGCCGGGCCCAGCCCGACCTTGGCCCTGCCATTCCCTGTTTTGCTTGTAAGCCAGCGACCGGGCCGTCAAGGAAATGCGCCGTGACACAACGGAAATCTTCTGGCGGGATGAAACGCGAGGCGAGCGGGGAAAGAGTGTTGTTGGTAAGAACATCATTAACGGACCCGACAGTAGTCTCAAGGAGTTCTATCACCGGACGCATGCGGCTCGGGAGCATCCATGCGCGATTCGGAGAGAGGTTGTGTTTCGCCACTGCTCGGAGGCGTCGAAGGTACAGGGTGAGCATCTCCCCCTTGGAGATAGAAAGACCCAGGCCGGGGCGGTATAGACGCCTTAATTTCATGTGTTGTCAGCGAGACCTTGAACCCAAATTTAGAGACCGTTGCAATGCGCAACCTTGCAGCGCGAGACACTGTTGCGATGTCCAGTGACTTGCCATCGCGAGCGAGTTGTTCGAGGGCAAAGCCGACGCGTCGGCTAACGAAGAGCTCTTTCAAGCCTGGCAGTTGCGCCTGGCGACCCACCGCTGGCGGCATCGTGGGCAGTCGATTGAAAAGATACTCATTCATGCCGTACGCAAGGCGGGTTTGGTATGCAGACGGGAGTGGCTCCCGACCATCGTGATGCTCACGAAGGTCGACGTCGCCATGGTTGATGGCAGCGTTGATGAATTCCGGAATCTCATGGAATCGCCGTCCGCCTGCAGGTGTTGCGGCTGGGCGTTGGCGGTCTTGCAGCCACGGCCGGTCATTCCGGTACAGCCAGCTCCAAACGTCGGGGAGCGAATGCCGCAGTTGTGTTCGCGTCATCTCCGGGTGCGCAACGCTCTGTTCGAGCCATCTTGTTCGTTGTGACGTTCGCAAGGCCGCATCGACGTCTACTGGCGACGACGGGGAGTGTGGCCGCCGATGCGATGTACAGGCGGCATCAATGTCGCGGGCAGCGTAATTGAGCAGGACCAGCATCGGGGCCGGCGCCGCGCGGTCCGCCCGTTGAACTGCTTCGATGCAGCAATCGAAAAAACTCGGGTCGTGCACGAAATGGCAGAGGCGTTCGTCCTCAAAACCGGCGGAGAACAGTTTGCGATACGAGTCGCGCAGTTCCGCCATCCGCAGTCTCCCGTACTCGGTGACGTACCCCTTCTCACGGAGAATCCTCAGAATGCGAGGCCAGAGAGGCTCATGCGGAGCATCTTCGCTGATGGAACAACCGAGCTGTGCATATCGAAGTGAATTTTCGGCGCGAGCCTTGTTCACTTCCCTCGACAGGAGCATTTCCAGTCTGCTGCATTCAAGGTCACAAATGAGCCTGCAACCATGCCAAGGACACCTCGTCGCGTAAGGGATACAGTGCGCGCAGTAAGACACCCTGCGTCCGGCGGTCACGGTGGCAAGGAGAGTGCATTCCGGGCACTGCAGTCCGTACCGGTTGCCAGATTCGAACCCCGGCAACATCCGCGGAAACATAGTCCGACTCGTTGGGTGATACGCAATACTGCGCGCCGCTTTCTCCGCCATGTCTGCGGACATCCCGCACGTCGCGAAAGAAAGCAGACTATGCTTTGACAGTACATGCAGGGGGTCACCATATGCCAAACGGGTTGCTTCGCAGAGGCCGGCGGACCTGCACGGCAGCGTGCTATAAAGGAGTAAGTCGCCTCGAATTGCACATCGGAACATGCTTTTAACAGCCTTGTCGCCGGTGGTTCTGGCCACCATATCCGTGATGCTTGTGAGCGACTCTCCGGGTTCTGCCGGGATGTAGGTAGGCCCGTTCATGAGGCCTCTCCAATCAACGGCAGAAAAAGCGAGCCAGAATAGCTCTCGTTGACCGCCGGAATCGCCATGATGGACGTATCAAGAGGAATCCAGTCAGCGTAACGCAGAGCGCCATCCCGTGCGGTCGGACGATTCGCGCGGACGTGCGCGACTGCTCGGAGTGGGGCACGTTCAAGTTTTAGCGCCTGTTCCGCGAAGGAGGACAGCCGCTCCGGGGTGAGCTCTTCGCCGGCATTCAGCTCACGACGTTCATAGATGTGCCGGACGAGTTTTGTGGCCACCTCGGTGTGACCGCGCGAGTGGTTCCACAGCTCTTTGTGCAGCCAGTCGGGCATGACGTGGTTGAAGACGAATCGGAGATAGTTGTCCCACAGATACTCGGTCCACAATCCCCATTGGGCCTCCTCGAGTTCGAGCGCTGCGATACTGACGCCTCCCTTGCTATAGAGCGATGAGGCTGTGGCTCCAAGTTCGACAAGACGAGAGGCCGCTCCCGTGGACCCAAGGCAGACAAGAGGCACGCCTGAAAGCTTCGCGAATTGAGAAAGCTCGCCGAGGAGGACCGAGGCACCACTTTGCTCGAGGGCTTTCGCAGTGATGTCCGGAACGAGTATCACGCCAATGTTGTGCCGGATGCATAGAGCACACATCGCGAATGCGCACTCATCCGGGAGCCGGTGGAACGGGCCGGTCGTTTCATTTGCATAGCCCGTTTGCGCCGCAGTGTCGATTGCGTGTAGCAGAGTTTTCACGAAGCGCTTCGGGGAGCCATTTGGCGGAAACCGGACCGTGAGCGACTTGACCTTGTTGACTTCGATTTGTCCTCTGTGCGGAGTGTTCACATAGAACCACTTGCTCTCCGTGCCAACATAGTCTTCGATAGCTTTCACCAGTGTGTCCTGGCCCATCTCGGCGGGCATGAACACGAAAATGCCTCGAGCTCCGTCATTGCGAACAGATATAGCTTTTGTAGATATGGCGTGCCCGTGACAGTCTTCGGTTTCAGCTAGGACGGCTGATGCGTTAAACATCAGGCGCTGGTACTCAAAATCAGCCGGATTGCGCTCAAGCGCACTGAAAAACATCGCCTCAACGATTGCTCGGGTCAGATGCGCTTGAACTGAGGTGGGAAAGTTGGCAACGCCGTCAGACTCCATGCGGCCATTGCCAAGCCGGATAGGCTCTACGGTTAGCCTGTCCATCGCATCGTCGAATCCATTCCAAACCGGTAGGTAGTCGAGGCAAGGGTTGTTTGGAACCGGGGATGGCTGAAGCATCTCGATTACGCCATCAGCGCCGCTCTCTTTGGTCGTCATCACGCGGACTCCCGATTCGGGAACACCGCACCGCGCAGTTGTCGAGATGCAATTCGTGGCGGGAGGAGGCCGATTCCCTCGCCGGCTGCCGCAAGCCAACGCATCCCCGGGGCAAATGCGCTTCCGCGCTGGCGCGAAGGGAATAGAACTGCGCTTCGTCCGCCGATAGACGCATCAGCGCGCCAGCGACACGATTGTCCGCAGCTATGAATGTTGGTTGGCGCCACATTGGGCGATGAATCTAACTTGCTGAAATACAACACTTTTTTGCCTCTCACGATTACAAATTGGGGACGAGAATGCCCCTGCCTTCCGGGCGGAGGCATAGGCGCGAGTTGACGCCAGCGCTCGCTCATGAGAGACTGCAGTTCTGTGTACTGCGGTGTATCCCTCTTGAGGGCGCGCCACGACAAAAGGGGACGGTTGCCGCTGTCCCTTTTTTCGTTTACCGGTCGTCTGTGGTCGATTGAATCCGTCGACGCGGCGGTGATTTATTTGCCTCTTACATTTCTTACTCCTAGCGCGATTCCGCGCCGGTTCGATTCACCGCGATGATTGCCGTCATCGCGATGCCTTGCATCTGATTCCCCGGGCCCGTGTTCGTCAACTACCGTGCACAAACCCGTTTTCCCGATACGCTCGCTAATTAGAGTTACACGTCCTGCTGGAACAAAACCCGTTGGCCCCGCATTGGCGCCGCTTAGAGGTGCGCTTCGCGCGCCGAGTCGGACACACCTGCAGTATGCTTATCCGGGCGCCGGGCTAAACAAACTTCAGCCTCGAACGTTTTAGATAACTTTAGAAGTGCCCCCTTCCGTATCTTTTCTCCCGCGGCACGTCCTTGGGCCCCATGTGATTCAAAGTGGAGGGGATAATTTCACGCTGAGCGGTTCGTTGCAAGAGGCTATGCTTGATTCCCGGCGCCGCTCGCAACAATGTCGAGGCGTTTTTCCTTTCTGAACAAAGAATTGGCAGCTTCAAAAAAATTTAAATCTTTTTTGAGCCAACTGGACTTAACGCGCTTCCGATACAGCGAAAATTCGGATGCACAATTCCCGACGTCCGTCAATAACCCCTTCATACCTCTAAAAAAAGACCTGTATTTCTTAAAATTTAGATGATTTATAAATCACTTACAAATCATGTGTTTATGAAATTAGGCATCCTTAAAATATACACCGTGTACATTGTTGTGAGCGCAATGTTGACGACCTAAAGTCGAGCACGAAAAGCTTATTCCATCGGGCTTCCGTGCGGTCGTCTCAAAAAATCTAAAGTGAATTTACTGCGCAATCGTAGCCAAATCGGACCACCGCGTTCGGGCTATCACTTTAGATAACCTTATGCGTCTTCTCACACTGGACGCTATGAGGGCTGAATAGACGCCAGCTGTAAGACGAAGCCCATTTATGGTTACTCGCCCTTCCGCTTTGAATGAGCGAGTACACGCGTGTTCCAGTGCCAACCGCATTGGCCCAAAATCTCCGCGCTGCGCGTGTCCACGCGGATTGCTATCAGAGGTCCGGCGCATTACGGTCGGCGGACCGCACGCAAAGGTGCGCAAATGCCCGTTCAGTTTGCAAACGTTGCATTTGAGTTGCTTGATATGCACCCCTGCAGTCCGGCAAATGATATGTTCGTCGGATGCACGTTGGGTAACGTCAGTGAAATCAACCGGACGAAATCGCTGGCGTATACCCGACGTGAGGTAAGGGGCTGCGGTGAAAGCTGGTGGTCGCCTGCCCATCCATCTAAAATCGACTGCTCTGTCCGTCAGTTCTGCGCGAACTCCCTCCTGCGCTGGGTGCTCGCAAGCGCTGTTTTTTTATCTTTCTCAAGTGAGATTTATCTCTCACTTTCAGTCTAGGACAATCGCGGTGGAAAACAAGGAAATCTAACGTGAGCGAGGTCGATTCGGTTTGGCAGAGGCTTGCATCCAGAGTTATCCGCGTTGCGCTCGCGCGCAAGGACAAGTCCTACGCCGAGCTCATCGAGGAGTTCGCAGAACGCGGTTCGCCAGAGTCGATACGCGCCCTGACGAACCGAATTTCACGCGGTACGATGAGGCTGAGCCTCCTCCTTCAGGTAATCTCGGTAACTGGTGCGACTGCGCCAGCTCTCTGGCAGACTGCCATCCACGCGAGTGGTGATTGGGACGACAGGGCGAGGGCCGTGGTTGCAGCAGAGCTTGCTCGTCAGCCGTGGGTAACGCCGGCCGAGTTGAATCGGCGCCTAGGACAAATGGGCACGAACATCTCCCAGCGCACGCTTACCACTCACCTGACTTCCGGCTCTGTCCCGCTCTCCCTATTTCTCCAATGCATCGCCGCGCTCGGCAGCAGTAGTCTCGAGCAATACTTGGACTTCGCCGATTTGCATGCGGCCGCAAATTTCGACCGCGAGCCTCTCGAGGGCAACCCTAGCACCTGACCTCCCAGGGATGAGCGACATGCCGGCCCGCGTTAAGCGCCGCCTCCACATGTCGCGGGGCTTGCCTTTTCCCTCACGCGACCTAGAATGAAAGTGAGATATTTATCTCAACCAACAGCGTCGCCAGACCGACGGCATTTGACGACACTCCTTCGCATTGAGCCTTTCCTTAGTGGCTCGTACCGCCTGCACGCTCTCTAAAAGCGCTTTCCTGCGTCCTAGATGGCCTGCGAGGCATGTGGGCTGCACCGGACCAACCACCCGACTTGCGCCCACCTCAGACTTCGGAGTCGAAAATGGGCATAGGGATGGCAGCGCGGTTGAGTGAGCAGTAAGTTTGTCGGCAGGAACGTTCATAGACTCGACGGCCACATCAGTTCTCCCGTTCAATTTTTCGACGCTGACCGACGGCGAGGCATCACATCATCAGGTGTTGATTGGACCTCCAGGGGGGCGCTGTCGTCAGTCAATATGTTCGGGACGAATGGCGCGACCGTCATGGCGTTTCAGGCTAAACCGACGTTACGGACGAACTGTTTCAGGAGAACTGGCAATGAACATCACCCCTGAAGAAAGAACTCGCGCCATATTAGACGCTCGGCAGTTGCTCCAGACGCTCGCCGCTGGTGACGAAATCACTGTGGTCAATCTGCTCCGCTCCGTCGCGGTAGGCGTGCTCCAGCACTATCCGCTTGACGTTGACCTTGAGCTGTCCGCAGTCGCATTACCGGAAATCTGGGGCGCACTGAAGAGCAAGCAGATATGAACCGCGAGTCTCCAGAGAGGAGAGGTCGGGCCATCGACCACCAATCGTGCAGTCCGCGTCGCATAACGGCCGCCTCACAGGTCCTTTACACGGACCTCGACCACAGCCTGCACCGCACGAATGCTTATCGAACGAAAGACGGAATTGTTCCAGGGTCATCAAGCACCCCTTTCTTCGAGTTCGCCGATTTGCTCGAACGAATTCTTGCTCCGTATCGCGATGTCGCTATCGTGTTAAGTACATCCTGGGTGCAGGAGTTGGGGTTCGAGGAAACCCGCTCGCGCTTCCCGATTGCCTCACTAAGAGCGCGCATTGTTGACTCAACTTATCACCCAGAAGATGGGCCAGTGTCCGAGTGGTCCAAGATTCCAAGAGGCGCTCAAGTTCTTCGCCACGTGCGACGTTACGGGCTCAACCGCTGGCTTGCGATTGACGACGACCGGAGAGGCGTTAACGGTTACGAGTCTCGTTTAATTCACTGTCAGCACGGTGTCGGTCTTGGCGACCAAGACGTGCAGAAGTTACTTGCTCGCCGCCTTGAGCAAATGTTTGCATTGCAGAGTTCCTCATGCGCCGGCATATCACAGTCGACGCCCCCGACATGAGGTCTAAGCGCCATGGACGGCACGTCGCCATCGGCTCCGAGACATCGCGCGTTCTCACATATGCGCTGAGTGGAGTCGCGAAGGAATTCGCCCGTCTACTCGGGCGACACTTGGCGCGGCGCCGCAAAGCTCTGACGCGGCGAGGTGAAACACGGATATCAAATCGAGACATTTTTTGCCTTCTCTGTCAGGCATTCTCGAGGGCAATGCTAAACCCGCGCGGTGACGTAGCGCGGGCGGCAAGACGGCGGAACGCCCTTATATTCGCGCTCGCTGCCGCAGATATGCCTGCGACTCTAAACGTCCCGGGCATATCAACGGAACTACGTCGCGCTCGGAAGCGGAGGAGAAGATGACAATACCAGTCAGGCATTCGCAACACTTGTTGGCCGACGAACCAACGCTCTACCTTAATTTCGGAGGCGTGCTCAACGTTGGTCATGGCCTAATAAATGAGGTCGGCGATATCGCATTGGATACGGGACGGCGGCCTTTTGAGTTTGTGCCTTATCTCGTTGACATTCTCGCACCCTACTCGCAGGTACAACTCGTCCTCACCACTTCCTGGCTGCAAAGCCTGGGCGCCGGAAGGACCATCGCCCTGTTACCAGACCATCTGCGCCGTAAAGTCGTTGGCACGACGCTTGGAACGCCGCCTCGACTAGGCGAAATAAAAGATGGCACAGCGAAAACGATGTCCATCATGCGGCACGCAGCCAAACACGGCGTAGCGAAATGGTTGGCATTGGACGATGACGCATGGGGCGTGCCGCCGGGTTTTGAAGAGCACTTCCTGCACACAGATTCGGAAACAGCACTCGGCTCGCCGGAAGCTCGCAAACAGCTACGAGAGTGGCTCGAAACAGCTTCCAAGCCTTGATTGCCGACAAGTCTTCTGGGTAGCTATCGGTCGGCTTTCTAATCCACGACCAACTTGAGAAGCCCAGCGTGGAGTGGAATGGAGGAGATTGTGCAGAAAATTGACAGCATACGGATGGCAGCCAGTCGCGACTATCTGAACGATGCGCTGCGTGAAGAGTTATCGTCTTCGACACGGCTCAAATGCGCGTGGGAAGCAATGTACTTCTGCTGCGTCGAATACTTTGCTAGCAAAGGTGGTTGCATCGATAACCTCGAGCATCCGGACGCCAGCGTCGTTGAGCAACTGCTTCAGGCACTCCCGCTGTCTGCAGGCGAGCGGACTCTAGTTGAAGCACTTTTCCGGTGGCCGTCATACCTACAGCCGCTGCTCCCAGAGCCTTGCTCCCCTGAAGAGGCTTGCGGCCTTGCCGAGTACGTTAACAGTCAAACTGCGGCGCTGCTGGCCGCGACGAAAGAGAGACGAAGTGAATCATGAAAGTATCCGAATTATTGGAATTGCTGCGGCGCGCAGACCCCGAGGCGCGACTGATGTTTATGCCGCCCGGTGCAGACGAGCAGGAAGTCAGAGATATCGTCTCGAGTGACGTCAGATGGACCCACGAATCGGGTGTAGACAAAGGGCGTCAATACGAACTCCTGTACCCCGGTGAGGCTCACCGTGACCTTCGCACCGACTGCGAACAAGTTAGTTACGCGACAGTCTCAGTCGTCCTGCTCCTAACAGAAGAAGAGTCTTCGCGTTTGACGCGCCCCGGCTGATTGTCGGTGGATGTTGTTCACAACTGGGCTCAGACCTCCGCCCGCGGACTCTGCGCTGACGTACGCCGGCCAGCCTAGGACAATTCGCGATGAAACTGGAAACCCGCGTCATGCGCTCGATTATCCGGCGGAGGGGCGTTGTGATTCTTCGCTCCGAGCTGTCTGACCTCGGGAGTCCAGCGCAGTTGACCCGCGTTCTCGCGACACTGCTCAAAAGCGGAAAGCTCGTACGCGTCGGTAGGGGTATCTACGCTAAAACGCGAATCAATCGGTTCACGGGAAGACCTGCGCCGGCCGCTCCCTTCGAGGCAATCGCATCAGAAGCTTTTCGCAAACTGGGTATCGACATCGCTCCCGGCACGCAACTCAGCGAGTACAACGCTGGAGTGTCCACGCAAGTGCCTATGACTCCAGTGGTATCGACCGGAACGCGTCGAATCAGTCGAAAAATCCAAGTCGGAAGGAAGGTTCTTATATACGAGCGCCGGAGCAAATCGCGCTGGCCCTCGTGACAGTGCGATGCAGTGCGCGCGACAGGAATATTGAGATGATAGGGGGATTACATGTCCACGAGCGGTTGGGACATTGCCATGCAACGCATCGACGCCCAATACGACCTCCCACAATTCGTAGCGTCATCCCTTGTGCGCAAAATCGCGGCGAACAATTTCCGGCTCCCGACCGCCGACCGCACTAAGTTCCAAAAGCTCCCCGATGAGGTGATTGCTCACATAGAAGACATTGTTCGGCAGGCTTACATCGAAGCCGACGAGGACGTCGGCGGCAACGCTCTACGCGAGCATCTTTGGCAGCAAGCCCTCGATGCCCGCCACGCCATGATTGCAAATGGCGAGCTGATTTCAGAAGATGACTTCCGCCAACGCCTCGGCGCCACTCCGCGGCGTCTCAGCAAGCTGCTGACAGACTGCAGCGTGTTCACGTTAGAGGTCGACGGAGCCCTCTACTACCCCGCACTGCTCGCAGACTCAACATTTGACCGAAAGCGATTGCAGGCAATCTGCCGCATCCTCATTCCCGCACCTGCTTGGAGTCGCCTCGATTTTCTGTCGTCGACTCGCGCTAGCTTGGGCGGCTGTCGTCCCATCGAGCTGCTCGACGCGGACGATGATTTCAAACTGTTGCGACAGGAGGCTACAGCATGGGCGAGCGAGTGGTCGCGTACTACTGTTACAACATACGAAGGCACGCACGAAACCGAACCCGCCGGCGTCACGCCGTTGTACACGGCGAGCACAGAAATTGACCCGCGCCGAGCACTATGGGAACGTGCATCCGAGGCTCTCCATGCGCACGGATACGAATGGCCGATGGGACCGTATCCGGACGTTCGGAAATTTAGCCTCTTTGTTGAGCGACAAACTGCTGGAGATGCTACGCCGACGTCGGAGGCTTGCGTGCAAATCGTTGTGGACGGTGAGTACGTCCGAGTCCGAGTCGTCGCTGCCTCAGGCACTGTGCTGCATCCAGAGACGGTGCTCCGCGATAAGCACGAGAGCTTCGTCGAAATCGCTAAACGTCTCATTGGTCAGCTTTGCAAGCACTTCTAGTCGACGAATGAGCAGGGAGAACGAATGACAAATCCCGATGAACCAACAGCAATCTCGGTGGCCGTGAATGAACGTGACTTCACCCTCCTGCTCAAAGACGGTCGAGAATTTCGAGTCCCGTTTCGATGGTTTCCTCGATTGCTAGGGGCGACGCCCGAGCAGCGACATGAAGTCCACGTTTGCGCGGCCGGCGCGCGGCTCCGTTGGAACCAATTGGACGAAGATATCTGCGTTGGTGCGCTCATGCTCGACGTCGAGCAGCTCTTGATTGAGGAAAAGTTGAGCTCGCAGATACCTGACGACTTTCCCTCAGACACGACGCCAGCGTCACTGTCCGGGTCGCAACCAAAACTCGCAGCGCGGAGAATTGCCGGAAGGATTATCGTCGGCCTGACGGCACCAGAAAGATATCAGCGATGGGACATTTGCGAGGACCTGGCGCGGCAGCTGGTTTCCAAAACGCTGAAGGACGCTGCAAAGTTTCCCGAGCACTCGCACGATACGACGCTCCGACGAATGCGACGAGCCATTGAAGGCAAGCGATGGACAAGCGTTGTTGAAACGGATTGGCTTATGGAACGGCTGCGCGTGCTACTCGGTTGGTAACGCGCAACTGCATGAAGGCCCACCCGTGCATCGACTTTCTGCAAGTGTAGCGCGAGAACTGGCTCCTATCGGCGAGGCTAGTCAGCATAGCGGAAGCCGACGGCGCATCTCGCTTACCGACAAGGTCGCATTGGCGCCGCATGGTGATGCACTTGTTTCACGCACGACTATGTCTCTCACGCGAAGAGCGCGCCACTCGAAGTCATCTGGGCCGGGCCGCGACTCAGTCCGTTGCTCCTGCTTTTTGTCCCAGCTTGCCATACAGAGATGTCCGCAACTCGCTGAATAGCGCCGTGATGGGGTAATGATTCGGTGCAAGTTCGGCCGCGAACACCGAAGCGGCGAAGTTAGCTGCCGTTGCACCAACTTCGCGCGTGTGTGCTGCGCGGGTGCATTCGACCATTACGCCATTTATACCCTCACGAACGCGGGCCAGATTACTCGCATATCAATACTTTCTGAGCCACTCGGGGATGTTTGCCCGATTCGCTGCGAAAGTGGTCAGGCTTGAGTACACTTGCCTTCCATTGATGCCTCAATTCCAATCTGGGCGTGGTCCTGCCAGTTGAGGGGCGGGCACATGCGGAGCAAAGGTATGTGAATACGGGTTGACCTATGCGTGTATTGATATATGAGCACGACAACGCGTTCGCTGAAGTTTTGCGGGAGGCTTTGCGGGCGAGAAGTTACGCTGTCGACCGCGTTAGCAGCCGTCGCCACGCCGCACTCGCGCTCGAAAATGACATTTATGATTTGATTCTTTTCGGAATCGAAGGCGACCCTGGCAGCCTTTCAATCCTCAAGGAATATCGTGCTGGCGGCAGTAGGGCAAGCGTTGTGGCTTTCAGTTCGCAGCATTCTGTTGCGGAGCGGACCCTCGCATTTGAGGCGGGTGCCGACGCCTGCCTCGAAAAGCCCGTCAATATGACTGAACTCACAGCGCAGATTCGCGCACTTATGCGGCGGCGCACCGGACAACTGCGGTCCGTCGTGTCTTATGGCACGCTGACGCTCGACGATGCTTCATGCAGTGTGTGGGCTGATGATGTGCCTATCGCGTTAAGGGCCAGAGAGTACGCAATATTGCGCATCTTCTTAACGGAGCCTAACCGCTTTTTTTCCGCCGCTTATCTTGAAGAGAAAATCTACGGCTGGGGAGAAGAAGTCCAGAGCAATGCAATCCAGGTGCATGTGCATAGCCTGCGAAAGAAGCTCGGCACTCAGCGCATCGAGACGCGCAACGGAGCTGGGTATCGGTTGGTGACCAACTCAGCGGACGTGACATGCAGGTTGAGGACCCGGCAGACTGCTGCCGTGGCGGAGCACGGCGAACAGGGCTATCAGGTAAAAGTCGTTTCGTAAGTTGTGGCGTGGTTCACGGTCAACGCCCATGCGTCGCGGTCGAACATAAATTCAATCGTCAGCATTTTCATGGTGTTTGTCCAGTGACGTCGGCTCGTGCGTTAGCCGCGCCGAAGTTGCATGTACCGCTAAAGCCCTACCGGTTGCGCGGCGGCAACCCGCAGGCAGGTGCTCGCACCCGAACAAAGCAGACATGGCCGCGTCCAGATGCGATGCCTGATTGTGAGTCGTGGCTGGCTACTGAAAATGACAGCGCCGCGCTGAATTCGAGCCCCTGGCTTTTCATACATTCCTCCATATTCTAGCCGCCAAAGGCGACGCGAAGTTCGCTGTGAGTTGCGCTGTGAATAGCCGGTCAGCGTGAGCGGCTTCGTTTTCGGTCACGCCGCTGCAAATAAATTTTTCGGCGATATCGTGTGCTTGCGCTGCTACCGTTATAGACGCTCCGCTCGACGGCTACTGGCCGCGTGCTAAAAGGCGTTGATTTCCGCGGCGCTGCTGCAGCACCAGGGCCACATTTCCGAGACGGCCCGCGCCCTTGGCATCTGCACAAAGAGTCTTTGAGAGAAAATACGCCGATATGCGATTGCAGCCGAACCGCCTCATTGAACCTCGCTCGTCAGTGCATCGACCTGCAACCGGAGTACGCCCATGGAATCCCACGATAAGGACGAGCCGCTTGAGATACGATTGGCGCAAGTGTGTGGCCAGGTGCAGGGTGTGGGCTATCGGGAGGCGTGCTTACGCCGCGCGTCAGAACTCGGCGTCGCCGGTAAGGCCCGCAACCGCATGCGTGCGTCGACGAGTTTGACGTAACGGAAGTTCCGCCACCGTTTGCCTGCTTTGACAACTTTGAGCGGTTGCCCACGTTGTAGCTGCAAGGTCGTCAGAGCCTCACGCGAAGCGCGGGCCTCTCTAATGCTTCGGCTGTAAGATGCGCAGCATCGTCTGTCCGCCAAAGTTTTTGAGTGGAAAGTAGGCGCGGTGTGTCTCGACGTCTACCGCCACGACGTGCGCGTTCGGGCCGACATGACCGTCACCCAGTTTCGAGACCCCGCCGGCTCCCACTCGAAACATCGAGACAACACCCGCCTCGCCGGCGACGTATAACCAATGCAATGAAGGGTCGTACGCGAGGACATCCGGCTCCTTTCCGACTTCAAACGACGATGTCACGCGCCTCGTGCGCATGTCGAGAACAATGAGCCGGTCGTTTCCTTCGCATGCGATGAAAGCCAGCATCTGGTCGGAGGCTATCAGCAGCCCATGGTTTCCCTTCGCGCCGGGCAAGTCAACGCGCGCGAGAATCCGGTCACTGGTCGGGTCGATTTCAACTAGTTGATTTCGCGTCTGGACGTTGACGAAAATGTGCTTCCAGACGGGGTCATATTGAGTGTTCCCTGCCTCGCCACCGAGCGGGATGGTTCCAACTCGCCGGTTAGACGTCACATCAACGACCGTCACAGTCCCGTCGGCTTCATCTGAGACATAAAGTTTGTGTGCGTCAGGCGCGTAGGCCATCCCATCTGGATATGCGCCTGTGGGCATGCGAGCTGTGATTCCGAGCGTCGCCATGTCGATGGCAACTACCTCGTTTGCGGCAGTAGCGGACGCATAGACACGTCCCAGTTCTGGAATCGCCAGCACTCCGTGAACCGAACTGACGTTCGCGACACGCCCGACGACACGAGACATCTCCGTGTTGAAAGCGACGACTTCGCTATCGCCCAGGTGCGCGATGAATAGCAGATGACGGCTTGGGTCAAAGCTTTCGTAGTCAAAGCGCGTTGTCCCACCGCCGAGAGGCACGTCGGCAACTTTCTGCAGAGGTAGATTGGAGGCTTCAACCGCTTCTTCTGTGCCATTTGTGCGGTTCGAAACAGATGCAATTACGACGATTGCAAGCGCTGCAGCGGCGGAGGCGCGGAGGGTCAAGAACATGTTCGAAAAAGCCACAATGTTGCCCCAGCATCATCGTTCCTACGACGCTGGCGGCCAGCCGTGTGCTTTGCTCTGACAGTCGCGACACCACGCGTAGAGCGCGTCATACATGACCATGCCATAAGAAAGCATCTCGTGGTCGTCCGCATAGATTCGCGATAGACCGAGAGACAAGGCCAGCAGCCCTGGGGCTTGCGGAGCCAAGTCGAGCCGAGCCGTATCTGCTCCACGTACGATGACTGCAAGTGCGGCCAGAGCCGGGTCGGTCAACTGATATTCCGCGAGGAAAGTATCGAAGCTGCAATGTTCGCCAACGTGTGAGAGCTTTACGCCGGGAATGTCGAACGGTATCGCGCCCTCACGCTCGGCGACGACCGGCACCTGGTCTGTTGATACGAATAGAAACTCCGGCGACTCATCGATGAATCGGGCAATCAGCCATGGACAGGCTATACGGTCGATTTTCGGACGTTCACGCGTAACCCATTTCATGTCGGCCTCCGCGTTGGCTGTGCGGCACTGAATCGTTGTGCAGCATTTTCCCAGTTCAACAGCGTGAAGAGTTGGGTGAGGTACTCGTTGCGCTTGTTCTGGTACCGCAGGTAGTACGCGTGTTCGAAAACGTCGAGAACAAGGATGGGTTGAATACCCCACGCTGTCAGCTTCTGATGATTTTCACACTGCAACACCATCAGCTTCCCGGTTGCCGGAAGGTATCCGACGACGCCCCAGCCCGATGCTTCGACCGCCAGCGTCGCTGCGAATAGCTGAGCCTTGAACTTGGCATAGGAGCCAAAATTCGTGTCGATAGCCTTGGCCAGTTCGCCTTTCGGTTCGGCGCCTTTGCCCGAGATGCTGGTCCAATAAATCGTGTGCAGGATGTGGCTCGAGAGCTGCAACGCCAACTCTTTCTCATAGAACTTCACCAATGCAAAGTCGTTTGAATCGCGTGCCTTCGCAAGCGCCTCCTCCGCCTTGTTAGCCGCGACCACTGCTGGCTTGTGATGGAAGTTGTAGTGAACTTCGACGGTTCGAGCATCAATAATCGGCTCGAGTGCGTCGTATGCAAATGGCAGTGGCGCCGCCGAATACTTGCCGTCCGCGTCTACAAGCTTGTCACTGTCCACAGTTTCCTCAGCTGCCTGCAGTACATCGGCGGAGGTCAGAACCAGGCCTGCGCCTACTGCAGTCGTCTTGTGCAGAAAATCTCTTCGGGTCGCCACATGCTTCTCCGTTCGTTCGCGAGAGCCACCTGTCTCGGCTGCGGCGTCACATCCGCCGACCAAACGCGCGTTTTGAAAGCCCCGGATTGGCCGGGCGCGAATTGTGAGTCGCCCGCTCCTGCGACGAATCGTAGGCCTGAATTGCGCACAAAACAAAAATGATTTGTAGCGTTCGCAACTATTATGTAGAGTACGTAACATGAATGAGTTAACCGACTGGCTTCTCCTCGTGCTCACGCTCCCGACCGACAACGCAACCGCGCGCATGCGTTATTGGCGTGCCTTGAAAACCAGAGGCTGCGCTGTCTTGCGGGACGGGGTGTATCTGCTTCCGGACGGCGAAGGCGCGGGCAGCGAGATGAGAGAAATGTGCGAGGGTATTAGCCAGGCGGGGGGCACAGCCTATCTGATGCGGTTCCCAAGCCGCGATGCGGTGCAGGAGCAGGAATTCCGGGGGCTGTTCGACCGAGCCGACGAATATGCGACGCTGCGGCGCTTACTCGACGAAAGCCGGAAGTCGCTCGCAAGCCTTGCGCCTGCGGACATCACCAAGGTCCTGCGAAAAACGCGAAAAGAGTTTGAAGCGCTTTCGGGCATCGACTTCTTTCCGAACGAAGCCACGGTCCGTGCCCAGTCAGCCTGGCAAGACTTCGTCGCCGCTACGGATGCGGTGCTGTCCCCTGGGGAACCCCATCAGACGGAAGGCACGATAACCCGTCTTAAGCCAGAGGAGTACCAGGGCCGAGTTTGGGCAACCCGTCGGCGGCTCTGGGTCGACCGCGTGGCAAGCGCATGGCTCATCAGGCGATTCGTCGACCGTAACGCCCGCTTCAAGTGGCTTGCCTCTCCGGATGATTGCCCCCCAGGGGCGGTCGGTTTCGATTTTGATGGCGCCACATTTACGCACATCAATGAACGCGTGACCTTTGAAGTCTTAGCGGCCAGCTTCGGTATCGACGAAGAGCCGGGTATGGCCGGACTCTCAAGCATGGTTCACTCGCTCGATGTCGGCGGCATCGTCGTTCCCGAGGCGGCCGGGTTTGAGGCGGTGATGACAGGCGCCACACAGCGCGGCCTGAGCGACGACGAACTGCTGGACGAAATGAGCCAGATGCTTGACTCGCTGCTCGCGCATTTTGCGGCGGTGGAAAAGGGAGCAGCCAGGCGACGGAGGTGAACGGGCCTCTGAATGGTTTCGCAGTAGCTTTCTCCGTTCACAGTGTCCGTTGCCAATCGCCATGGAAACCGATGTCGCAGTCAGCGCCCACGCGACTTACAACACCCGTCTGGGGTGACGCCGCCGAGGTACCGGCACACCGCTGAATATTCAATCGCAAGTTGAAGCATTCGGAGTTTTAAGTGCAACAAAGTCAACTGGCACCAGATAACGAAATGAGCAATCAGCGCATTGAGGCGGTCGAGTCGGTAACCTTCGGCCAGGCGCTTTGGTACTGGCTCAAGCTAGGCTTTATCAGCTTTGGAGGTCCGGCCGGGCAGATTGCCATCATGCATCAGGACCTGGTCGAGCGAAAACGCTGGATTTCCGAGAAGCGATTTCTGCACGCGTTGAACTACTGCATGGTCCTTCCCGGACCGGAGGCGCAGCAACTGGCCACGTACATCGGTTGGCTGATGCACCGCACTTGGGGCGGCATAATCGCCGGAGGGTTCTTCGTTCTTCCGTCCCTCTTCATCCTGATAGGACTTTCCTGGGTCTACATGGTCTTTGGCAGTGTCCCGGCCGTAGCAGGCGTGCTTTACGGCATCAAGCCGGCGGTCACGGCCATCGTTGTCTTCGCCGCGTACAGGATTGGCTCTCGCGCACTGAAGAATGCGTGGCTGTGGTCAATTGCAGCAGCGGCATTCCTCGCTATCTTCGTAGCGAATGTCCCGTTCCCTCTCATCGTCCTGGTAGCCGGCATCATTGGGCACATTGGAGGTAAATACGCTCCGTCCAGATTCGTGGTCGGAGGCGGACACAAGTCGGGCGACAAGGGGTTTGGTCCCGCACTCCTTGACGACGACACGCCCACCCCGCGTCATGCGCTCTTCACATGGAAGCGGTTCACGGTCGTGCTTGCGGTCTTCATGCTGATTTGGCTCGTGGCCATCACGGTGCTTTCGCTTATGTACGGCTGGACGGGAACGCTTACGCAAATGGCCTGGTTCTTCACGAAAGCCGCTTTACTCACTTTCGGGGGCGCGTATGCGGTGTTGCCGTATGTGTACCAAGGCGCCGTTGATAACTACCACTGGCTGACCGGGTTGCAGATGATAGATGGCCTGGCGCTCGGAGAGACGACGCCTGGACCACTCATCATGGTCGTTTCCTTCGTCGGGTTCGTGGGCGGCTGGACCAAGGCAGTGTTCGGGCCGAATGCAATATTTGCCTCAGCGGTCGCCGCATCAATCGTCGTGACGTTCTTTACGTTCCTGCCGTCTTTCCTGTTCATTCTGCTCGGCGGTCCCTTCATCGAAACCACCCACGGTAATCTGAAGTTTACTGCGCCGTTGACAGCCATCACTTCCGCTGTGGTTGGCGTCATCGTGAATCTCGCCGTGTTTTTTGCCCTTCACGTGCTGTGGCCGCATGGCATCAAGGGCGGATTCGAATGGCCCTCGCTGCTTATAGGGCTGACCGCCGGTATCGCACTGTTCCGGTTCAAGGTCGGGGTAATACCGGTCGTGCTCGCATGCGGTGTAATAGGACTCGCGCTGCGACTGTTTGTTCTTTGAGGGACCTTATACCAGCACCAGCTGCCGACGCTGCTTATGCGGCCGCCCGTCAATAGAAGGCCCAAATAGCCGTTTGCCGTCCTTCGCACGTCAATGGGTATGCCGGTGATGGATGTCGGGAAAGTGCGCGTGCGTGTGAGTGATAGGCGCATGTTGATGAGGATGCGTGTGCGGCTCCTCACCGTCCCAATCAAAATCATGCGTATGCTGGTGGTGCTCGTCGTGCCGGTGTCGATGGTTATGGCCCAAAACCTCGTGAGTGTGCGGATGTTCATGCCGCTCACGGATATGAAGCCAGATTCCCAAAGCCATGAGTGCCGCGGCAATCCAGAAAGACAGCGATGGCACTTCGGGCCAGAGGAAAAGCGATAACGCGACGCCGAATACCGGGGCGACTGAAAAATACGCGCCGGTTCGGGCGGTACCCAGATTTCGCAGGGCGACGACAAAAAGAACCAAACTCACGCCGTAGCCAGCGAAGCCGGTCAGCATGGCAGCCGCCACCTTCCCGGCGCCTGGCAGATGCGCGCCGAGAAGCAGCGCGATGCACAGATTGACTGAGCCTGCGACAAGCCCTTTCAGGCAGGCAATGACCATCGCGTCGTTCGCCGAGACCTTTCGCGTCAGGTTATTGTCGACCGCCCACGCAACGCAGGCTGCAACGACGAGCAGTGCACCGAGCGAGACGGCAGTGTCGCCAGGCTGCCACGAAAGGACGACACCGCCTACCACTATCGCGACCATCCCAAGAAATATCTGGACGTCGACGTTTTCGCGGAACACAACCCAGGCAATCACCGCCGTGAATACGCCTTCAAGATTGAGTAGTAGGGAACTGGTTGCAGCGGGAGTTGTGCTGAGACCGAGCATCAGCAGCGCAGGTCCGGCCACCCCGCCCGCTGCGATTGCCCCGAGAAGCCAGGGCACTTCGGCGACCTGAATCCGGCTTTCGTTCTGGCGCTCTCCAGTCGTGCGGCGTAGGCGTTGAACACAAATTCCGAGAGCAAGACCAACGCCACTGCCCAGGTAGAAGAGGCTTGCGACCATGAAGGGCGACAGCGTGCCAAGCAGCGTCTTGGCGAGCGGCGTTGTCGCGCCGAATAGCGCGGCTGCTAGCAGAGCGGTAAAAGCGGCGTTGTGACGTGCATTCATGAATGACGGCTGCAAACATTAACCGGGTTTGGGAGGCATCTGGCGAAATCAGCGAGCACGGATAATTTCACACAAACAAATGATACCCCTACCCCCTATGGTAGACTCGGAGCAATTATATACCCCGGTGGGGTATCCGGAGGGCGCGATGAGTCACACAGTTCAGGAAAAACAGAAGCTTCTTAACAGGGTCCGCCGTATCAAAGGGCAGGTCGAGGCCATCGAACGTGCGCTTGAGGAAGAGCACGGGTGCTCCGACGTCCTGCAACGGATTACGAGTTGCAGGGGAGCGATGAACGGCCTGTTGGCAGTTGTGTTGGAGGACCACATCCGGAACCACCTTGTCGATGCTGAAAACGGCGAGGAACACGGCGACAGCGCCACGGAACAGCTCATCGAAGTTGTTCACAGCTATTTCAAGTGATTGGGTTGGAAATGAATGATTTCAAAGACGCCGCGTTCGGCGCAGGGCATGACCACATCTTCCTTGGCGCTGGTCACGAAAAGAACGAGCGAAAGACGTGGGCCGTGATTGCGCTGTGCAGTGCCATGATGCTGGTTGAAATCGTTGGCGGCAGTATGTTCGGGTCGCTTGCGCTGGTCGCCGATGGACTGCACATGTCGACGCATGCGGGTGCGATGCTGATTGCAGCACTTGCCTATACATACGCGCGCAAACATGCTTCTGATTCGCGCTTCGTGTTCGGCACGGGCAAGCTCGGCGACCTGGCCGGATTTACCAGCGCCATCGTACTGGCAATGATTGCCTTGCTGATTGGTTACGAGGCGGTCTCCCGATTTCTTGCGCCGATTCCTATCCATTTCGGCGAGGCAATTCCCATCGCAGTGGTCGGCTTGCTGGTCAACCTCGCGAGTGTCTGGCTTCTGAGCGGCGACCATCACGGCCATAGCCATGGTCATAACCACGGACATGGGCATGGTCATGGTCATGACGACCACGCTCACGAAGAGGAAGCGCAGAAGATTGTCGCCCCATCTGGTGTATTCGCGGTATCAATTTTCGAGGACGGCGTGCCGCCCGTCTTCCGGATTACTCCGGAATCACCGGACTCGCGCATGGTCGCATCAACGATGACTATCACGACCGTCAGACCGGACGGGGCGCGTCAGGTTTTTGTGCTGGGGGACCGTGGTGGTTACCTGGAATCGAAAGACGAAATCCCGGAGCCGCACGCATTCAGAGCGATTGTGAGTTTGTCTGACGGCGACCATGAAGTCGAATTTGCCGAGCATGAGCATGGCCACTACACGCATGAGGCTGTAAGCAGGGACCATAATATCCGCTCCGCCTATATGCACGTCATGGCTGACGCGGCGGTATCCGTGCTGGCAATTCTTGGTCTTGTACTGGCGCGCACCTTCGGCTGGCTCTGGATGGACCCGCTGGCGGGCATCATCGGGGCGCTGGTGATAGCCAACTGGTCTTATGGACTTATGCGCGACACCGGTGCGATTCTGCTCGATATCAATCCGGACAGGCGCATGGCGGAAAACGTGCGTCACGCCATCGAGGACCATGGCGACAAGGTTGTCGACCTGCATGTCTGGCGCGTGGGGCCTGGCCACATGAGCGTGGTAGTGTCGGTCTCGACCAGTGAGCCACAGCGAGACTCACGCTTCTATCATGCGGTGCTCGAGCGTTTCAAGGGGCTATCGCACGTCACGGTGGAAGTTCAGCCATCGAAGGCGGCGGCCTGACTTGTGGCAGTCAACTCGCCGGGCTTCGACGTATTCAGAATTGATGGCAAGCCCGGTATATGCGTCGGAAGCTGTTGCGCACGGGATGCCCGATAAGCAAGCGAGTCCAAGCACGGCAGACGTCTCTGATGTCGCCCTCGCAGCGACACATGCAAGCTGCCCTTGTGTCCATCGCTGTGAGCCAGTTAATTAACATCTCAAACTTGGAGGAGCTATGCCTAGGCGACACAAGGAACAGCATCGTCTCGAATCGATTAGCTGGTTGCGTGCCGCTGTACTGGGCGCCAATGACGGGATTGTCTCGACGGCGAGCCTCGTCGCCGGCGTGGCATCTGCGCACACTGCTCATGGAAGCGTTGTGCTCACGGCCGTGGCAGGCCTGGTTGCTGGGGCTATGTCAATGGCGACGGGAGAATATGTATCCGTTTCCTCGCAGGCGGATACTGAAAAGGCATCCTTGGCCCAGGAGCAGACCGAACTCGATGCCGACTTCTCCCGCGAGCAACGGGAACTGACTGCAATTTACGTGAGTCGTGGTCTGGACTTGCCGCTTGCCACCCAGGTTGCTGAAAAGCTCATGGCGCACGACGCACTGGGGACTCATGCGCGTGATGAGCTAGGCATTTCGGAGGTCACGGCTGCGCGACCTCTGCAAGCCGCGCTGGCTTCCGCTGGAAGTTTTGCGGTTGGCGCCGCATTGCCGGTTATCGTCGCCGCCCTTACGCCCGAATCGGTACTGCTTCCAGCCATCATCCTCTCTGCGCTGGTTTCGCTGGCCGCTCTGGGAGGCCTCGCCGCGAAAGCCGGTGGAGCGAAAGTTGGGCCGGGTGTTATCCGCGTGGTCTTCTGGAGTGCTCTGGCAATGGGCGTGTCATCAGGCGTCGGCGCTTTGTTTGGCGCGGTAGCGTGAGCACCAGACGCTAGCGGAGGCGATACTTCGAAGAGAACCGGAGCCTGGGTGGCCGTCGGGAAATGCTACAAGTGCTTACAAATCTTGCGGACTTTACGTCCACCGGTTTGCCGGCTCCCGCGTTCTTGCTGACACACGTCAACGGAGCGCGACATGAACACCAACCAGACATCCAATCTGCCGCAACGCAGTCGTATTCATCCGCTGGTTGCCGGTGCTGCTGTGGCCGTCATCCTGGCGAGCGCGACAGGCATCGCTGCGATGACCGGCATTCTGCCAACGTCACGCGCAACGACCTCGCCTTCGACGCCAGCTGCGCCAGTGACCGCTCAAGTTTCGAGCGCCCCAGCGACTTCACCGCAAGCTGCCACGGAGCAACGCGTCACGCATGAGGACACGTCAGCGCAACCACGCGTCCATCATCACCGTAGCGCGACGGTCGAACAGGCTCCGAGGTATGCGAACGACAATACCTATCAAAACCCGGCACAACCCGCACCAAGACCGGTCGCCGTCGACCCGAATGCCGGCGAAGTGGTTGCCGTCAATACCGTTCAGGAAGCCGAACCGACAACGGGTCTCGGAGCCGTGGGCGGAGCCGTCGCTGGTGGCCTGTTGGGAAATCAGGTCGGGGGAGGACGCGGTCGCGTTCTGACCACGATTGCAGGAGCGGTTGGCGGCGGACTTGCGGGTAACGGCATCGAGCATGCGGTGCGTAAGGCGACCAGCTACCAGGTGCAGGTAAGAATGCAGGACGGCAGCTACCGGAATTTCAATTATTCGACGCAGCCGCCGGTTCAGGTCGGACAGCGCGTCCATGTCTCGGGCGACTCGCTGAGCACATCGTAATCGCGGCCGGAACCGGCAGTATCCGAAGCAGGTTACTGCCGGTTACAGAATTGACATTTCAGCCGCACCTGCGGCCGCGCGCCACACCTAGAATCCGCATCGTTTCACCATTGTCTGGCGTCCGTCGGAAGTGGGCAGGACAGGAGAACACCATGAGACGCGCTACCCTTTTTCTGGCAGTTGGCATTTCCGCTGCATGCGCATCCAGCGCGGCTTTCGCGCACGCGGACATCGGCGTGTTTCTGGGCGTGCCGGGGCCAGTTTATGCTGCGCCGCCGCCTGTTGTGTACGAGGCTCCGCCGCCAGTGGTCTACGCACCCGCCCCGGTCTATGGCTATGGATACCGCTATGACGAGGATTACGGCGACGGGCGCCGGTGGCATGACCACGGGCGCCACCGCGGATGGGAACACCATCGCCACGGTGATGACGACGACTGATTCAACGACGGCTGCGCCCCGCCCCACATTGAACGCTCAACCTTTCAGCGTGACATCAACCACGTTCGAATCCCACTGCACATGAAGTGCTCTTCTGGCATCGACGCACGCGGTGACAACAAGAGGGTTGCCAACACGCTACCCGGGGGCGTAGAGGGTCATGTCCGCACCATGTTGCATGATGATGTGCACCGTCGCGCTGATGACAAACGTGACGAAGGACGCCACGCCGAGTGAAGAAGCGTCCCTCTGGCTTGCATCGCCTACATGATGTAGCACAGTTGCCGTTGCTATCCACGCCACACCGAAGCTGATTCCGGCGAGCACATCAGAAAACCAGTGGACGCCCAGATAAAGGCGTGAGAACGAAATCAGGAGAATAAACAGCGCGGTGGCAATTGCAATACGCAGCCGTGCGGCGCTGCCCCATGCGCGCGCAACGAAAAATGCCAGAAAACCGTAGGTGACTACGCTCAGCGTTGCATGATTACTGGGAAAGGAAAATCCCTGCAGGCCCTCATACATCGATGACGGTCGCGCACGGCGCATGGCAAACTTCAGTGTTACGACGAAGGCCTGTGCAAGCACTGTCGCCAGTATCCAGTAAGTGGCGCTCCGCAGCCGACGTTGCCAGACGAGCCACGCAAGGACGACGAGAATCACCGGGATGGTGACGGCAGCATCGCCCAGTTCCGAGGCGGCGACCATAACGGAGTCGAGTAGCGGGAAACGGATAGATTGGAGCGCCGCGTGAATCCTGACGTCGACCGTAACAAGCGGGTCCCCGCTAACGACATCCTCCAGCACGCCAAGGAAAAGCCACGTACCACCGACAGCTAGTACGCCAGCAACGAGCAGGTTGCGGATTCCGATGCGGTTGAAGAGCAAACGCCAGTTCATGCTTCACCGCCAGACATCGTTGTCCTCGCGACGAGCGCAATCAGCGTCGCGATACAGAATCCAGCGCCTGCATAGAACGTTGTGCCTGCTCCAAACCGGTCCCAGAGCTCGCCGGCGACGAGGCTTGCCACAAGCATTGCCAATCCGCTCGTGAGGTTGAAAAAGCCAAACGCTGTCCCTTTCAGTTCGGGTGGTGCCACTTGCGCGACCATGGTCGCCAGCAGACCTTGTGTGAGCCCCATGTGCAGGCCCCACAGAATGACGCCGAGCAGCACGATTGGCCAGTGACTTCCGTGCGCAAGCACGACATCCGACACAATCAGCACGACGAGACCGATGGCTAGCAGTCTGGTGTGACTCATCGAGTCAGCGAGCTTGCCAAATGGATAAGCCGAGGCCGCATACACCAGGTTCATCACGACCATCACGAGCGGCACGAGCGCCACGGGTACGCCGCCCTGCATGGCGCGCAGGACGAGAAACGCCTCACTGAACCGTGCGAGTGTGAACGCCGCACCGACAAATACAACCCACCAGTACGGCCTGCTGAGCTTCTTCAGGTTTTCGAGCCTCAACGGATTGACGCGTTTCGCACCTGACTGACGCTCCGGCTCCCTCACGCCGAACACAAGCAATGTCACGGCGGCGATGCCCGGAATCACGGCCACCCAGAATATCCTGCGGAAGTCGTTTGCCCAAAGCAGCATCAACACGACGCCCAGCAACGGACCGATGAAGGCGCCGACGGTGTCCAGCGACTGGCGCAGGCCATACGCCGCACCGCGCAGATGCGGCGGAGTGATATCCGCTACTAGCGCATCGCGCGGCGCCCCCCGCAGACCCTTCCCGACCCGGTCCACAACGCGCGCGGTCAGGACAATCCCCGCCGTAGGCGCAAGTGCAAAAAGCGGCTTGCTGAGCGCACCCATGCCGTAGCCAATGACAGCGAGCCATTTCCTGTTGCCAAGATAGTCGCTCAATGCACCGGAAAATATTTTCACGATGGGCGCGGTCGCTTCCGCGACACCTTCAATGAGTCCAACCATCATGGCGCTCGCCCCCAGGCTCGTCACCAGGAACATCGGTAGGAGGCTGTGGATAATCTCCGACGAGATGTCCATGAACATGCTGACGAAGCCGAGCATCCAGACGCCACGGGGAATCTGGCTGAGCGTGCGTGCGCGAGGCTTGAGATTAGTCTGCATTCTTTCTGATTCTGTAATCGTCCGGTTCGATGGCGGTATGGCCGCACGTCGGGGCTAAATCAATATGAAGTGCTACCGATGGTATCGGACGTTGTTCCGCCCTGAGGTGGTTTAGGTTACCTTCCGACGCTGCTTCTCACGCCTGTACACATAAAGCGCCGGTAACAGGTTTGTACTTAGCAGACCGCTCCAGACCAGACCGCCCAGCGTAACAATGGCCAGGCCCTGTTCAGGGGCGGCGCCTTTACCGAAACCGAGTGCGGTCGGCAGCAGGCCCAGTGAGGCTGTCAGCACAGTCAGGAGAATCGGCCGGAAGCGCACGTCAACAGCGTCGCGCACGGCTTCGACCACCGGGAGTCCTTGCGCTTCGTTTCGCTTTACCAACTGCAGCAAGACGATGCCGTGGTTCAGGCTCACTCCAATCAGGGTAAGAAACGCAATCAAACCGATGGCGTTGAGACCGACACCACTCACCACCAAGGCAATAGCTCCCCCGGAGAACGCCAACGGCATCTGCAGCAGAAGCAGACCGGGCACGAGGAGGCCATCGAACTGCAGTGTCAGGATACCTAGCATCAGCGCGAGAGCAACTACGGCTGCCACGCCAACATTGAGCGCGGCATGTTCGAGTTGCGGATACAGGCCACCGAACCTCACCTCGTATCCCGCCGGTAAGGGAAGCGTCGCGAGGGCCTTCTTTGACGCTGAAATGACCTGGCCGAGCGGCGCAGTGGGCGTCGCCAGAATCTCGACCGCCCGCAGTCCGTTCAGATGCCGTATGACGTTGGGTCCGGTCGCCATGCGGACGTACGCCACGTCTTTCAACGCAACCCACCCATTGGCCATTACAGGAAGCTGGTTGAGCTGCTCGATGGACAGATGCGTGGGGTCGGCGAGTCTCACGAACACATCCAGGTGACCATTGCCCTCTGGAACGGTGGCGACCGTTTGTCCCGCCAGAAGGATGTGCAACTGGGAAAAAAGCGCCGCCGGCGTAATGCCGTGGAGCGCGAGACCATCGGGATTGGGCGTGATTTGCAACTCTGTTACGGGATAGGCATCGTTGTTGAAGACGTCCGAGAGGTCGGATACCCCTGAGAGCCGACGTGTAACCTCGTTCGACAGTGACTGCAATGCTTCAATCGAATCGCCGTAGACATCGATGACAAACGGTTGCGGCAGGCCGGACAGCGTTTCACCCACCCGTTCGAGCGTCGGTGTCCCGATGACTGTCTGGACCGCCGGGAGCTTTGAGGCATCCAGAACCTGCTTGCCGACTCGGTCGAGACTGCTCGCGTTCACATCAGGTTTTAGCGCAATCTGAATCTCGCCTGCATAGGCAGGCTCGGTGTATGAGGTTCCCGAAGCAGACCCCACGCGGGAAAACACGTGCGCAACAGGCGCGAGCCCCATCAATCGTTGCGTGATGCGGTCCGATGCGTCCTGGGCGTCATGCAATGAAGTTCCCGGCGGCAGCGTAAAACTTTCGAGTAGCACGGCCTCGTTCGGAAGCGGCAGGAAATCGACGGGCACCAGCACAAGCCCAGCCACCGAGACCACGAAAATGGCGATGCAGGACCACAGCGAAACACGCGGATGACGCAGCGCAACTTCGAACAGGCGCAAGTTGCGGCTTTTGAGCCATGCGACCGCACGCGAACCAGATGTGACGCGCTTCTCGATATGCGGTCCGATGAATCCCAGCACAAGCGGAATCAGACTCAACGAAATAAGTAGTGACGCAATGAGACTCACTGTCATTGCAAGAGAGAACGGGACGAAGAAAAGTCCGGCGAGGCCTCCCACGAACACAAGCGGCAGGAATACCGCGACGGTCGTCATCGTCCCTGAAATGTCGGGACCGGCTATGTCGCGCAAGCCACGTGCAACACCTTCCCAGCGACCGTCACCCGCCTCCCAGCGGTGATAAATGCTCTCGAGTACGATGATGGCGTCGTCGGCGAGCAGGCCGACGGCCACTGACAAGGCGCCGAATGTCAGCAGATTCAGCGTCTGCCCCATGAGGTACAGCCCTGCAATACCGAGCAACAGCGACAACGGAATGCTCAGCGCGAGCGCCCATATTCCGCGACTCGCGCCAAGCATCCAGAACAGGACCGCAACCGCGAGCAAGGCCCCAATGGCCAGATTCCTGGTCAAATCCGATGCGACCACGCCGACAATGTGCCCCTGGCTGTAAATTCGCACAAAGCGTGCGCCGCCGGGCAGTTGGGGTTCGAGTTCCTGCAGAGCCTTATCAACTTCGTTGACAACGGGCAGCGTCGAGGCACCGGGTTGCTTGAAAACAACTAGAGCAATGGTCGGCCGGTTATCGAGTTTCACGGAGTGATGAGACGGGAGCGCAGACCGGATGACCTCTGCAACAGCGCCTAAAGGCAACGTGGCGCCAGGGCTCCCAACGAGCATGCGCGCGTAGCCGGAGGTACTCGTCGGCAGACTTCTGCCTTCCATGAATACGTCCTGATGTCCGAGGTTGACATATCCGCTCGGCACCATCGCTGTCGCCGCGTCGAGCGATGCTGCGAGCGCCGACGCAGAGACGTTGAAACGCTGCAGCCTTGCAAGGTCGGGGCGCACCCATATCGCATCTGCTCCGGGTCCGGCGACCGACACGCGTTGTACACCAGCGACCGCCCGGACACGTGGTGCGAAATTTGACTCGACAATACGCTGGATTTGGGACGCGTCCACGCCGTCAGGAATCTGGATTGCGTAGTCCGCCACCTCATTTATGGCATTGCCGGAGATTTCCGTCGTCAGAGTCGTACCTTTGGGTAACGAACCGTTGATGCGTCCGATAACACCGTTGACGTCCTGGAGCGCACTTGCTGCGGTGGTCCCCTCCGAGAATCGCGCTTCAATCTTGACGGAACCTTGCCCTATGACTGTCCGCACGTCGCTCAATGACGCGAGCGACGATAGTTCGGCCTCGACCGGTCGGGCAATCAGCCCCTCCAGGTCCAGCGTCGTTGCGCCCGGCAGTTGCGCGACGACGCTCACTTGCGGCATATTGAACTGCGGCAACACTTCCGCGTGAATGTTCAACAGCGCGTAGACACCATACGCAATCAGCCCTGCGTAGAGCATGACCCAGAGTAGCGGCCTCTTGACGATATCGTTGAGCATTGTTCTTCTTTGAAAGCGACGTCAATCGGCTTGCTGATAACGCGTAGCAAAGTCCTGGTGAAAGAGAAGATAGGCGTCCTGCGTCACGACGCGTTCGCCCGCCACGAGACCTTGCCTGACTGATGTCCAACCGCCGTCCGACAGGCCCGGAACGACCTGGCGGCGACGGCTACCGCTCCGGTCACTCACCAGTACCCACCATTGACCGGCGTCGAGAATGAGCGCCGTTGATGGGATAGCCACCTGCCTGTCATCGGACAAGACCAGAGAAACGTTGCCAACCGCCCCCGGGTCAAGGGTGTAGCCTGGTCCAGCTTTGAGCCAGACTTCCACCTGACCCGGAGCGGTGAGACTGCGCGATACACGCTGGACAACCACTTGAACAATTGCATTGTTGCCCTCGGGCAGAAAAACGCCCTTTATCCCCGGCACAATCGAGCTGGCATTGCTTCCAAACAGGTCGGCGACTACGTAGAGGCCAGCTGTAGGCGCGATGGTTGTGAGCGCCTGCCCCGCATTCACGTACTGACCATCGGCAGCGCTAACGGCCGTCACCATCCCGGCGGCCGGCGCACTGATGGTGGTGAGACTGGTGTAGCCGCGGGATGCCGCCTGCGCCGCGGCAAGTTGTTGACGCGCGGTGTCGAGTTCGGCATGTGCGCGAATGACCGCATCGCGAGTACTTAGTTGTTCCTCCAGCTTCTGTTGTTCGATAGCGGCGGCCTGGCTCGCGGCCCTCACCCGAATCTGGGCCGACTTCAGGTCCGCGGCAAGACGTGCGGTATCAGTCGATATGGTGGGACCGGTGAGCCGTGCAACCACTTGCCCAGCCCGCACTTCTTCACCCGGAATCACGCGCAGGCTGGAAACGACGCCGGCAGTAGGCGCGCTAAGTACGGTATTGGAGGCTGCCTGCACGCGGGCGGGTGCCGAGAAGGTGGATGCAAGGCGCTTCTGGACCGCTGGCATCGTCACGACATCTTCCGCAGACGCGGGATGACTACCAACGGAGCACGCGCCGATAACTGCTATGAAGACCAGCAGGCGGACAGATGTCATGGGTAGCCTATTGAAGCGGTTGGTGGTCAATCGCGCTTACGCCTATCAAGGTACAGAGTTCGACTTGCTGTTGAAGGACGGAATTCGCGAGCTTTGCTGTCGCAACGCGTTGATTCAGCAATCGGACTTCAGCGTCGGCCAATACCGGGAAGGTCACGTCGCGAGTAGCGTAGGCAGCACGTAGCTGTTTCAGTGACGCATCGAGCGCGGCTTCTGTGGACTGCGAGTTGTGAAGACGTTCGGTTAGCAAAGTCAGTTCAGAACTGATGCCGTCGACGGCCGTGTATGCGTCGTCGAGCCGTTGCCCGTATTCCTGGTAGAGGCTCTCACGGGTGGCCTTTTCGACGGCGATATTGCCCCGGTTACCATTGAACAGCGGCAAGGTCACAGAGACGGCAAGTCCCGAGGTATAGATGGCCGACGTGTCGCGGCCTCTCGTGACGCCGACATCAAGCCGCGGAAACTGTGCGAGGAGCGCTGCGCGATAGCGTTCGTCCTGTTCATCGTATCCCGCACGCAGCGCCAGCAAATCGGGCCGATGCTGGCCAAGGTTTGAAAGCGCAAGGACGATGAGGTCCTGCGGGACTTCCGATGGCTCCGGCGGAGCCGCGAGCGCCGCATGCGTACCGGGCGGAAGGTCAAGGAGCCTGGCGAGTTCCTGCTCGGCCTTGAGATGCTCCTGTCGTAGCGTGCCCAACTGCTGCACGTTGTCACTGTACTGTACTTCCGCGAGCAGGGCCGCGTCCCGTGTTACCTCGGAGCGCGCGAGTGCCTTCTGCAACCGTTCGGTACCGTCCCTCTGATACGCCACGAGCTGCCCGACTTCGCCCTCGAGGCGCTGAAGGGTCGCGTTAGTGACGTACAGCGAATAAGCGCGGTTCGCGACCTGCCATTTCACCCATTCCAAAGCGAGCTGTTGCTTCTCACTGGCTTTGGCGGCCGCACGCTTCTTTGCGGGGCGGTCAACCAGCGCCGACACCTCGTAGCTGAGCCCGGCCATGAACGCTGGGACAAAACCGGCGGCTCCGGGACGGTCGGTACTGAATGTCAGCGTCGGGTCCGGCAACAGCCCGTCTGCATATTCTTTGGCAGTGGCGACATCGAGTTCCAGCTCGGCGCGCCGGATGTCGGGGCTACGCTGAAGTGCCCGCTCGACCACCTGGTCCACGGTCAGCGGCGCGTCTGTAGTCGCTAAGTCATATGACCATTGCGGCGCTTCTGGAAGAGGCTTGGGCGCATACGAAGCACATCCGCTTAACGCTACAGCCAGCGTCACCTGAGCGAACCGTGCGAGCGCACTTGCACCTCTACGTCGCTGAGCGGTTGCGGTAATGCGGTCTTGCAACCTACTATCGTAAATACGATGGCTCACAGTGGGTATCCGCCCGAAAAAACGCTTCAGATACTACTTCGCCAGACTTAGATTTGACTTAGCAAGTTGGTGCCGGCCGGTGGAAATAATGAGAATTCTGCTTGTAGAAGACGACGAAATGATTGGCGGTGCAATCGTGCAGGCGTTGAAGGACGCCGCCTACGCGGTTGACTGGGTATGCGATGCTGATTCAGCGACAGGTGCGCTGACAGGACGCGAGCACGATGTCGTGCTTCTTGACCTTAACCTGCCGAAGCGTGATGGCATTGATGTGCTCCGGTCATTGAGGGCAAAGGGGAGCAAGGCTCCCGTCATAATTCTCACCGCGCGCGATAGTCTGGATGACAGAATTACCGGGCTCGATGCGGGCGCCGATGATTACCTGGTGAAGCCGTTTGAAATCGGAGAGCTGCTCGCACGTATTCGGGCGGTCACGCGCAGACTCGGCGACCATGGTGACGCAAAAATGACGAGCGGAAATCTGACGCTGGATTCAAATACACACCTTGCGGTGTACGGCGACACCGAATGCAGCCTGACCGGTCGCGAGTTCGCACTGCTGAGCGCGCTCATGATGAAACCTGGAGCAGTCCTGTCGAGAAGTGAACTTGAGCGGAAAGTGTATGCGTGGGAAGAGCAGGTCGAGAGCAATGCCGTGGAAGTGGTGATTCACGGTATCCGCAAGAAGCTTGGAGCGTCGGTCATTCGTAACGTACGAGGTGTGGGATGGTTGGTAGACAAGGAAAGCAATCGCGCTCCCTGACGTTGCAACTGTCTGTCTGGATTGGCTGCGTAATCGTCGCGGTTGGTGTGATTGCCTGTGCGCTGTCGTTTCTGTTCGCCTATCAGGAAGCCAGGGAACTGCAGGACGGGCAGTTAAACGAAATTGCTGCTCTCATCGACAGTCGGGCTCTCGAGTTCAGTGGTTCCCGGTCATCGATTGAAAGTTCACAGGATAAGGACGTCAAGGTGGTCATTGACAGGCTCAATGGAACGTTGACAGGTTTCGCACAGGCGGCGGGACTCATCGTACCCAACACGTTGACGGACGGGTTTCATGACCTGGATGACCATGGCAAGGGGTGGCGCGTCAACATCAGAACACTGCGCAGCGGAGAACGCATAGCGTTGGCGGAGCCCTCCGCGCTGCGCGATGAAATTGCACGGGACGGCGCAATGAGAACGCTTGTACCCATGCTCATTCTTCTTCCAGGATTGGGCGTCGTCATTGTGGTGATTGTCAGAACAAAGCTGGGTCCACTCTCCCGGCTGGCGAATGTTGTGGACCAGCAAACTGATGTATCGCTTGAACCGTTGTCTGAAGACGGAATAACCAACGAAGCGTTGCCGTTTGTCAGGTCCATTAACCGCCTCATTTCGCGTTTGCGCGAAGCCATCAGTCTTCAGCGCCGATTTGTCGCGAGCGCCGCGCACGAATTGCGCTCACCGCTTGCAGCATTGTCGCTGCAGGCGGAAAACCTCGGCACAACCATCACGTCACAAGACGCTCGAGAGCGGCTGACGGCCTTTCAGTCGGGATTGCGCCGGACCCATAGGCTGGTTGAGCAACTGCTCACATTGGCGCGGTCCGAACAGGGGGGGCTGGAGCAGCCAACGAGGGTGTCACTGCGCGCGGTGGCAACTGACGTTATTAACGCGACCATTGACATGGCCCATGAAAAGGATATTGACCTGGGATTCGAGCACTTTGAGGAAGTCGATGCCGTTATAGACGTGTCGTCCCTCACTGTGGTGCTGAGAAATCTTGTCGACAACGCGGTGCGATATACGCCAACCGGAGGAAGGGTGGATGTTTCGGTCATCCGGTTGGGCGAAGAGATGGTGCTTGAAGTTACCGACTCTGGTCCGGGTATTCCGGAGGAAGAACTTGCGCACGTATTGGAACCGTTTTATCGCCTGGACCACTCGGCGCAGTCGGGCAGCGGACTAGGGTTGTCTATCGTCTCTGAAATCGCCCGCCGCACCGGCGGGCGCCTCATGCTTGCGAACATGAAGGTCGGCTTCCGGGCCCGTTACTTCCATCCGCTCCATCAGAAGGCCCGGTTGTGAGACCGGGCCCGCTCGCCTGAAGAGCCACTGGCTCCATCATGAATCAACCTGGATGACTTGATTCTCAGGCCTCCGGAACGCGGTACCGCAAATTGAGGCGAGTGAGACAAATGAGCGACAAGAACGAGAACCTGATGGAAACGCCTGGCCCGCGTGAAGACAGCTCTGCCGGAGCAGCCTCTCCTTTGGCGCAGGTCTTTGCACCGCCGCAGGCCGGGCATCCGGGCGCCAGCGATGCAACTTCCGATAGCGCCGGTCTGACGCAGGCAGAGGTGTCCGAACAATGTCGCGCAGGCAACGTCAATCTTGCGCCAAGGTTCACGACACGGACCGTGTCCGGAATTTTCCGTAGCAACGTTGTGACGGTCTTCAATGGCATTCTGGTCGTATCGATTGTTGCGCTCCTCCTCGTCCATTCCAACAACGACGCTGCGTTTTTGGCGGTTGTTACCTTCGCAAATATGCTGGTCGGTATTGTCAATGAGTTCCGTGCCAAATGGGCGTTGGACCGCCTCGCCGTGCTTCGGAATACCACCGTCACCGCGCGCCGTGACGGAACCGACCAGAAAATTGGAAGTGACGAGGTCGTCAAAGGAGACGTCTTACGCCTCAAACCTGGTGACCAGGTCGTGGCTGACGGCGAACTGGTTACTTCCGCGAGCATCGTCATGGATGAATCGCTTCTGACGGGTGAGGCGGAAGGGGTGGAGAAGCGTAAAGGGGACCCGCTGCTATCGGGCAGTCATTGCCTCAGCGGCTCTGGAGATTACGTGGCTACGCGCGTCGGTATCCTCTCTGGTGTAAACCAGCTAACTGCCAAGGCGAAGACATACGCCTCGCGGCTAACGCCCACACAGAGAAGCATCAATACCGTCATAAAGGTCCTGACTGCAATCCTCGTACTGCTCGTCGTGCTGTTACTCATGTCGGCATACATCAAGCACCTTTCTGCCAAAGACACCATCCTGTCGCTGGTCACCGTGATAAAGGCCCTGGTCCCGGAAGGTCTGGTTCTGGTGTCGACACTTGCGTTCGCCATGGGAGCGTTGCGTGCCGCACAGAAGCAGGTGCTGGTCCAGAAGCTCGGTGCGGTCGAATCGTTGAGCCATCTCACCGTGCTATGTATGGACAAGACAGGAACGCTTGGAACTAATCGTTTGCTGTTTCATTCGTTGGTCCCCTTCTCTGGCTCGCCTGATGAAATCGGTGGGTTCTTGCAGCTTTTCGTCGGAGCCGTTGGTTCGCAGAACCAGACTACCGAGGCAATTGCTTCCGCCTACTCCGCGCTCAAAAGTAATGTTCTTGGCGAATTGCCGTTCAGCAGTGAGACGAAGCTGAGCGCTGTGCGTCTGAATGTCGATGGGAGGGAATTTTCGCTGTGGCTTGGAGCACCTGAGGTGCTCGGGGAGAAACTTCTCACGCCTTCCCAGAGAGAGCAGCTTGATACGCTTTTGAAAAAAGGCATGCGCGTGCTCGCTATAGGCCGTTCAGACGCGGCCTTATCCGAGCCCGCAGGCGATATGCGCATTCTGGGGCTCGTTGTTCTATGCGACGAGCTTCGTACTGATGTGGTAGGTGCGGTCCGCTTTTATGAAGACCGCGACGTCTGTCTGAAGGTGTTATCCGGCGACAACCCGCAGACTGTCGCTGCGGTCGCGCGGCTCGCAGGCATGACGCCTTACGGAGCGACCCTGAGCGGTCCGGACCTGGGCGCGATGACTCCCGAGGAGTTCGACAAGGCAGTCCAGAGTGGTCAGTTCTTCGGACGGCTCGTGCCGGCTCAGAAGCAGCAGATTATCAAGGTTCTGCAATCGCACGGCAGCTTTGTGGGCATGATAGGCGACGGTGTGAATGATGTGCTGGCGCTAAAACAGGCGGATATTGGCGTTGCCATGAATTCCGGCGCAGCCGCCGCTCGGGATGTCTCCGATATTGTTTTATTGAAGGATTCGTTTGCCCATTTGCCGGCTCTCTCGGAAGAGGGCGACAGAATTATTCACAACATCAAACGCATTCTGAAGCTGTTCCTCACGAAAAACGTGTACAGCCTGTTTTTCGTCGGCTTCGTCGGTTTTGTCGGCCTTAGCTTTCCCCTAAGTCCCAGACACATTACGTGGATTGACATCTTGACGATAGGCGTACCAGCGACCCTTTTGACGCTGATGAAGCCGCGCATCGGAAAACAATCAACGAAACGCTTCGTAGCCGAGCCACTCAAGTTCGCTATTCTGGCCGGCCTCGTAACCGCATTTTGCTCACTCCTCGTATACGCGAATTTCTTCCTGTTTCAGGACCGGGGTGAGCAATACGGTACGACAGCAAGTGTGTCAGTCATCGTTCTTATCGGCTTGTACGTTCTGACGCTGGTAACCACCGAGGAGCGGGGAAAGAGTGGCACGGCGCTGCAGCGTCGAATCATCATCGCGTTTCTGGCGACAGCCCCGCTGCTTCATCTTCTGGTCGTCTATTGGCCACCCTTGCAAAATGCGCTCGGCATGGTCCCCCTGGATGCAGACTCGTGGATTACTATCGTCGTCATTTCTGCTCTGGGAATGACGACTTTGCACTACGTACTCAAAGATTCGATTCGCAGGCGATTCGTAGGAATCTGATTGAGTTGGCGCACGTACCAGCTACCTCATCGTTGGTTGCGCATTGCATTTTTGGCTCCTGTAGCAAACACGGCGACACAGTGGCCAGGCAAGGTAAATGCAACGGTGGCGCTCGCCAACCCGGCTGCGAAGGTCTTCCAGGCTGTTTTGGCAAAGCATCGGGTGGTTACAAGCTGACACGGTCTTCCTTACAGTCTTCTTGTCGAAGCATGCTAGACTTTCTCACCATGTCTTACTGGCGCAAACTCTTCCTCGTCCTGCTGCTGGCACTGAGCCTTCCGGTTCAGTCGTTCGCGGCCATCTCCATGAAATGCGGTTCATCGCATTTCGGGAGCGATGTCGCGTATGCTCAGCATGAAGACACTGATGAATCATTGCCTCACCGTCACGTGCATGACCTGACGATGACCGACAGCGACCGTGACAGCCATTCCCATGGCGGCGATTCGCACCATGCTCATTCATGCTCGACATGCGCGTCCTGCTGTTTCGGCGGAGCCTTGCCGGCTGTCCCTACCGTCGTAGCGTCAGCCGACGTACTTCATCTTGTTGTTCCGTTTTCCCGCTCTGACCGCGTCGTGCCGTTTCTGACCGACGGCATCGAACGACCTCCCCGAATCTCCCTCGTCTAGTCCTTCTGTCGCGGCCGATAAGTCGCGATGCGGAATTTCGACCTGATGGCCGCTCCTCGGCCACCAGGTGACTTACGACGAGAAAAATCCATGCGAATGTTTATCGCGGCGCTGCCCGGCGCGGCGGCATTGTTGCCGACGCTCGTGCTCGCCACTACAACACTTCCTGACCCGACAGATGCGGCAGCACCGGTTCCGGCCATCAACGTGCCGTCGGTGTTTGCGGACTTTCAGCCGTATCGCGACCAGAAAACGCCCACATGGCAGGAGGTCAATCGGGCAGTGGCGACCGCACCCGGAAGACCGGGGATGAGCCAAAGTCAAATGCCGTCAGGCGGCAGCGGTGCCAGAAATAGTGAGCACAGCTCCCATCACGAGGAGCCGACGAAATGACGACGCACATCTTTTTGGGTCGCCGTGTCATTGTTTTCGGGACCGCGGTTGCGTTCCTGGCCGGATGTACGACATTTTCGAAGGATGGCGGCTTCAATACCGTTTCGACGACCGCTTCCGAGCGTCTGGGGAAAGACGCCGTACTGGTGAAGACCGACGAAGACCGGGACGCTGTCGCAAAGCGAACGCAGGAACTGCTTTCCAGACCATTGAGCATGGATGACGCAGTCCAGATTGCGCTGCTGAACAACCGGAGCCTGCAGGCCTCGTACGGCGAGCTTGGCATTTCCGAGGCAGACCTCGTTCAGGCGGGACGGCTGCCCAATCCCGGTTTCAGCTTCAGCCGCACGCATGGAGGAAACGACCTCAGCATCAATCGCACGTTCACGCTCGGGTTGTTAAGCGTTCTGACGCTGCCACTGGCCACGCGCATCGAGAGTCGCCGCTTCGAGCAAACCAGACTACTGGCGGCGGACGCGATGCTCAGGGTGGCTGCCGATACCCGAAGAGCCTATATCAATGCGGTCGCAATGCAACAGTCTGCCGCGTATGCCGGGCAGGTGAAGGATTCCGCGGAAGCCGGCGCCGAACTTGCGTTGCGGATGCAGCAAGCGGGCAATTTCAGCAAGCTCGACTACGCGCGTGAGCAGGCTTTCTATGCGGATGCCGTTGCGCAATTGGCAAGAACGCGGCAGCAGTCAGTGGCCGCGCGGGAAAAGCTGACACGCATGATGGGCCTATGGGGCGCACAAACGCAGTTCACGCTTCCCGAACGTTTGCCAGACCTGCCCAAGGACCGTCCCGAGCTGAATGACCTCGAAAGCTTCGCGATGCAGAACCGCCTGGATATCCAGGCCGCGAAGGTGCAGACGCAAAGCGTCGCTTCGTCGCTAGGTCTGAGCAAAGCGACACGGTTCATCAACGCGCTCGACGTTGGCTACCAGAATAATTTCACCACCGCAGATGGCCACGAACAGGGCTACGAAATCAGCGTGGAGATTCCAATTTTTAATTGGGGAGGCTCGAAGGTTGCGCGCGCCGAAGCGATTTACATGCAATCGGCCAACCGAGTCGCCGAGACCGCGATTAACGCACGGTCTGAAGTACGGGAGTCGTATTCGGCCTATGTGACCAATTACGACGTCGCGAAGCACTACCGCGATGAAGTCGTGCCAATCCGGAAGACCATCTCGGACGAACTGCTGCTTCGCTACAACGGAATGCTCGCGAGCGTATTCGAACTCCTGTCCGATTCGCGTGACCAGGTCGGCGCGGTGAACAGCTATATCGACGCGCTGAAGGACTACTGGCTCGCGGAGACCGACCTGCAGCAGGCAGTGGGTGGTCGTCTCCCACCGCTCGCGATGGCGACCTCCGCGCCGTCAGCACCCGCGATGCCACCGGCATCCTCTACAGATTCAGAAGGTAAATGACATGGTGTCACGTCGAAAATTTCTCGGCAGCTCGGGGGCTGCGCTGCTCGGAGCAGCATTGGTGAGCAAGGCAGGTGCTGCGTCGCTGCCGGAGGCGCCCACGATGGCCAAGGCCACCATGCAACCGCCGCTCACACCTCCTAACGGCCGTCCGTATACGCCTGTTGCCACGCTGAACGGCTGGTCGCTGCCGTGGCGCATGAAAAACGGCTGGAAGGAATTTCACCTGACTGCTGAGCCGGTTGTGCGCGAGATGGCACCGGGCATGAACGCAAATCTTTGGGGTTACAACGGACAGGCCCCAGGTCCAACCATCGAAGCAGTAGAGGGCGACAAGGTCCGTATCTTTGTGACCAACAAGCTGCCGGAGCACACCACCGTCCACTGGCACGGGATGCTGTTGCCTTCGGGCATGGATGGTGTTGGAGGGCTCACGCAACCTCATATTCCCCCAGGCAAGACTTTCGTCTACGAGTTTCAGCTCGAGAAGCACGGAACCTTCATGTATCACCCGCACGCCGACGAAATGGTGCAAATGGCGATGGGCATGATGGGGACCTTCATCGTTCATCCGAAGGACCCCGGCGTCATGGCGGTTGACCGCGACTTCGTGTTCATTATGTCCGCGTACGACATCGACCCGGGCAGCTTCACGCCACGTGTGAACGAAATGACGAACTTCAACATGTGGACGTGGAATTCGCGGGTCTTTCCCGGTATTGACCCATTGCCGGTGCGCGCCGGCGACCGAGTGCGTATCCGGTTCGGCAATCTGACGATGACCAACCACCCCATCCACCTGCATGGCTATCACTTCGAGGTTGCGGGCACGGATGGCGGATGGATTCCGCCGGCCGCACGCTGGCCTGAGGTGACCGCCGATGTCGCGGTCGGCCAGATGCGTGCCATCGAATTCACGGCGAACCGGCCCGGAGACTGGGCGTTTCACTGCCACAAGTCTCACCACACGATGAACGCGATGGGCCACTCCGTACCGAACCTGATTGGCGTGCCGCAGAAAGACCTCGCGAAGCGCATCAACAAGCTCGTGCCGGACTACATGGCGATGGGCAGCACAGGCGGTGCCATGGGCGAGATGGAGATGCCACTGCCCGACAACACACTGCCGATGATGACCGGTACTGGCCCGTTCGGCCCGCTCGAAATGGGCGGAATGTTCACCGTCGTGAAGGTACGTGACGGATTGGGGCGCAAAGACTATCGCGACCCGGGCTGGTTCAAGCATCCCAAGGGGACGGTTGCCTACGAATACACCGGCGAGTTGCCGGATAGCTGATTTTCTGTCTCGCCGGACTTTGCGGTCCAGCTCAACTTTTTATTTCAACGCAGGAGAAGAGTCATGAAGAACGTATTTGCATCGATTGCAGTTAGCTGCGCCCTGGCGATTTCGGGCTCGGCCTATGCGGCTGGCGAAATGGGCAACATGGACATGGGCAGTAGCGGAGCAAAGCAGGCTGGCGAAGCAAAGGCTGGCATGTCACATGGGGAAATCAAGAAAGTCGACGCCGCAGCCGGAAAGCTGACTATCAAGCATGGCCCGCTGGAAAATCTCGGCATGGACGCCATGACGATGGTGTTCAAGGTCAAAGACCCCGCCATGATTTCGCAGGTCAAGGTCGGCGACAAGATTGATTTTGTGGCCGAGGAAGTGGACGGAGCACTGACGGTAACGAAGCTGCAGAAGCAGTAACGAATCGCGGGGTGTTGCCATGAAATACCGGCAACACCCGCCTGGACCATCGAGGATGCGCAAGCACATGAAGACTTTTACTCGCAAGCAACTCTCAGGACTTGCTACGGCTACCGCCATCGCCTTAGCACCGGCTGCAGCGTTCGCACACGGGAGGCTCGAGGCTGCCGTCCCGGCCGCCGGCAGCACACTCGAAACCACGCCGGACTCGCTACGATTGACCTTTAACGAAGACCTTGAGTCGACCTTTAGCATGGTTAAAGTGTCCGACTCAACCGGCCAGGCCGTAACAAAGGAAAAGGCAAAGGTCGACGCCGCCAACCCTCGCGTGCTGACCATTGCTCTTCCGAAGTTAGCGTCCGGGACCTACTCAGTCCAGTGGGCCGTGATGACGCATGACGCCCACAAGACCAAGGGTACGTACGGCTTTCAGGTGAAGTGATGAACGATGGTCTCCTTGGCGTCTCGAGGCTTGCCTTCGTCGCCCTGCAAAACCTCGGCTTTGCAATTGTCGTCGGCGTGTTGATTAGCGACCGATGGCTCGCGCGCCAAACATCCTCGTGGCAGGTGAGCGTTAGACTGCGGCTTGTCAGCGTCCTGCGTGTCGCATCTGTCGGCGCGCTGCTGTCTAGCACGTTCGCCTTCTGGATTCATTGTGCGTTGATGAGCGAGTCTGCACTTCCTGAGGCGGGACCCGCTGTCCGCTCGATGCTAGTTGAGACCGGGTTCGGTCACGCATGGCTGGTCGGCGCTGGACTGATGCTGTGCGTGGTTATTCTTTCGTTTATCGAGACAGGGAAATCAATCTGGTTGTCTCCGGTCATCTGGTTGGCCCTGGCCGGCGTCGCGCTGGCGCGCAGCAATGGAGGACACCCAGTCGATGCTGGCCTGTTCAGCCTGCCGGTGTGGGTGGACTGGCTGCATTTGCTCGCAATCAGTGTCTGGGTAGGGCTCGTGCTGGTAACCACTTACGTTGTTACGCCGCGCGTTTTCAATGCATTGAGTACCGAGCGTCTAAACAGCGCAGCATATATCCAGTCATTGTCGGACGCGGCGACGCTGGCGCTCGTTATTCTCTTCGTTACGGGCGCCTACAACGGCTGGCGTGGAGTCAGGTCGCCTGGAGACCTGCTGCAATCGGTCTATGGCCAGGTGCTGTTGATGAAACTCGCTCTGGTGTTCGTCGCTGCAGCGCTCGGTGGGCATAACCGCTTTTTCGAGATGCCTAGACTGCTTGAATCGCTGCGGAGCGCTTCGCCAGCGTCAGCGGTAGGACCTCTCAAACGGTTTGCCGTCGTCTTGCACATTGAATCGGTAGTACTGACCGGGGCACTCGTCACTGCTGCGGTTCTTGTTTCCAGCCCACTGCCGGGTACGACGTAGCTGGTGGCAGTGCACTGTTCCCTGCGTCCACGCAGATGGCCATCGCCTTAGCTCAAAAAAGGCTGCCTAACGCCCCGATTGACTTCGGCTAACGGCCATCTTTTACGGGACCCGGCAACACGTCCGGGTCTTCCTTTTATGTTCTCGCGCAATCCGTTCCTCGTCCGATAAGTCTTGCGCAGCGCATGCGGCGCTTGGTCGAACGAAGCTGTTCAGACGAGAGCCCCGTCCCTACGCTTCGCGGCTGCATGCCTATGCTACGTACGGGCGCCCCGCAAACGGAGCGCATTTCCAATCACGGATACCGAGCTCAATGCCATCGCCGCGCTCGCGATAATGGGGCTTAGGAGGATGCCCAGCCACGGATACAGGACACCCGCTGCGACGGGAATTCCAATCACGTTATACGCGAACGCAAAGAAGAGGTTCTGCCGGATATTCTTCATTGTGGCGATGCTCAAGGTCCTGGCCCGCGCGATGCCCCGCAGGTCGCCCTTGACGAGTACCACGCGTGCGCTGTTCATTGCCACATCTGTACCAGTGCCCATTGCAATTCCGACATTAGCCTGAGCGAGAGCGGGCGCATCGTTGACACCGTCGCCCGCCATGGCGACAACATGACCTTGCTGCTGCAACTCCTGGACGTGCTTGTATTTGTCCTGAGGCAGTACGCCGGCCTTGACGCCGTCGAGCGCCAGGGATTTTGCCACCGCGTTGGCTGTGATGGGATTATCGCCGGTCAGCATGATGATTTTGATGCCGGACGCCCGCAGCAACTGAACTGCCTCCCGTGTTGTGGCCTTGACCGGGTCAGCCACGCCGATATAACCCGCGAGCCTTCCGTCGATGGCGAGATACATGATTGTCTGACCGGCTTGACGCAGCCGGTCCACGTCTGCTCCTACCGCAGTGCAATCGACTTGCGCATCGTCCATGAGCACTGTATTGCCCAACAATGCGACCCGGCCGTCAATCCGGCCGCTCACGCCTTTGCCCACGACTGCTTCGAATGCATCAACGGGCTTTGTCGGCACCTTGTTCTCCTGCGCCTGCGTGACAATAGCCTGTGCCAATGGATGTTCACTCGGCCCTTCAAGACTGGCCGCATAACTCAGTACGGACAACTCTGACTGGTCCGCCAGCGCCACAACGGTTTGCACGCGCGGCTTTCCTTCAGTGAGGGTACCGGTCTTGTCGACCACCAACGTATCCACTTTCTCCATCAATTCGAGAGCCTCTGCGTCCTTGATGAGAACGCCCTCTTTAGCACCGCGCCCAACCCCTACGATGATGGAGACAGGCGTTGCCAGGCCGAGTGCACACGGGCACGCGATGATTAGAACGCTGATAGCGACGACCAACGCATTCGCGAGCGCCGGCGCTGGCCCTATGACAGCCCAGACGACGAACGAGACCGCCGCGCAAGCCATAACGCCTAGCACGAACCATCCTGACACCTGGTCGGCCAGTTTCTGGATGGGAGCACGGGAGCGGCCAGCGTCGGCAACCATCTGCACGATTCTCGCGAGCAACGTATCCGAGCCGACTTTTTCTGCTCGCATCAGAAAAGTTCCGGTCTGATTGACCGTCGCGCCGGTCACCGTGCTTCCAGCCGCCTTTTCTGATGGGATGGACTCCCCCGTAATCATGGATTCGTCGACGCTGGAACCGCCGGTTGTGACGACGCCATCTACCGGTACCTTCGAGCCAGGTTTTACGCGGAGTATGTCGCCGACAGCGACCGCCTCGAGAGGGACGGCTTCTTCGGTTCCGTCAGGCCTCACCCGAATCGCGGTATGTGGCGCGAGGTTAAGCAAATCCTTGATGGCACTCGAGGTGCGTGACCGCGCGCGGAGTTCAAGCACTTGCCCGAGAAGAATGAGCGTGACGATAACGGAGGCGGCTTCGAAATACAGCGGCAACTCGTGCCCGCGTCGGAATGCATGCGGCAGCGTGTCGGGAAAGAACAGCGCGAACAGGCTGAAGCCGTACGCGGTGGCCACGCCGAGTCCAATCAGGCTGAACATATTCAGCTGCCACGTCCTGAATGAATTCCAGCCGCGCTCGAGGAAAGGCCACCCGGCCCACAGGACGACCGGCGTGGCGAGTACCGCCTGGACGCACTGTGCCCACGATGCGGGCATCCAGTGTGGCAGAGCCAGGCTGTCTCCAATATGGTTCACGAGCGCGCCAAGGTCGTAAGACGAAACCATCGGACCCATGGTCATTACCAGTAGCGGTATTGACAGCGCAAGCGCGACCCAGAAGCGGTGCGTCATCGACTCGAGTTCGACGTTCCGCTCCTCTCCCGCGAGCGGAGTCACAGGCTCGAGTGTCATACCGCAAATCGGGCAATTGCCCGGTGCCGACGCTCGTATCTGAGGGTGCATCGGGCACGTGTAGACGACGCCCGTCTCGCCTTTGCGTTGGACTTCAGACACTTGATTGGAGCCGATGGGGACTGGGCCAGCGGCGTGGGCGTGCGATTCAGACATTAAAAGGCCTCCGCGACGCGCTATTGGGCGTGTGCAGTATCGCTGCTGGATAGCTTTGGGACGTACCGAGGTGTATGTGCTGCGTAATCCCGCCACGCCTCACCGAAACGTAACTCCGAATCACGCTCTTCTTGCCGCGCAAGGTGCATGTACATCGCAACCAGAATCGGGAACATGACAAGCGTCACGAGTGTCGGCCACTGGAGCAAGAATCCGGTCATGACGATGACGAAAGCGACATACTGAGGGTGTCGGACTTTGGCGTACGGACCCGTTGTCGCCAATTGGCCTTTGCGCTGCGCTTCGTAGAGAACATGCCAGGACGTTGAGAGCAGGTAGAAGCCGCCGAAGATGAGGGCGAAACTGGCGAGATGCGGAAACGCAAGGTGTGGGTTGCCATGCTGACCGGTCATCGTCCACCAGAGATGTCCTGAGTCGTGGTTCAACAGGTTCACTTTCGGAAAGCGGTTCTGCAACCACCCGGACAAAAGGTAGATGGTGAGCGGAAAGCCGTACATCTCTGCGAACAGCGCAACCACGAAGGCCGAGAATCCGCCGAACGTCCGCCAGTCGCGTGCGGTATTGGGCTTGAAGAAGCTGAACGCGAAAATGATGAAGATGAGGGAGTTGATGGCAACCAGTCCCCACAATCCATATCCACTAGCTGGGTCGTTCATCATGACCTCCCTGCGGGTCTGAATGTTGCGCCTCGACCTGCGTTCCATGGTGATGTCCGTGATGCATAAAGAGGTGCATCAGTGGGCACGCGAGGAAGATGAGATATGGCAATACGCCAAGAAAATGCGCGCGGTGTTCGGAGAACATGAAAAAGGTGGCCACGGCCGCAAATCCCATCAATGCGATGGCGCCACGCGACTTCCAGAACGGCGGTGTTTCCTGAGCAGACATTTTCACATTGAATTCGTCGGCACCTGCACCGTCATTTGGCGGCTGGCGCGTTTTCGATGGACTGCCTGTCCATCATCATGGTCATCATCATCTGCATCATGTCCATGCGCTTCTCCATCATGTCGTGACGCATGCCGTTCGGGCCCATGCTGCCGTGAGGATTCTTCATGCCGTTCATCATGGCCATGCCCTGCTGCATGGCCTGCATTTGTTCATCCATCAGCTTTGCCCTTTCTTCAGGGGTCTTTGCCGCCATCATTCGCTCGTGTATTTCCTGCATCTTCTTCATTTGAGCGTCGGCGTCGCTAAGCGATTTTGGCTGCGCCTTCGACGCCTTTGCGCCTTGTGAAGCGCCCGCGCCGTGGCCGTGAGCGTCAACATCCGGTGATGCGCCTTGTGAGAGAGGCGAGCCGAATGCGAGTAACAGGGCAACGACTGCCCCAGCAATGGATGCGAGAGTCGATGTTTTTTGTTGGCTGTTCATGATTTTTCCCCGAACTATTGGTTGCATACCATTTACTCTATCGACGCGCATGCGGACCCGATTGACCTAGCTCAAGGAACATACGTCGCGGCTGGGAGGCATGTTTGTCTGAAGGTTGATACAGGGTCGTTGCACCGCGCGACGGTGCTTGGCCTCTCTGCGGAGGTCAGGATGCATGCGGCTTTCGTCCTGGCCCGGCCCATCACCTCGGCAACGCAGATTCTGGTAACCGGGGAGGATTCCGGAACGAACTTGACCTGCGTCAATCGCGGTCGAACGGTCAGGCGTAGGTTGAAAGTGCCGTCGCTGACAGGTTGGAGGCCGTACGTCTGTGGGGACGGGCCGCTAGAAGAATTAAAGCGAACGCAGACTGACGACAGGAACACTCCAATGCGCGCAATGTTGACGTGGTTGATGACGGTAGTCGTGCTGGGAATCTCCGGCTGCGGCTACAACGCTATCCAAACTCAGGACGAACAGGTGAAGGCCAGCTGGTCTGAGGTATTGAATCAGTATCAGCGTCGCGCCGACCTAATTCCCAACCTCGTGAATACAGTCAAAGGCTATGCGAGCCAGGAAAAAGAAGTGCTTATGCGTGTGACGGAAGCCCGCGCGAGAGTGGGTTCGGTGCAGGCAAGCCCGGAGCTTATCAACGACCCGCAAGCATTTGCGAAGTTTGAAGCGGCGCAAGCCCAGTTGACAAGTTCGCTATCAAGGCTGCTGGTCGTGTCAGAGAACTATCCGCAATTAAAGTCCGACGCAAATTTCCGCGACCTGCAGGCGCAACTCGAAGGTACCGAGAATCGCATTACAGTTGCCAGAAACCGGTACATCAAGGCTGTTCAGGACTACAACACTACGGTGCGGTCGTTTCCGTCCAACCTGACGGCGAGTGTCTTCGGCTATAAGGAAAAGCCCAACTTCTCTGTGTCAAATGAAGCCGAGATTGCCCGGCCTCCGCAGGTCAATTTCGATACAGCGCCGAAGCCGGCGAGTGGAGTGACCAATTGAACATCCTGAAAGCAGCGAGGGTTCTGCTGCTCGCGCTCATCCCATTCTGCTCGTCTGTCGCCAGCGCGGACGTCGCGATTCCGGCGCTGACCGCGCGCGTCACCGACGAGACGGGCACGCTCACCAGCGAGCAACGGTCCGGGCTGGAGCAAACCTTGCAGGCGTTCGAGAACAAAAAGGGGAGCCAAATCTCGGTGCTCATCGTCCCCACCACTCAGCCGGAAACCATCGAGCAATATTCGATACGCGTCGTTGAACAATGGAAGCTTGGGCGCAAGCGTATCGACGACGGCGTGCTGCTTATCGTCGCAAAGAACGACCGGACGCTGCGTATCGAAGTGGGCTATGGCCTCGAGGGCGTGCTTACCGACGCCACCAGCAATCGCATCATCAACGAAGTGATTGTCCCAAGATTCAGACAGGGCGATTTTTACGGCGGCATTGAGGCGGGTGTTGACAGCATCATGAATGTCATCAACGGCGAGCCTTTGCCGCCGCCAGATAAAAATGCGAACGGTACCGCCGGGAAATTCGGAGGTTACTTGCCTATCCTCTTCGTGCTTACCATGGTAGTTGGTGGTGTACTTCGCTCTCTGCTGGGACGCCTGCCTGGCTCAGTCGTGACCGGCGGCGCCGTTGCGGGCATCGCATGGCTGTTGTCCGGAACGCTCTTTGTCGCTGTCGTCGCCGGCGCGATTGCACTCGCGTTTACCTTACTCGGTAGCGGGCTCGGTGCCTACGTCGGAGGGCGTGCTATCGGTGGACTCGGGGGCGGGTCGGGCCGGACCACCTTCCGGGGTGGTGGCGGCGGGTTTGGTGGTGGCGGCGCTTCGGGAAGATGGTAGCCATGGACATCAAACGCGTCGTGAGACACCTGTTCATGAGCCGCTGGCACGTGAACCTTGCCTTTCCTCCCAAGACTCTGCGCGCAATCGAAAAAGCGGTTCGGGAAAGCCACAGAGCACATATAGGCCAGGTCCGATTTGCGGTCGAGGGTGCGCTTCACATCGGTGTGCTGCTGAAGGGGATGTCGGCAAGAGAGCGCGCGATTGATGTCTTCTCGGAGCTTCGGGTCTGGGACACTGAGCACAATAACGGCGTACTCATCTACCTGCTGCTCGCGGACCGCGATGTGGAGATAGTCGCGGACCGTGGTGTGCACAGCAAGGTGCACGCTGCAGAGTGGGAAGCCATCTGCCAGAACATGGAGGCAGAGTTTCGGAGCGGGAGGTATGAGACAGGCGTGCTGCGCGGTGTGGAGCAGGTAACAGAGTTGCTGAGGAGGCACTTTCCGGCTCAACGGGATACGCACAGTGAATTGCCGAGTAAGCCAACTGTGTTGTGAGCGTCCACCAGCATCCGCACGGCCGCATCTATGGCAATTTGAATTGCCTGGAGAATCATCGAAGACGACTTCGACCGCAAAGATGCTTACCTTCCGAAATACTTGACCGGCTGTCGCGATGCACGGTGCCGCGGCGGTGAGTGCGCGGGCATCGGGTCGAAACCGCCAAAGGTTAAAGAGAAGCTTGCAACGCAACGACACTTCCATCAGAACCGTAAATCTCACCATCGTCGCCCTGCACCCGAGCGCCTAGTTTCTGAGCGATTTTCCACATCTTACTAAGAATGGCGACATCGGGATTCTTGACGACAACATTACCGGACCGGAAATCGAACCACGCCATGTTTCCGTTAGCCGTGCTGCCGCTATATAAGGTCCAGACGGCTAGCCGCTCGCTGTCCACACGCCGCGCATTTCCATCGGGCAGCTTTGCCTCAGCATAGCCATCGAGCCGTATTTCGTCATCCGTATCTATAAAAGACTTCCACTCGTCAAGACCGATTTCAGGCTCGTCGACGAACCAGTTCTCTTTGCGCGTGATGTGAAGGTCGTATCCCGTTTCGGAGGTGGCTCCGGCTTTGATTTATTTAGTAACCTGACGGCACCGATGCACTCATAGCTTCGAGCGCGCGACCGTGGCATAGTGCGGTCAATTTATCAACGACAAAGGGAGCTTATATGGCGACACTCGAACAAATCCAGGCTCGGTTAAAGAAGCTGCACGCTCAAGCCGAGGCATTGCTTGCAAAGAAAGCGCAGGACGCCATCGACCAAATCCGCGACATCATGCTGAAGCATGGTTTAACGACGGCAGACATTGAAGCCAAGGCGTCGGCAAAGCGAGTGGCGAAAGGGCTGAAGGTCAGCACCGCTGCTGGCAAGACGAAAATTGCCGATGTCACCAAGACTAAAGCTGCGCCGAAGTATCAGCACCCCAAAACCGGAGCGACATGGACTGGTCACGGCCGCGCGCCGGCCTGGCTTGCTAACGTTAAGGACCGCAGCAAATTTCTGATTGCAGCCGACGCTGACGCGACCGTTACGACGACCGCAGGTGTTGTGAGCAAAGCGAAGGTGGTCGGCAAGAAGACGGAGGCGAAGACAGTCGGTGCGACTTCTACCCAGGGTCAGCCGAAAGGTCCGCAGCCGGCTAAGTATCGCGACCCGAAGTCCGGCGCGACCTGGAGCGGACGTGGTCCGGCTCCGACATGGCTTGCCGGTGCGAAAGACCGGACGAAGTTTTTGATTGCTGGCGCTAATGCAGCGGCCGATGTGAGTGCTTCGACGGAGACGAAACTTTCGGCCAAAAAGGCAGTTGCCAAAAAAGACATCGTCAAGAAGGTCGCAGCGACAAAGACCGCACCGACGAAGAAGGTTGCGGCCAGGAAAGTGGTTGCCAAGAAGGCCGTGAGCGCGAGGGTACCTGCGAAAAATGGGCCGCGCCAGAGCGTGGCCCTGCCAGCTCCGGTGACCTCAGTCGAGTCTGGCGCCGAGATTACGTCCTCAACGTAATTGGCGGGTGCCCGGTGGAACCAGAGAGTTGCCGGTCCACCGGGCACCCCGCGGCGTCGAAGTCCTATTGTGGCTGTGTTGCCTGACGTTGAGCGGTTTGCCGTTGTGCCTGCTGCTCGGCTTGCTGTTGAGCGTGCTGCTTCGCCAGATGCCTGCCGACCACGCAGCCACCGACCGCGCCAACTACAGCGTGGTGCCCCGCGTAATGTCCCGCGACTCCGCCCACCACGGCTCCCTTGAGACAGCCTGCAGCGTTTGCCGTGCCTGCAGTCGCGAAGGCGAGCGTCGTTGCAATCAAGGCGCCTCTTATCAAGCTGGCTTTCATTCAAAGATACTCTGAGGTCGGATTTTTCGGATGTGGCGCCTTCAGGCGTCGTTTCAATATCCCCGCCATTCACGTTCGCGCCACTCATGTTCACGCCATTCCTGGCGGCGCCATTCACGCTCGCGCCATTCTCTTGCCCTCCAGTCGTCGTCACCGCCGTACACCACCGCGACTGGCGGCTGGCCGTATATGACCGGTGGTGGTGGCGGAGCATAGACCACCGGTGGTGGCGGTGCGTACACTGGCTCTGCCGGCGCATAGATTCCGACCGGGATGCCGACGCCTACGCCTATGTCCACGTGCGCCGACGCCGCGGCGGACGCAGCAAGACCGAGTGCAGCCCCAACGAGTTTGCTATTCATTTTTCCTACTCCCCGCACGCATAGCGTGTCGCATCAGTGAACATGGCTCGAAGTCTAGGAGGGGTTGTTGCGCATAGGTGAAACGGCGCTGCGAAATTGGTAACACCGAGTTACCAATGTTTGAGCCAGTTCGGGGTGGGCCGTCAAGGGCTCAGTGGCGTCGCGTGTTGTCTGAGCCTATACCGCAGCAACGCTCACTTTGCATATGCTTAGCGCTTCGCCCTCTTCTGCTTTTCCGCTAGACCATCGTTGCCGTCGTCCAACTCATCATTGAGTTCACTAACACAAGTCTGGAGCGCCTCCGTCTCCATGGCCAGATTTCCAAAAGTGGCAGCCACACTCGCTTTATTCCGCGATAGGCACCCATCCATCAGCGCGTCGGGCCGGCCGACTGCGCTGATGCGGGACAAAAAAAGACCAGCACAGCGCGGGTCTCGTTGTCGACGCTAAACGCTGCTCTTCATTGGAACTGTGAAGGTTTCGACAGGTGGCTGCTGACAGCCTCGAGGTCGTCGATACGGCTGCGGTATGCCTGTGCCAGGCAATCGGCCGTGGAGCAGGCATCACGTTCCTTTTTGCGCCAGTCAATCTGGTCGGCCTTCAACTGCTTCTTGTCCCCAGTCAGGTCCATTTGCCGCTTGTACGCCTGACTCAGTTCAACATCGAGCGCAGAGAGCTGCGGCGAGCCGCAAATCAAACGTTCCGGACCGGTGGAGACCTTCGAGCAGTCGAAGCTGGGTGCAAATGCTGTCGGCTGCACAGCGGATGAGTTGTCGGTCGCGGCTACAGGGACCGTCGGCGCAGGTGGTGCTTCCAGAGTGGCGACCGGCGCGGAGACTTTCGTCGGCTGAGCCGCTTGCTCGTCACGTTGAGCCGCCTGATTTTCGGCTTGGGTTGCTTGCCGTGCGGCAGGCGCTTGCTGCGTAGCGGCGGCCGTCGCCGTTTGAGCCGTGTTTTCGGCCTGCGGGGGCGTCTCCAGACTTGCAATGTGATTCAGGTCGTCGGTCGAAACCTTTCGAACGAAGCTGAAGTCGTCCTGCGTGCCGTCGTGCAGGGTCAACATCAGGTGGAACGCCGACTTATCGGTATTCCAGATTTGGCGAATAGTCCACACGGCCGGCTTGCCCGTGGTCGCAACAACGATGTTGAAATTGACCGTGTTGTTTTCATTGTCGATTGCACCGACGGTGACGGGGACGAACGTGTCGTCCATCAACATTCTGACCTTCTTGTCTGCATACTGCAGCGTCATCAACCCGTTTCCGGTTTTCTCTTTCCATACGCCCGAGATATCTTCGAGCAGAGAAGGTTCTGCCTGCCTTTTCTGTTCTCCGCATCCGAGAATGCACAGCATCGCAATAGCAAATACAGCGGCCACTATCCGTTTAAACATAATCGTTTTCCTTTTTCTCTATGGTCTCTTCGCAGCGGTCTCTCAAGCCCGCCAGCGCACGGGACGATAGCATGAATGCGAGCAAAGTCTTGCTCCGGCAGCTCGCCCTCAAGGCGCAGCGGCACCCTTGAACGGCAAAGCAACCACGAGATGGCTTGAGAACCGCAGCTCTGCTCTTGTCCCTCACAGAGTCGATGTGCCTTAAGTTTTTCCCAGTGGTGCCGATATCAAGTCGCCGGACACTATAGGGAAACGTCAACTGTGGTCACCAAAGCCGTTTTCGTCAGCATTGCTGCGCTGATGCTTTGCGCATGCGCTCCCTCGATACCGGTACAGGGCACCGAGCTCGTACCGGCAATCGCAACCCAGCAACGCGTTCGGGTGACCAGCTCCGTCAACGTCAGGCTCACGTCGGGCTATTCGCGCACGGTGCGTAGCGGCTCGTTATGGCAGCCAGTGGGGACGATTGCTCAGGGAGTCGTTCTTAGGCCGGTAGGCGATGTGTTCACCATCGAAGGTCGTCAGGTTCACGAGGCGTATCTGGTGATGAAGACAGACGTCATAGTCGGCTTTTTCCTGCCCGGTGAGTCGCACTTTTCACCCCTTGAACCACCACAACCCATAACAATCGAGAGAACCGATGAATAAGTTGCTAAAAGCGTTAGTAACCAGCGCCTTCGCGACGCTTGTCGCATCCGGGTGCGCAAGCGGTCCTCAGTACAAGGAAGTCGCTTCGTCTATTCCGACGTTGAAAGAGGCCCAAGGCCGAATCTACTTCTATCGTTCGAACTCTATGTTTGGCGCCGCCTTGCAGCCGAGCATCAACCTGAACGGCACACAGGTCGGCAAATCGCAACCGGGCGGATTCTTCTATGTCGATGAGCCCGCCGGCCAATACGTCGTTTCGACCGCCACTGAGACCGAGAAGACTGTGTCGTTCAAGCTTGATGCGGGCGAAACGAAATACGTTAAGACCAGCGTTGGATTTGGATTGCTTGTCGGTAGGATAATTCCGTCGCTCGAGTCACCTGACGAAGCCGTGAAGAATCTTGAGGACTTGCATTACGTCGCGGCTCAAACCACGGCAGCGGTGCAGCAAGCCGGCGCGAGCAAATAAAAGGAGGGAGTCCGCGGTCACGTTCTAACATTGGCTGCGTGCCCCCCGCGGCATTGCAGCTAAGCAGAGGACGGGCGCGGACCTAAGAGCTTAGAACGGCCCTCCCATTCGCGGCGTTCCGCTCTGGGCGGGGGCTTGAGACAACTCCATCGTGTACTCGTATTTGAGTACACGTTGTAGATACTCACTCATGGACACAGTCTTCACGCCTCGGGATTTGGATACTCCGATTACTGAGGCGTAAGCTGACGGGCTAATAGTGCCACTACTTCTACCGTCGGACCGTTTGAATTCCAATAGTTCACGCAGATAGTTGTCGAAGTTTTCCTTCGACGAGCCTGCATCAAAGACCGCGCTGAGAGGCTCCAACTCCTTCCCTGAGAAGTATGTTCGTGCGACGAGACGCAGCGATGGTTTTCCAGTGTTTTCTTCGCTGACCTCGTCCCCATAGACGATGAAGTGATGTGCGTCATAATCGCCCAGCTTCTCTGCAGCCTGCTCGAAGTTCACAAATTTCTTTTGCTCTGACGAGAGTGCGTCAAAGCTTCGCTTGAACTCAATAAGGAGCAGCTTTGAGTCGCTCGCGAAGATGCCGTCGCCAGCGCGTTCTTCGACGCCGGCAAGCGGCGCAGCAAAGTCGACAAAAGTTGCGGTCTGCAGGACGAATGCGTACTCAACCGTCTTCTCCCACCACGTGATTGATGTGGTCATTGCGGTAAGCGCTCCGGTCAGTAGTACGCGTTATTCAGCAGCCACGAACCATCCTGATTGATGAACTCATAGAAGAGAGCCTGGCTCTCGCCGCTCTCCGGGCTGTAGTAGACGGTCCGATACTGGAAAGCGTTGAGCGACTTCTGCGTCCACGAGTCCGTGCGCAAAATGCTGAGGCAGCGGTTCTTTGGAGCGTATTTCATCGATACCCATGGGCTTGGGATATATCCGTTGCCAATGCGGGCTGAGGTATACATGCTCAGGACACGGGAATCATTCGAGTCCTGATAGCACGCGGCCTTGGACATGACTGAGAGCATCACCGGTTGCGCCGAGCCGACCGCGTTGCGGAATGCAGCATCGCGCGACGACAGCGAAGCCGTCAGCGCGCTGCGCAGCTGTCCTTGCTGCTCGGCGGAGAGCGATGGTCCAAACATGGCGGGCGCGCCGCTGCCGTTCGGCGCCATTGCCTGATTAACCTGAGCAAGCCCGCTGTTAAGGCTCTGCAAAGCAGCGCCCGTCTCGGCGCAACCGGCGCATGCGACCGCCACTGCGGCCAAAGCAAGATGCAACTTCACGCGATAATCCTGTTAATGGGTTGTGACCTCTGGTTATCGGCTTCCGAGCTTAAGGTCTTTAGTCCTTTAGAAAAGATTCACCAGATTGAGGCGAAATAATCACACTCGGCTTGGAGCAGGAACATAAGGCGGAGATAATTGTTGCCGCGCGTTCTTGCAACGCAACTAAATATATTCAAAGCGCATAGGGGTGATTCAATGTTGAAGGCGAGTGTTATTGCGGCCGCTACTTGTGGTCTTTTGGCTTTGGCCGGCTGCGGCAGCAAGCAGGATGCGAATAAGAGCAACTTCCAGTCTGCTATCCAGGACTATCTTGATACCAAGAAAGGCGTGTGCGTCATGGTGCCCGCCAAAGAATTGCCTTTCACGCTTCAGAAGTCGGGGGGCATGGACTTCATTAACGCGCCAGAGAAAGCCGCAGCATTGGTAAGCGCCGGCTTGCTATCGACGAAAGACGCTCAGGTTAAGGCTGCCTTCGGCAATCAAATGGTGGCGGGCGTTGAATATTCGCTTACCGATGAAGGGAGGAAGTATCTCGTCAAAGGCGCAGCCGGCAACTTAGGCAACTGGGATGCCTTCTGCGGAGGCAAGTACAAGGTGAAGGATGTCGAGAACTTCACTCAGCCGGCGGATATGTTCGGCACCAAGATTTCGCAGGTCAACTACCTCTACGAGGTCGATGATGCACCGGCTTGGGCGAAGCAGCCTGCAATCCAGGCCGCTTACCCGTCAGTCCAGCATGATGTGACTGGGTCCCCTGGAGACAAGGCAGTGCTGGTTGCAACCAATGAGGGGTGGATGCACGAGCGCCTGTTCAAGAGCAAGGGCGGCTGATTGAGCTCTTCGCATGTGGACCGAGTTCGGGAAACGGGCGACGCTACCATTCCATTTGCATCCGATGTACAAGCGATGACTTGGTTGAAGAACGCGCCGGTCCTAGAGAAAACGCTTCATCGCAAGTTCGTGGAGGTCCAAGTGAACAAGGTGACTCCTCGTAAAGAGTTCTTCCGCGTGGGTCTCGCCGACCTCCGGGAGACAGCCTAAGACATGGACCTCCAAGTCTCCTGGACCAGCACGGAAGCTGCGACCCAGTATCGGGAAAGTTTCGCGATAGTGCGTCGAACTGAGGCCGACCCAGCTATGCTGAATAAATGGTTTTCGGCAGCACACTGCATACGAGGCAGCGATAGGTGAAGACGAAGGCGCATCCGTCGAGAGCCAGGACGTCGCTCTTTGACAATGATTGATGCATTCTTTAACAAAATCGCAGCCGGAGGGCGGCCTGCAAATTTAGGAAGGTTGGCCATGAGTGAAGTCACATTGCGGGAGATTCGTTCGCTCTTGTCAGAACGGACCGTGCGAGGAGAGAATTTTCCGGCGACCAAGCCGCTCATCTCTCACTACTGCTCCACATCAACACTCGAATCGATACTCAAGTATCGCCAAATCTGGCTCTCCAATCCGTTGCTCATGAACGACCTTGAGGAGCTTCGGTTCGGCATGCTGACTGGCCGTGAAAGGTTCCGTAGCAACGAGCAGTTGAAAGTCGCCTTGGGTTCGCAGTCCCGTTACAACGACTTCAAGAACCCCTTGGAGAATCTTTTTGATGGCTTTGCGAAGGAGGGCGCGTTTGACGTCTATATCGCCTGCTTCGCTCAACACCGGCGTAACGACGATGATGGTCTACTGTCAATGTGGCGTGGCTACGGGGCCAACGGAAACGGTGCATGCATCGTCTTCGATACCAGCGAGCTAAATGAGGTGGATGAGTCGCCTCTAATCATTGGCAAAGTCGAATACGCGAGCCGCAACGAGCGCATTGAGTGGATAGACGGCATCATCGCAACATTTGCTGAGATTCTGCAAGCGCACAGCGTCCCCGACGAGGAATTACGGTTCGCCTCGTGGATACTGTTCGAGAGACTGCTGATTTTCACGCTGTACACAAAACATTCCGGATTTCACGAGGAGCAAGAATGGCGGATTGTGTATATGCAGCATCGAGACCAAGAGGGATTGTTGGCGAAGATGCTCGACTATCATATCGGTCCGCGTGGTGCTGAGCCGAAGTTGAAATTTGACATCGCACCCCTTAAGGGCGTGGCGGATGAAGCGGTGTTAATAGACAAAATAGTCCACAAAATTATTTTGGGGCCGACGTCCGCCGCGGATATTCATCGACTGTCTGTGGCACGCATGCTGGAACGCATCGGACGAGGAGCGCTTGTGCCGAAACTGCTGTCGTCCACGATTCCATACAGGGCCGCCTAGGCCGTGCTCAACCTAAGAAATTTACGCATATCGCTGTAGCGACGAGACTACTCCGGCTACCCGCTCGCTGTTAATATCGGCGCCCAAATCACCCCAGAGTATAAAAATGCGCTTGAGCTTTTCAGGCTATTACCCGCCTACTGCAGATGAGCTTTCGCAGCTTTGGCTGGAAGGTACAATTGTTCTTGACACCAATGTCCTGCTTGACCTTTATCGCCTCCCCCAATTGGGTCGCGAAGCACTATTGTCGGCCTTGGGGCGACTCAAGGGTCGGCTGTGGATTCCGCATCACGTCGCTCTTGAATACCAACGGCGTCGCCTTTCAGCAATTTGGAATGAACGGTCAGAAACGGAAAAAGTTTTGGCCAGCTTTAGTGCTACGGTAGACGACGCCCGGAAGAAACTTCAACGGCTAGAATTGGAGAAGCGGGGCATCGATGTCGACGTGGACGGGATGCTGTTGGAACTCGAGACAGCGAATGCCAAAATCGTCGAAGCAGTGAGGAAGGCGCACAACGAGCAGATGGATATCTCATCTCATGACCCGGTACGAACAGCGCTGGACGACCTGTTGGGTGATGGGTGCGTAGGCACGGCGCCGGAGAATCAAGACGGGCTGGATGCGCTCGTGCGAGACGGAGAACAACGCTACGCCGATAAGATTCCTCCCGGGTATCGAGACGCTGGAAAGGCCAAGAACCCGGCCGACGCACACTTTCTTTTCGATGGATTAAAGTATGAGCGCCAATACGGCGACCTCATCATCTGGCGTCAGCTTCTCGACCATACAAAAGCGAGCAAGACGAAGTTAGTTCTTTTCATCACATCCGATAGAAAGGAGGACTGGTGGTGGGAGGAGCATGGCCGAACTCTTGGTCCTCGTCCCGAGCTAATTCGCGAGATTAAGGCCGTCGCAGAAGTGGAACATTTCTGGATGTACACCGCAGACCAGTTGCTTAAGCACGCAGCCAGTTACCTCGGCGCAGAGGTCTCGGAGCAAGCAGTCACTCAGGTCGAGGGCATATCCCACACACGGGAACTGATTCAGCGGGGGGCTAGACAAAGAGAAGGCATATCCGCCCCCAACTCGCCGGTCGAGCAAGCCGGCGAGTGGGCAAAGTTCGCTTTTTTGGAGTGGTTGGAGAAAGAAAAAGAGGGTGAATACTCTGCGCAAGCAATAGGTTTCCCCGACATACTAGGAGTGGATACAGAAGACGGCGCACACGGGTATGAAGTTAGATTCATCAAGGCACTTGAGCGAACGCCGTTCCGGCGGTCAGTTGAATTTGCCTTGGCACAGGGCTACGCTGAGGTTAGTCAGGGGAAACTCGACGCCTTTACGGTGGTGGTGGTTCTGGAATTCAATGAGCAGTGGATGGTCGTTGAGTCCGAGGAGGCTCGAAGAATACGTAAGGTTCTGTTCAGCCTTGTTCGCAAATATCCACTCTGTTCTGCTCTCGTGGGTTTTGTAGGACGCGAAGGATTTTCCGCAGTGTCACAAATCGATAGCAGCGTCATAGGCAGCGACTACGACGCCGACGGGTCGGCTCGCTGAAAAAAAATTGATGACTTCAGCGTCCATCGCACATCCGAGCAGCCTGACGGGCTGCCCGGGCGTGTGGGTGCTAGTCAATAGACGTCCACATTGTGGACGTTGCACCATCAGCCCGCTCCGCGCAGATAGTCAGGACGTTCATTGCCATAAAGCCCGCGTCCCCCAATGTCCTGTCGCGTGACTGAACAAACTCCACTTCCCGGCTGAAAATCAGCTTGATACCGCAACTGTTTGCGTCTTCCAACAGCTCTTGTGCCATCGTTTCGAAGCGTGGAGCCAGTTCGTCGAATGAGTTAGAACTGTTCGCATATTCTCCGGTTTCGAACGCCGCGATTTCTGCAATGTCTTTTGCTGTTTCGAGTAGCCTTCGTGCGTCACCGAAACCATCGTTGCGCAGTGAGTTACCTTCGAGACATCGGTACGCCATGGCTCCAGATACCATTTTCATGAACTGGTCGCCGGTATCAGCAGCGAACCCAAGACCATTTTCGTGTTGCGTGAGCAAATCGCCGGGCGCGACATCTAGGGTCAACGCCAGTTTGATAATCAGCGCCGGCGCGGCGAGTTCGAAATCCTGCAGCCGCTTCACGTCGCGGAAGGCGACTTCTGCTTTGCTCGCTAGCGCGGCGATAGTCATGGCCTGCCCTGTGGCAAGCGCCTCGATGCGTTGGTAACTTGCGCGTGCATGCCAGGTCGAATTGCCGGTACCACCAACAGCGAGCAGAGCTTCCGATACGTTACCAGGTAGGGCCTGACGGTAGCGCAGATAGCGCTGGAACACTGACTTCAGTGTCGGAGCGGCATCGGCTTTCTTTGCCTCGGCATCCTTGCCAGTCATGTCGACCCACGCTACCTCGACGCGGAAACTTTCATCGCGTCCCTCGAAATAGAAGCTGCCATGTTCGGCGCGGAAACTGTCGCATCCGGTTGCGTCAAGCATGAGAAACAACTCGCGCTCATCAGAGACGATGCGCGCGATGCGGCTCCGTAGTGCTGTGAGATTAAATGCTGCGCAATACCAAGGTGACAGGCTTTCGGGCACAGCACCGTTCAATACAAGCGCGGTTGAGCGAGCCTGCTCAATGTTTGCAATGGCCCTTCGAAGCGCAACTCGCAATACATCGTCGCCTATCGGTTGCAGGACGAGGTTTTCCGAAGCGAGACTGTCTTCCCGGACCTTGACCAACTGCACCATGAACCAGGGCGCATCTACTTGGCTGACCTCTAGTTGGAGTCCGCACGGATGCCGCGAGACCTTACAGAACGCGGGTCGCGTGCGAGAAGGCATGAGACCGAGAGCGGTCGTGAGAAGGCTGGTAACGGCTTCTCCAATGGACGCTACTGCTCGTGGTTCATGCATCTCGCCGTCAACTGCACACAGAATGACGTGAGTAGCTATAGGTTCTGCAGAGGCTTGCTTTGCCCGCATGTAGCAACTGTGCCCGGTAATACGAGCTAGGACTTCAAGTGCGTGCGTCTGCTTCAGCCTTATGGCATGTTCGGAAAGGGCGTCACGCCGCGGTCGAGCCATGGACTTGATGTCGACCATGGTCGTGAGTTCCAATGCCTGGCAGATGTCAACGGCGATTTCTAGCCTAAGCGCGTGGCCTTGGTCAGAAAGATATGAGCAGAGGATGTTTGCAGCAGATTGCGCGTCAGCGCGCGAAAGGTCAGCAGATGTCATGGCACAACTCCGTTCGTTGCGCTCACTCCGGGCGAAATCGAAAGGCGTCGCGCGTTGCCGTTTGCCTGAAGTGGGCGGGACGGGTTGTAAAGCCATGGCCACCAAAGGTGGTCTAGACCGGATTTGCCGTATCCGCTTTCGCGGTGCGCAACTGACAGGCTCCGGGCTGCACGGGAAGAATAAAAACATAATCCGGGCCGATAAGCAAGCAGCGAGCGCGAGAAGTGCCGCCGAGACCCTCGTTTTTCACCAACCGCACGTTATGGCTAGGCGCCGAGACTTATTTGACCCAGCCTGAAGCCACCATCACAGAATTCGATGCATCCGGCCAATCCGTGAAGGAGTGCGGTCTTCCAGTGATTGAGCCCGTTCGCACGCTCTTGCGAGGCCGCGGACCTAGCGAGAAAGTGCGACACTGCGAGCGCGGCCTCGGGGGTTTCGTAAGCACTTTCTAAGCCGGTCTCCAGAGAAACGAGGAAGTCCGTGACCTCGCCCTTCAGACGAGTGTTGAGTTCAAGTCTCTGGAACTGGTAGGTTAGCCTTCGGAAAACATGCTCTGACAGTGCCGGCGTCTGTACGACTTCGAACTGTGTGACAAGTGCTCCATCCACCATGACGCATCTTGCAACGAAAAATCGCTCGGCGGGCAGGTCGGCAAAGTAAGCATTGATAAAGCGCTGATGTTCATCCTGACCGCCAACAGTCGCCCCTTTCTTCTGGTTGCACGTACTGCACGCCGGAATAAGATTGCGCGCATACACGGCCAGAGCCCGATATGTCGAACGCGGAAGATGATGGTCAAGAGACGTGATTGGCGCAAAGCCGCAGAAGGGGCACCGTAGTATGCCGGCTTGCAATCGCGTCCGGAGGTGCGCAAGACGGCTGCCGATTTGCGTAGCGTCGTATCCGTCATATACCGCTTGGGCGGTAACACCGGAAATATCGCTGGCCTCCAGTCCGGCGCCGGGTTCTCCCCGGAGGGCGTCATAGAGCTGATATAGAGCGAGGAAAGCGGCTCTCTCGTCTTCTGTCAGTTCGACGACGGGCGCCCCTCGCGTGGGGGTGAGTGCGATAACCAGTTCATCGATAGCTGAACTATTGTCTGGCAAAGGGAGTCGCCACATGTCTCGTTACCGCGCAGATGCCAGTACGGACATTACGTATGCGCGCGCCTGAAGGCTCAGGCCGCCCGTTTCAAAGAGTTCCTCTATCTGGTCTAGGTTCTGCATCTGCCTTGCTAGTTTCCTTAAGGTTTCGTTGAAGTCGGTGATTTCCGATGTGAGGTTGAACACGCTTGATGTGAGAATCCCGATATTCTCGCCAAAAGTTTCTGCGCCAGGCGGCTGAACAACGGTCTCTGAGCCTTCTCTTGAAATGATGTGCACATGCTTCGCCATGGTCTCCTGCAACACCACAGGCGAATGCGTTGCTACCACGGCATATGCGTCTTTAGCCGCGAGCACTTTACGTAATGAATGCATCAATGAGGCGAGCAATGGTGGATGCAGGTGTGTTTCCGGTTCGTCAAAGAGTACGAGTGAACGAGGCTCAACGTAGGCCACAAGACTGCAAATCACATGCAAAACGATTTTATGGCCTGTACTCCATCCCAAAAACATCTGCTCGCAGTTGCCGGACATTAGCTGCGAGTAGAGCGTAGACCGAAGGTCATTGAACGACGGGTCTGCGAGAATTGGCAGTAACGCCGTGGCTAGAAGCGAGCCGCGTTCGAGTGACCTGATGCGGTCGACAATTCGAGAAAATTCCGCACTCAGCGTCTGAGCCGATTTGAGCACGGTTGTCTGTTGGCGGTCCTCCAATGGAACATACTGCTCATCGGGTCCCCGCGATTGGTCAAGCTCCGACGCCAACTCGGTTCCTATGTCGCGCAGCCCGCAGAAGATAAACCGGCCGGTCCCTCGAGCTAGCTCTTCGGAAATCGTCCTTCGCTCCCGTCGCGTAACGCCTGGCACCTGAAAGTTGTCAAATCCGCTATAGGAAATGGTGAGGACGCGAGAAAATCCCATGCCGACTGGCGTCAACTCGCCGAGTTCTGCTAGGCTGTTCCGCTGTCTGTCGCCGCGTGATGCGTGCGCAAATCTTGCGAGCCGCGACAGTAAAGTGCTTTTCCCGGAACCGTTCCTCCCGATGACAACAGAGATTCGACGCGGTAGCTCCGCCGGCGGATAGTCGGCAGAACGTTCCTGATATGGTCGTAAATCCGGGACGTTCGGCGCATCGAAGGAGAAGTCAACCGGGCTGGACCAGCCAGACATCCGGAATTGGAAGTGGGAATCGAGACTCGGTAGTTCACTATAGTTTTGCTCGAGAATCGTCGACGCCAGCGGGACGAACTCGTCAAACGAGCCGACTTCCCGGAGCAGTGACTTCGTCCAACCGACCTCGGATTCGAAACGAGTTACCCGACTGCGGTCGCGAACAACATCCTTCAGCGCAGACAGAATGTAGTTTCTGTCTTCCTCTGGCATTTCCGCTATTCGTTGGTAGTAGTCGAGCGATTGACCCAAGGAGCAAAATTCGTCCTCAAGTGAATTAAACCCCCCGCGAAGCAGGGATGAATCTGTCTCCGGCTGGTCGTTGCACAGTATCTTTACGTTCCCAATGTGGCCGAGATTCCCATTTTCGTCGGCATAACTCAAGTGGTACTGAGTCTTGTAGCCATAATCATCCCAGGCATCCTGCGTCAAGATGAACGAACGAGGGTACGCCGTGCGGAGTGATGTTCTGGGTGGAACAACGCGAATTCTTGGGTCCATGCAGGTGTTCTATCGTCGGTGTTCGAGAGTCAATTGGACGGTTCTCCCATGTCAAACGGTGAACAAATGTTCGCCTAACCTTGGCCGCTTGGCACGTCAATATCGATTGCGACGTCCTGTTCAATGATATTTGCTATCGGAGTGTAGATGTCTGTGTCAACACCGTCGCTGACTTTCAGCGAGACTACCAGTGCATACCTTGCTTTCGCGCTGAATTGTTGAAGCTCCGTCCAGTCCTTCCACCATCCGCCCACCGGGAACACAGCAATTTGCGATTTGGACGCGAGCTGTGCCGCGGTCCCAGTCCAGACGTCCGAATGCAGCGACCCCCGTGCCCGCAATTGCGGGCCGTATCTCCAGTCCTTCAGGTCAGGGTCTTTGAATTCCTCGGAGTCGGCGCCGGCACGCTCAAGTTTGTTGATGCGTTGCATGAACGCGGCATCGTCCTCCGACGCTCCCTTTACGGCATATTTGAGTGCGAAAGACTGATAGCGATATTTGCTTTGCCATCCGCGCGCGCTCGGATTGGGTTCGATGAAGTACGAAAGGGTTATTCGAACTTCGACCTGAATTTCACCCAATTTCGTTAGTTCGTCTGCGGGCCACGGGAGGTCATGAAGTTGCATGGCCCCGAGCACGACGTTGCGCTTCTCATTGACGCGATAGGGATTAAATGCCCGTTGTATGACCATCGTCGGCCGATGAGCCGTTGAGAACTGGGAATGGTCATGGCTTACGAGGCCGAATCCGAAGGTCCGGAGCAACTTCTCTTTGTCCAGACGCTTTCGATTTGCTGGCAAGGGCGCAGTCATGGCGTCCGTATGTTCCGCCCCGTGGGCAACAAGCGCGCGGATGGTTTCTGGCCAATAGTCGGGGTACTGCGCACGCAAGTGCGCGCAGATGCGGGCAACCTCTGCAGCCGCTCCACTGGTGTCCCCGGTCGATGCCAGCAGGTTCTTGGCCGGTGTATTTGAAGTGGTCAAAACACGGAGCGATTCAGGCCCAACCGTCGGGTGAATGCCTGCATCGAGCGAACCGTTACCACCTTCGGCTACCACGTCCGGCTTAAATGGCCATGACGACTCGGCCCAAACCCATGATGTCGTTGACGATGGAGACAGATGGCCCTTTTGGGCAATGACGCTGTAAGACGGATACTTCTTGCGGTCAATCTGTACGAGTGATGTTGCTGCACCGACTGTCAGTGCATTCCATGCTTGTGCTGGATTTTGGACCGGGCTGTTCCAGTTCGTTTCAGGATATTCGTTCCAGTAATTCCAGTGAACGTTCCCGGCGGATTGCACAAAGAGCCTTGGCACACGCGGGGCCTGCTCGCCAAGTTCTATGCTTGTGACATCGACGGGCGGACGTCCGAACGCAAGTTGGTCGATAGTTGCCGACCACTCCGACGGCGCTCCAAACAGGTGCCCAACCGAAGTCGTCATCGTGGCAAAAACACGTGGGCGCTTCGGCGCACCGGCTTCGACGCGGGCGACGGACTCGATTGCAACCGCACCCCACAGGTGGGGGGCAGTTTCTCCTTCCGGTGGAAGAATCTTCACTGACTCCAGTCGGTGCGGGAGGTCGATTTCGTGCTCTACGTTGAGTGCGTGGGTTAAGTCGCCGAAGAGGGCAACACCCGCCATTTCACTTCCGTGCCCGTCATGGTCGTGACGCTTCCACTCCAGCTTGTGCGTGTGAGTGTCATCGGGGCTTAGGGCATTCGCCAGCAACGGATGACCGTTGTTCACGCCGGTGTCAAGGATGCAAACATAAGGCGCAGCGTCCTCATCAGCGTATGAAGTTCGCGCAAGGAGTTCGTTTACCCACTCGGCCTGCTCGGCTGGGGTTATGTCATCCAAGAAGAATTCCGCGTTCGGCTCCACGAATCGGATTTCTGCGACCCGGTCCAGCAATTCTGCGGTCCGTTCGAGATTGGCTCGAGTGCCGTAAGCGGCAACTACGACACGTCCCGGAAACCGCACATAGCCGTCCTCGACTCTTATCCCGAGTGTTAGTGTATGTTGCTGAAACTGCTTTATAAGGTCCGGGATGGAGCCGGTAGTGTGCCGCAGCCAGAGTTGAAACCAGTGACATTGCTCGTCCTCGGGAGCGTCTGCAGTGTCCGACCATAGCTCCGAAAATGCGGCGCGTTTGATGTTTTCTATTGCGTTGACTAACGCCGCATTCTTCCGCGCATCGGGATTCTCGGACTCAATGTAGGCTTTAATGCGCCGTACGAAGCCAGAGAGCCCACCGTCCGGCACCAGCAGAACTGCGACGTCCGAATTCTTATGCACTTGGACTGCCAATAACTCAATCCCGTTAAGTTTCCACTCGATTTTGCTGTAGTCAATGAGACCGCTGGGCGAAAACTCGACGGCAATGGTCATGCCTCGGCGCTCAGGCAGTCCTAGCTGTTTTCTGGTCTGCTCTAGGTCCTCGATTGTGCCTGTGAGTTCCTCAAGTTGAGCTAGTAGCCGTCTGCCATGCGCGCCGCCGTCGCCTCTTTGGGGAGCAACCTTTTGGCGCGCAGATAACGGTGACTGGAAAGCGAGGGCGGAGACGCGCCCATCCACGGACAGATGACGCAGAAGTTTATCTGCCATTCTCTCAGCTCTATGTTTGTTTTATTCGTCTGAGAGTCTACCGCAAGATTTCCCGACTAATTCATAGGAGATGTTATTTTTACGGATGCAGGTTGCGGCCCTGTGCGCGCTCTTCCAAATGGAGCATTACGCTGGCTTCACTTACGGTTTTTTGACCTTCCATAATCGCGTCTTTTAATGCGTCAAGACATGCTTTGACGATGTCCGCGTGTGACTCACCGTTGCCAGCTAGCGCCAGACGGTGGTAGTCGATGTCGGATGTTCCAAACGCCCCTAAGCTGTTTTTCAAGAGCGCTTCAATCTGGCGTTGGTCGGGCGCCTCGTACTTGATGACATCATCGAATCGACGGAAGAGAGCGGTATCCAAGTCCTTGCCGTGATTTGTTGCCGCTATTAGAAGGCTGTCGGATGCGTCCTGCTCGATAAGCTGCAAGAACATATTCAGCGTACGACGCATCTCAGCTACGTCATGTTGGCTACCGCGCTGGAGCCCCAGCGAATCAAACTCGTCAAAAAAATAAACGCCGCGGGTCGACTTTAGCGCTTCAAAAACTAGCCGCAGCTTTGACGCGCTTTCTCCCATGAATTTGGTGATAAGGCTATCAAACCGCGCGGTGAACAGCGGCAGACGCAACTCGCCGGCCAAGGCTGCAGCCGTCATGGTCTTGCCCGTGCCCGGCGGCCCAACGAGAAGCAATTTCCTGCGCGGGCTTAAGCCGTGGCCACGTAACTGTTCGTGATGCCGCTGCTCCCGAAGCACTCGGTTCAACTTTGTACGCACAGAGTCCGACAGAACCATTTGCTGCAAATGCTCGTCCGGATACTGCACCGACAACAGCTCGGAGAGCTCGCCTTTCGGCTGGGCGAGCGGAATCGCCGCGCCTCCGGGCCCTTTGCTGCGGACAGACGAAAGCTCTGGTTTCTTCCCAGACTTCGCTGCATCAACGAGGTCGCGGAGTTCGGCCGCCAGTTTGGTATGACCTCGATGAGCCTCGTCCGCCGCCATTTGCATGGCGACCGCGTAGAAATGCTCGTGGTTATCACCAGCATATGCGCGAAGTAATGCCTTCACTTGGTCGGAACGTGCCATCAGGAACCTCGAATAGTCTCGAAACGAAGTATAGACTTCATGCCGGAATGATGATGCTATTATAGCAATTCGATGCCATTACAGCACTTACGTAAGAATGTTTCCTCCACGCACACAGGGCGAGCTGATTAAGTGGGCGCGCGGCAGCAGCACTCAAGCTGAGTTCGCAATCGCTCACAGAGTCGACAAGTCGGCCCTGTCCCGGTACGAATCCGAAAAGCTCGGGGCTCCAACGCGGCTGATTAACGACTGCCTGTCGCAACTCGCCGACTTTTTGCTGGCCAACCCGGGCGCAACAGACGGAATCAAAAATGCCCTAGACAACGCAAGGAAGACGGTTGCACTGCTTGAGTCCCTCGCCGGCGTCGAGGCATAGCAACCGGCGAATACTGTATTTTTATACAGTATTCGCCGGTTGCGCCAGATAATGTCGTAGACGTTGGTTGGCGGGTTGAGTTGAGCCGTCGTCCGACACGTCGTAGAAGACACCAAATTGGGAGCCGCGCCTCAGCCACGATGGATGCACTGAGGTTCGGTTACTTCTTGCCTCCAGCGGGTGTTGCACTTCCCGGATTGCCACCAGACTTTGCACCGACGGTGGTGCTTGGCCAGTTGCCGCCTAGAAACCCATTGGGACCACGACGTCCACGAGGACTTCCGGACTTCGAACCGCTTCCGGTGGGTTGGCCACCACCCGTCCGCTCGCCTTTCCTATCTGACCAGACCGAGGATTATTGGTCGACTGATGGCTTGCCAGCAGATGGGCACGAGCCGCCCAAGGGCTGATAACCCCCTCACTCCTTCGCTAAGTCGGATAAAGCGTTCGGCTACACAGCGGATGGGCTCGCTACCTATCGACACTATCGCGGCAGACCTGCCCAGTTCGCTCCGGGCGCTACGCCAGCGGCAACTACTAGACCTTTTGATATCAGACGCTGGGAACGACGTCGAGGTCGTCTCGCGAGAACTCGGCCTGCGAGGAGAGATGCGTGAGCGCCTGCGGCGTGCGCTCGACCGGATGGCCTGCGCACAAAGCGTCTTGGAATCAATGAGGACAGATGGCGCAGCGGCAGGAATCGAGGGCTCAGCGGCCGGGTTGCGGATGAGGGAAGCGGTGGGATTGCTGGCAAGGGGGTGGCCGGATGACTATCCGGCTGGGGCGGTCGAGTGGTCGTTGCTGCAGTCGCCACCGCGTTTGGTGGGCGCTTTAGCATTTCGACCACGCCACGTAACGGCGAAAGCCGATTGGGCCGTTGCTGACCAAGACGGAAGGCGCGCGGAAACCAGCTCTTAGCACCGCCAGCAGTCTCCGCTCGTGCATCATTCCGAGTGACTTTTCGCGAAACTTGCCCGCTAAAGCCACCGAATTTCGACCTCGCAATTAGAAGCATTTACGCTTTGCAAACAAAGGCCTGGCGACAAAAAACTTGTCGAGAACAGCTAGAAGCGTTTACCTGTAAACGCTTCTATTTCAGCTTCGCAGTCGCGACGCAAGCACCCGCTCCCTCACTCCACCGTGACCGACTTCGCGAGATTCCGTGGCTTATCCACGTCCGTACCCCGAGCACATGCCGTGTGATACGCCAGCAACTGCAGCGGCACCACATGCAGGATCGGCGACAGCAGACCATAATGTTCTGGCATCCGGATCACATGCAAGCCTTCGTCGTTGACGATCTTCGTATCCGCGTCGGCGAACACATACAACTGACCGCCGCGCGCTCGCACTTCCTGAATATTCGACTTCAGCTTTTCCAGCAGCGCGTCGTTCGGCGCCACCGTGACCACCGGCATGGCTTCGGTCACGAGTGCAAGCGGCCCATGCTTCAGTTCGCCGGCCGGATAAGCCTCGGCGTGAATATACGAGATCTCCTTGAGCTTCAGCGCGCCTTCCAGTGCGATCGGGTAGTGCAGACCGCGCCCAAGGAACAGCGCATGTTCCTTGCGCGAAAACTCTTCCGACCACGCGATGATCTGCGGCTCCAGCGCCAGCACACTATTCAACGCAGCCGGCAAGTGGCGCAGTTGCTTCAGATATTCAGCTTCCTGCTCTTCGCTCACACGACCGCGCAGTTTGCCCAACGTCGCCGCCAGCACGAACAGCGCGACCAGTTGCGTTGTAAACGCCTTGGTCGATGCCACGCCGATCTCGCGGCCCGCGTGCGTCAGGAATGACAACCCGGTCTGCCGCACCATGGCGCTCGTACCGACGTTGCAGATCGCCAGCGTGTGTTGATGACCGAGTTCCTGCGCATGCTTGAGCGCCGCCAGCGTGTCCGCCGTCTCACCCGATTGGGATATCACCACGACCAGCGACTTCGGATTCGGCACCGACTCGCGGTAGCGATATTCGCTGGCAATTTCCACCTGAGTGGGAATCTTTGCGATCGATTCGAGCCAGTACTTCGCCGTCAGCCCCGAGTAGTAGCTCGTGCCGCACGCCAGAATCAGCAGGCTGTCGATTTCCGCGAATACCTTGCCCGCGCCCTCGCCGAATAGCGACGGATCGAACGAATCCGATTGCGGGATCGTGTCGGTGATCGCGCGCGGCTGCTCAAAAATTTCCTTCTGCATGAAGTGGCGATACGGGCCGAGTTCGACCGCGCCGCCATATGCCGCAACTTGACGCACTTCGCGCTGCGCTTCGTAGCCGTCGCGATCGGCGATACGCACGCCCTCGAGCGACAGTTCGCAAACGTCGCCTTCTTCGAGGAAGATGAACCGTTCGGTGCTGCCCGCGAGCGCCAGCGCGTCCGAAGCGAGGAAGTTCTCGCCCTGGCCGAGCCCGACCACCAGCGGCGAGCCCTGCCGCGCGCCGACCACCGTATGCGGCTGGTCCTTATGCAACACGGCAATCGCATACGCGCCGTGCAATTGCCCGACGGCTTCACGCACAGCCGCGAACAGATCGCCGCGATACAGGCTGTGAATCAGATGCGCGATAACCTCTGTGTCGGTCTGCGAGACAAACGTGTAACCCTTGCCGCGCAGCATTTCGCGCAGCGTTTCGTAATTCTCGATGATGCCGTTGTGTACCAACGCGAGTGCATCTTTCGAGAAGATCGGGTGCGCGTTGTCCGTGACCGGCGCGCCGTGCGTCGCCCAGCGCGTATGCGCGATACCCGTGATGCCTTCGAGATGGCTCTCGCGCACCTGCTCGTCGAGATCGGCTACGCGCGCCACGCTGCGCGCACGGCGCGGACCGTCGGCGCCGAGCACGGCCACGCCGCACGAATCGTAGCCGCGATATTCGAGACGACGCAGTCCTTCGATCAGGACCGGAACGATATTACGTTGCGCTACCGCGCCGACAATGCCACACATGGCTCATTCCTTTTCAGTGCTAGTGCCGGGTTTCAAGGAGCGCGCCTTGTGCGCGCGTCACGCCGATCAACTCTTTTTCTTGGTCGGGCGCACGTAGCCCGTTTTGCTCGTTTGCGTCTTGTCGTTCAGGACCAGCGCGTCAGCTTCGACGTCCTTCCAGACCGTGGTGCCCGCCGCGATCGTCACGCCGCGCTTCACACGCACCGGGGCGACCAGTTGTGTATCCGACCCGACGAAAACGTCGTCTTCGATAATCGTGCGGAATTTGTTCGCGCCGTCGTAATTGCAGGTGATGGTGCCCGCGCCGATGTTCACACGCGCACCGATATCCGCGTCGCCGATATACGTGAGGTGATTCGCTTTCGAGCCGTGACCGAGCACCGCGTTCTTCACTTCGACGAAGTTGCCGACATGCGACTCGTCGTGCAGCGACGCGCCGGGGCGCAGGCGCGCGTACGGTCCGAGCACGACATTCGCGCCGACTTCGGCGCCTTCGATATGCGTGAACGCGTCGACGCGCGTGCCGGCGCCAATGTTCGCATTGCGGATCACGCAGTTCGGCCCGACGGTGACGTTGTCGGCCAGCGTAACGCGGCCTTCGAACACGCAGTTCACGTCGATCGAAACATCGCGGCCACATTCGAGCGTGCCGCGCACGTCCAGACGCGCCGGATCGGCAAGGGTCACACCCGCGACCAGCAACGCATCCGCCACGTTGTGCTGATGAATCCGCTCGAGTTCGGCAAGCTGCTGCTTGCTGTTCACGCCGAGCGTTTCCCATTCGTCGTCCGGTTGCGTGGTGACGACTTCAAGGCCGGCTTCGATCGCCATCTCGACCGCGTCGGTCAGATAGAACTCGCCTTGCGCATTGTCGTTCTTCAACGCGGCAAGCCAGCCGCCCAGACGCTCGGTCGGCGCGACGATGATGCCGGTGTTGATCTCGGCGATCTTAAGCTGCTCGGGCGTAGCGTCTTTCTGTTCGACGATGCGCGCCACCTTGCCTTGTGCATCACGCACGATGCGGCCGTAGCCGCTCGGGTCCGCGAGCGTGACGGTGAGCACGCCGTAGCCGCCCTGCCCCGCGCGCTCGGTCAATGCCTGCAGCGTGCTGGCGCGCGTGAGCGGCACGTCGCCATACAGCACCAGCGTGGGCGCGGACGGATCGAGCAGCGGCAACGCCTGCTGCACCGCGTGGCCCGTGCCGAGCTGCTGTTCCTGCACGGCGAACTGCACGTCCGGCGCGGCGACGGCTTTGCGCACCGCTTCGGCACCGTGGCCGATCACCACCACGAGATGCGTGGGCTTGAGCGTGCGAGCCGTTTCGATGACGTGAGCGAGGAGCGGCCGACCGGCCAGGGGATGCAGCACCTTGGGAAGCGCGGACCGCATGCGCTTGCCGGTGCCTGCCGCCAAAATCACAATGTTCATGGCACGGCAAATAGACGAGTTTGGAGCCGACGATTCTAACACGCACCCTCTAACGAAAAAGGCCGCTGTCGCGGCCTCGTTGCAAGCTGAAATGGGCGGAGACGCCCATTCCACGGGCGTTTTGGTCAAAGATCGTCAAACTGGACGATCGCAATCGATTGCGCTCCACCGAGCGTCGCGCTATTACCGGCATCGGTCGAACACGGCTCTTCGTCGAACGCGATATCGCCTTGCGGATCGGCCTCGCCGGTTGCCCGCAGGCCAGCGAACGGGAACAGCTTGTGGTCCATCAAATGCGAAGGCACGACGTTCGACAACGCATTGAACATATTTTCAATGCGGCCCGGGAAGCGCTTCTCCCAGTCGCGGACCAGCGCCTTCATTTCCGCGCGCTTGAGATTCGGCTGGCTGCCGCAGAGATTGCACGGAATGATCGGGAATTCGCGCAACTCGGCGTACTTCTCCAGATCGGTTTCTTTCACGTAGGCGAGCGGGCGGATCACGATATTCTTGCCGTCGTCCGATTGCAGCTTGGGCGGCATGCCCTTCAGCTTGCCGCCGTAGAACATGTTCAGCAGCAGCGTTTGCAGAATGTCGTCGCGATGATGGCCGAGCGCGATCTTGGTCGCGCCGAGTTCGCCCGCCACGCGGTACAGAATGCCGCGCCGCAGCCGCGAGCACAGCGAGCAGGTGGTCTTGCCTTCCGGCACCAGCCGCTTGACGATGCTGTACGTGTCCTGGTTCTCGATGTGAAACGGAATGTCGAGTTGCTTCAGGTACTCGGGCAGCACGTGCTCGGGGAAGCCCGGCTGCTTCTGGTCGAGATTCACCGCGACGATGTCGAAGTTGATCGGCGCGCGCTCGCGCAGCCGCATCAGGATTTCGAGCATCGCATAGCTGTCCTTGCCGCCGGACAGACACACCATGACCTTGTCGCCGTCCTCGATCATGTTGAAGTCGACGATCGCCTCGCCAACCTGGCGCGCAAGCCGCTTGAACAGCTTGTTGTTCTCGTACGCTTCTTTCTGTTCGCGGCGCGTGAGCGGCGACTTCTTACGCGCGGCGGCCGGCGTGGCGCCGGTTGCGTCAGCGGCTGCGTCGGCCGTGGCGCCGTTCAGGATTTGCGGAGCATTCATGGCTCAATCCTCTTTGATACGGAAGACTTCGACGCCTACCGCGTCGCAGTCGGGATACACATCCGGCTTTTCCGTCGACACGCGCGCGGCCCGCACTTGCGGATGTTCGAGCATGGTCTTCACGAGATCGTCGCAAAGCGTTTCCTGCAAGTGGATATGGCCTTGCTCGACGCGGCGCGAGATGGTGGAGCGCATGAAGTCGTAATCGACCACTTCGTCCAGCTTGTCCTGAACCGGTGTGGACAGCGCGAGCGGCACGTACAGTTCGACGTTGATCACGACGCGCTGTTCGCCGCGCTTTTCGAAGTCGTGCACGCCGATGTTGATGTGCACTTCGTAATTGCGCAGAAAGAGCCGGCGGCAATCGGCGAGCCGGGGATGCGAAAGAGCGGCAAACATGTTCGTTCCAGTCGAAAAAAGCGTGCGGAGCACGCAAAGGGGCGCTTCACAGCGCGGCGGCCGCCCATCTGGCGAATGGCCGCGCGCGCTTCAGGCGCCCGTCAAAAACATTACGTCGCGCGGCAGCGGCACGAGGTGCTGCCCGCCGTCGACCACCAGCGTCGTTCCGGTCACGCCCGCTGCATCCGCGAGATACAGTGCGGCGGCGACAATATCCTCGGCCCGCGACGCGCGGCCCAAAGGCGTAGTACGGTGAGCGGCTTCAAAACCGTCCGGCGTCTGATCGCCGGATTGCATCGTCAGGCCGGGCGCGAGCCCGACCACGCGCACTTTTGGCGCCAACGCCTGAGCCAGCGCGACCGTGGCTGTCTGCAACGCCGCCTTGGTCAGCGTGTAGGACAGGTAGTCCGGATTCATGTTGTACAGCTTCTGATCCAGCACGTTGATGACGACGCTGCGCAGGCTTTCGTCCGTGCGCGCCGCCTCCGGCGTCAATTCGTACAACCCGCGCGCCAGCACCAGCGGCGCGCCGACGTTCATTGCGGTCAGCTTCAGCAGCAGCTCGTAACCGACGGTTTCCGCCGTGTCTTCCTCGAAGCGCGACGCATTGTTGACAATACACGAGGGCCGGCCCAAGGCGTCGATACAAGCCGGCAAAAGCCGTTCGACTTGCGCCTCGTCGCCCAATTCGGCGTGCAACGCGACCGCCCGGCGGCCCAGGGCGGCGATTTCAGCGACCAGTTCTTCGGCTTGCGCCCGGGAGGCGCCGTAATGGACGGCCACGTCCCAGCCGCGCGCGGCAAAGCCCAGCGCGAGCGAGCGCCCGATACGGCGGGCGGCGCCGGTAATCAGCACGACGCGCGGCGTGTCAGGCGCGCGGGCGGAGACGGTGTCCAAAGAGGCGGTCATTTACAATGCGGGGATGAATCCGAAAGCTCACCAACCCGATAGTTTACCTGCTCCCGGCCCGAGCGCGCTTGCGCAGTCCGAAGCGCTGGTCGCGCAGATCCGTGCGGAGCTCGAAGCCGCCGGCGGCTGGCTGCCGTTCGACCGCTACATGGAACGCGCGCTGTACGCGCCGGGACTGGGCTATTACAGCGGCGGCGCCCGCAAATTCGGTCTGCGCGGCGACGACGGCAGCGACTTCGTCACCGCACCGGAACTGTCGCCGCTGTTCGCCGCGACGCTGGCGCGCCCGGTCGCGGAAGCCTTGCAGGCGAGCGGCACGCGCGACGTGATGGAATTCGGCGCCGGCACGGGCAAGCTCGCCGCCGGCCTGCTCGAAGCGCTCGACGCTTTGGGTGCGCAATTCGACAGCTACTCGATCGTGGATCTTTCGGGTGAGCTTCGCGAGCGCCAACGCGAGACGATCGAAGCCGCCGCGCCCGCGCTCGCCGCCAAAGTGCGCTGGCTGGACGCTTTGCCGGAGCGGTTCGACGGTGTGGTGATCGGCAACGAGGTGCTGGACGCGATGCCTGTGCGGCTGTTCGCCTTTACCGGCGGCGCCTGGCACGAGCGCGGCGTGGCATGGCGCGGCGAAGCGTTCACCTTCGACGACCGGCCTGTGTCCGCCGCGGCGGACCTCGCGCTGCTGTCGGAGATCAACCCAGCCGGCGAAGACTACGTGACGGAAACGCACGAAGCCGCCAGCGCATTCACGCGCACCATCTGCACGATGCTCACGCGCGGCGCGGCCTTCTTCATCGACTACGGTTTTCCGCGTCACGAGTACTACCATGCGCAGCGCGCGCAAGGCACGTTGATGTGCCACTACCGGCACCGGGCGCACGGCGATCCTTTCCTCTATCCGGGTTTGCAGGACATCACGGCGCACGTGGAATTCACCGGTATCGCCGAAGCAGGCGTCGAAACCGGCGCGGACTTGCTGGGGTTCACGTCGCAGGCGCGGTTTCTGCTCAATGCGGGGATTACCGAGGCGTTATCGGAGATCGATCCCACGGACACCAAACAATATTTGCCCGCGGCGAATGCGGTGCAGAAGCTGTTGTCTGAGGCGGAGATGGGCGAACTGTTCAAGGTGATCGCATTCTCGCGTGGGCTGGACGACACGCTGCAAGCGTTCTCCAGCGGCGACCGGTCGCACACGCTGTGAACTCCGCCTTCAGGAGCTGACCATGATCCGCTGGCTATTGACTACGTTTATCGCCGTGGCGGTGTTGTCGTCCTGCTGGCCCTGGCTCAGGAAAATTGGCATTGGACGCATGCCAGGCGACGTGACCTTGCGGCTCTTTGGGCGGGAGTACCCGTTTCCGTTTATGTCGACGTTGGTGCTTTCTATGGTGTTGTCGATTGTTGCCAGGCTTTTGTAGGTTAGGGTTTTTGCGTTTTGGCCAGGGTGTGGGTTCCTTGGCTGGTCGCCTAGGGTGTTGGCCTTTCCTTGCTAACTTCGTGGTCTATTTGCGTTGCCCCTGTGCGGGGCGGCACCTACTTTCTTTGCCGCGGCAAAGAAAGTAGGCAAAGAAAGCCGCTTTGAACCGCTAATTTTTAAGCGGGTCCCTCGCACAGTCCCGGTAGTGGTTCATCTGGAATCTGTGTTCTCGCACATTCCGCGTCGGTGACAAGGCGCTCATTCTTCCGGCGGCGCTGCGCGCGCCGTGGCGGTCTGGCTTCAACCGATCGCTTCGTCCTTTCCTGACGTTTCTGCTGCCTCGTAGTATTTCGTGCGTGGGCGTGCTTGGGAAATTTCGGAAATCGTGCTGGTGCGCAGCTTTTAGCTCGCATGGGTGATCACTCGCGAAGCAAGACGTTTAAACTCAATTCGCCGTCAAGACAGCGACGGCCAGGCTTGGCGGCCTGCTACCAAACACGCGCCCGCTTTGGCGGGGGCGTGTGTCTATCTCAGCGCGTCTTATGGGCGGGCCTTGATGGGGATGCCTTCGGGCCTGCCGGTTTGGTAACGGCCGCCAACCTTGTCACTGTGCCCGCTCACCACCTTGCAAGCGCGTGTCGGGCGATCCAAGTAAGTTTCAGGGAGATCGCGCCATGATTAAATCCGTCAAGAATTCACGCACTACGCCGCGCCCACCCGTTGATGCGCTTCAATACGAAAAACTGGCCTTATCTGCTTTCGGAATGATTGACCGGCAGCTAAGTCAACTGGACAAGCTGGCCACATTTGTGGCTTCGATAGTTAGGAGTCCGGCGGTGACGCGAGAAGAAAGACATCGGCAGCGGAGGTTACTGGAACTGCTGCTGGACACCGTGGAGGACTACCGACGCGAAGTCGAGAATGATTGTGAGTTCTATCAGTTCATTGCACTCGACGCGAAGGGAATTCCACGGAGCCGCATCACGGCGCGTCATGCAGCGGACCTACTGGCAAAAGCGACGCGGACGGCGGCGAATAGCCGTGCACGAATCGGAGCAACGAGGGGGACGCATAACAGGCCAATGCAATTCAAAACGGTTTCACGTCGCACAGTGACTGCACACTGACGAAGATCCGCGGCACCGCACTGCGGCCATGAAGAAAGGCGCATGTGTCGTTCGCATTCCGAGGGTACTACGGCGCGACGCAAAGCGCGCGCCGCGGCGACCGCGAATGTACTGGTCACCGCTAACGTTTCCCCGACGCAACCACGCTAAAAAACCAGAATTCTTGAACAGTACATCGCCGAGGCGGAGCCGACGGCTCCCCGTGCGCACAGAGAAACCAACGCATTTCAAGCAGCCCCTTCCGGCGAGCGCATTGCGCGAGGCGGGAAGAATGAGTGCTTTGTCACTGAGGCGTAATGTGCGAGAACACTGATTCCAGATGCACCACAACCGCGACTGCGCGAGGGACCCGCTTAAGAGTTAGCGGTGTGAGCCGCTTTCTTTTGCCTACTTTTCTTTGCGGCCGGCAAAGAAAAGTAGGTGCCGCCCCGCACAGGGGCAACGCTAATACACCACAAACAAAACAAGGAAAGGCCAAAGCCCGAAGAACCCCCAAAAACCCGCCCGGCAGGCCAAAAACCCCTCACCCGACAGCCCCCTCCACAGCCCGAACCCTCTCCAAATGCACCGCATCCTTAATCCCAGCAGGCGCATCGGCGAGCCGCTTAGCCACAGCACCAGCATCCACACCACGCGCAGCAATAAGCGCCACTCTCAACCTCTCGGCCTGCGGATAATCCCGCATTTCAAACCCAAGCCGCCCACGCGCATCGGCTTCACAAGCCTGCAAGGCTTCCGCAAACCGCGCGGGCTTGCGAATCGCATCGCACCGCTCGATCAACCTCACCAGCGCGGCCGCGCCCATCTCCATGACGCGATGAATATTGCCATGCTCGCGCGCAACCAGAATCGCCAGGTCGCGGCAATCATTCGGCACGCGCAGCCGCTCGCATAAAGGCTTCAGCAGATCCACGCTGCGCCCCTCATGGCCGATATGCCGCGGCAGCACATCTTCGGGCGTGGTCGCCTTGCCAAGGTCGTGCGCGAGAGCGGCGAATCGCACCGGCAGCGTATAGCCTTGCTGCGCCGCATGGTCGACCACCATCATCACATGCACGCCCGTATCCACTTCGGGGTGATAGTCGGCGCGCTGCGGCACGCCGAACAGCGCGTCGATTTCCGGCAGAATCCGCGCCAACGCCCCGCATTCGCGCAGCACCTGGAACATGCGCGACGGCTTCTTTTCCATCAAACCGCGCGACACTTCCTGCCACACGCGTTCGGCCACCAACGCGTCCACTTCGCCGTCGGCGACCATCTTGCGCATGAGCGCCAGTGTCTCCGGCGCGACCGTGAAATCGACAAAGCGCGCTGCAAACCGCGCGATCCGCAAAATTCGCACGGGGTCTTCGAGAAACGCGTCGCTGACGTGGCGAAACAGGCGCGCCTGCAAGTCACCCTGGCCGTTGAACGGGTCGATCACCGGGCCGGTCAACTCGCCGTCCGGGCGTACCTCGCGCGCCATCGCGTTAATGGTCAGGTCGCGGCGCGCCAGGTCCTCCTCGAGCGTGACGTCCGGCGCATAGAAGAACTGGAAGCCGTGATAGCCGGCCGCCGTCTTGCGCTCGGTGCGGGCGAGCGCGTACTCCTCATGTGTCTCGGGATGCAGGAACACAGGAAAATCCTTGCCCACCGGACGGTAGCCTTGCGCCACCATCTGCTCCGGCGTCGCGCCGACCACCACATAATCGCGGTCCTGCACCGGTACGCCCAGCAGCTCGTCGCGGATCGCGCCGCCTACTGCATAGATGTTCATGGGCATACGTCTTGATAAGCGATCGCATGCGTTTCGCTCAGCGCGGCGTCGATCCACGCTTTCACCGCCGGCAATTCGCTCACGCGCTGCACGTAAGCTTTGGACACTTCCGACAACGCCGGCTGCCAGGTCCTGAAGCGCATCACGACCGGCGCATACATCGCATCGGCAATGCCGAACTCGCCAAATAGAAACGGGCCGCCATAGGTGTCGAAGCAGTTGCGCCAGATCGCCTCGATCCGCGCGATATCGGCCAGCGCGCCCGGCGTGGCGTTCTTGCCGGGGAAGGACGCGCGAATGTTCATCCACATGTTCGAGCGCAATTCGCCGAAACCCGAGTGCATCTCCGCGCTCACGCTGCGCGCATGACTGCGCGCGACCGCGTCGCGCGGCCATAGCGCATGCTGAGGAAAGCGTTCGGCCAGCGTTTCGGCGATCGCCAGCGAATCCCACGTGGCGGACCCGTCGTCGTTGACCAGGCACGGAATCTTGCCCGGACCCGACGGCGCGAGCGCAAGCACTTTCGCGTTAGTGTCGGGCTGATTCAGATGAATCAGCACTTCCTCGAACGCAATGCCGAAGTGTTTGAACAGCAGCCACGGACGCATCGACCATGACGAATAATTCTTGTCACCAATAATCAGCTTCATGCTTTGTATCTGGAATGAGTGAAGGTAATTCAGCGTCCCGCGCTGGCGCGAAACGCGTCGAAGCGCGAGCGCGTCGACGCGCCGGTCAGATAGATCGGCGCGATCGTTTCGATACTGGCCGGCTCGATGCCAAGTTCAGGCGCGAGCGGTCCGCTCAACACGTTGTCGACTTTCATCGAATCGAGATTGTCGCGCGAGATCACCGGCTCGCCGGGTGCCATTTCGAAAGTCAGCGCCTGCAGGCGCGCGAACGCTTCCGGCAAGCGGATGATGCGTGCATGCTTGCCGAGCACGTCACCGCAATATTTGACGAGATCTTCGAGCGTATAGACGGTCGGGCCGCCGAGTTCGTAGGTGCGGCCGCTGGCGGCATCCAGATCGAGCACGTTGACGATTGCCTTTGCCACATCTCCGACATACACCGGCTGGAATTTGGCGTCCGGCATCGCGAGTGGAATCACTGGAAACATGCGCTGCAGGAACGCGAATTTGTTGAGGAATTGATCTTCGGGGCCGAATACCACCGACGGCCGGAAAATCGTCCACGCCAGATTGGCCGCATGCACGGCCTTCTCACCGTCGCCCTTCGAGCGCGCGTACATGCTCGGGCCATTCGAGTCGGCGCCGAGCGCGCTGATATGAATCAGGCGGTGCACGCCCTTGCCTTCGCATGCCGCCACGATTTTGGTCGGCAAGTCCACGTGCATGCGTGCGAATTCCGGGCCGTACGGCGTGCCGCGTTTGCCGTGCAGCGTGGCTACGAGGTTGATCACGCAATCGGCGCCCTCGACAAAGCGCGCGAGTTGAACCGGATCGAACACGTCCGCTTCGATCACGTCGATGGGCAACAGGGTGAGATGGCGGGCGTTGTAGCGCCGCCGGGTGGCGATCCGCACGTCTTTGCCCGCTTCGACGAGGGCGTTGACGAGATGGCTGCCGATAAAACCGGAACCGCCGATGATCGCAATGGCTTTGTGTCGCATTTTCGACTCCCTGGTGGAAGCCGCGGCAACGGCTGGCGTGGCGCGCCGCCGCTCGAAACGAGGCGGCGGCGGCACGGCGCTTACGGTGCGATATAACCCAGACGCGCCTTCAGCGATTGCGGACGGCCTTCGAACAATGCCGCGTAATAGACCGTGTTGGACAACACATTCTTAACGTAGTCGCGCGTTTCCTGGAACGGAATCGCCTCGGCGAAGATCGCGCCTTCCACCGGATGCTGCAAGGATTGCCGCCAGCTGCGCGGACGGCCCGGGCCTGCGTTATAGCCCGCGGTGGCCAGCACGGCGGACCCGTCGAACTGATTGTAGATCATCGACAGATAGTTCGTGCCGAGCAGGATGTTGGTGTTGATGTCGTTCATCTGCTCACGCGAGATCGGACCCAGGCCGATCTTCTTCGCGACCAGTTGCGCGGTGCCCGGCATCAACTGCATCAACCCGCTCGCGCCGACTTCCGAGCGCGCGTTCATGATGAAGCGCGACTCCTGGCGAATCAGCCCGTATGCCCATTCCACGTCCAGCCCATTCGACTGCGAATCACGCTCGACGATATCCTTGAACGGCGACAGATAGCGCAGCGAGAAATCGTGCTCGCTCTTCGTGCGGTCCGCCGTGTTGACGGTGCGGTCATACAGCTGGATACGGCGTGCGTATTCGGCGGTGGCGAGCAGTTGCCGGTCGCTCATGTTGCGCAGCGGCCAGTTCCATTCGCGATTGCCTTCGAGCCGCAGATTCAGCGCATAGAACCGTTGCGCCAGATCGAAGCCGGGCGTGTTGCCGGCTTGCTGGACCTCGGCGTCGCTCACCGTGGTTTTTGGCGGGACCGTGATCTTCTGGCCCAGTTCTTCCGCCGCCAGTTGGCCGTAGAAGTTGTAGCCCTGCGAAATCGACTCGAACTCCTGATTGGCCGTGGTCGTGTCGCCCGCCTGCTTGAGCGCTCGCGCATGCCAATACACCCACGACGGCTGGTTGCGCAGCGCCGCCGGCATCTGTTCGATCGACCAGCGCACCATCGTCCAGTCGCCTGCGAGCAATGCGGTGCGGGTGCGCCATTCATACGCGGGGTTCGAAAGCGGCGCATTCACCGACAGGCGATACCAGTCCACCGCGCCCGGCATCTGCTTGGCGGCAGCCTGATAAGCAATCGTGCCCCAGCCGATCGCGCGTTCGGGCGAACTCAGCGACGGCGCCACCGAGGCGAACGTGGCCGCGGCCATGGCCGGATCATTGCGCGCCATGCGTGTGATAGCCAGCAACGCCAGTTGATGCGACTGCGTATCCGGCCCGACGCCGCGCGCCAGCAGCAACGGCGGCGTGTTGGCGGCCTGATTGAACAGCACCGGGTCGGGCGGCTGGTTGCTGAGCGCGTCGACGAGCTTCGCGCCGGTGTTGGTGTAGTTCTGTTCGTAGGCGAGGCGGATCTGTTGCCACACGTCGGCGGAACTGAACTGCTGGTTGATGGCCAGCGCGTTGATCAGATCCACGCAGCCGTCGCCGTACCATTTCGGATCGACCAGCAGCGCGCGGGCCGCGTCGGCGACATTTTCGCCGCGCGAGGCGCGCGATTCGAGCGCGTAGCACTTCACCTGCGTGTCGTCGTTCAGGACGAAGCGGGCGTATTGCTGATCGAAGTTGCGCCAGTCGTGACGCGCGCCGAGCACCGTGAGGTAGTCGTTGCGCAGGCGGTCCGCGATCGCCTGGCCGTCGTACTTCTGCAGGAAGCTCAGCACCGGCGCGTCAGGCGCGTCGATGCGCGCGTGCCCGCTCGAATCGAACAACTGCGGCTTGATCTGGAAGTACTCCAGATACGCAGGCGCCGGATAGTCCGGAATCATGCTGGCAAGCTGCGCTGCACGCGCCGCGTCGTTACTACGGGCGGCCTCGCGTAGCTGAACGAAGATCTGGTCGTCGTTCGTGAGTTGCGAAAGGGGAAGGGGCTTGACGGCGGAGGCCGTGCTGCACGCGACGAGTGCCGCAGCGGCAAGCGCCAGACCGGCCGCGCGATATACTCGGTAAAGGCGTTTTGACATCGTTGTTTCTGGAGCGCGAATTGAACTCAAGCATAGCATGCAACCCTGCCGCCGAATCGAAAAAGGCGCTGCGTAAAATGCTATTGGAAGCAAGGCTGCAAGCGGCTTCCGAGCCGGCGCGCAATACCGCGCTCGCACGGCGCCTGCTCGATGCGTTGAAGCAGTACGGCGTGAATAGCGTGGGATTCTACTGGCCGCTCGCCGGCGAGTTCGACGCGCGCGCGGCGATCTCGATCTGGCTTGCGGCAGGCGCGCAACGCGAGGCCAGTTTGCCGGTGATCAAGGCGCGCGGCGAGCCGCTGGAATTTCACGCATGGACGCCGGACATGCCGATGAAGATCGGCCATCACAAGATCGCCGAGCCGTCTTCGGGGCGTATCGTGACACCCGAACTGCTGTTCGTGCCGTGCGTGGGTTTCGACGCCCACGGCTACCGGCTCGGTTATGGCGGCGGCTATTACGATCGCACGCTGGCGGCGTGGCCGGGCGCGAAGAAGCCGATCACCGTGGGCATCGCCTACGAAGCATGCCGCACGCCCGCATTGCAGCGCGAAACCCACGACATTCCGCTCGATCTGATCGTCACCGAGGCAGCGCTCTACCCGCACCCGGCGGGTTAGGCGCTCGGCGGGTGCCGCGCCGGGCGGCTGCGCCAACCCGACGCACACGGGGCCGCGTTATAAAGACGCGGCCGCCCGCGCCGCCGTGTCGTAGAGACCGGACGCGTTGCGCATCAGTTGCGCCGCCTCGCCGATCTGCTCGTTGGTCAGGCCGCTTTCCTTCAGCGTGGAGATCAGGCAACTCTCACGCACCTCGCGATATTTCAGACAGAGCTCACGGCCGGCTTCGGTTGCCGAGAAGAACACTTCCTTGCCGGTCTTTTCGCTTTTTACATACCCTCTAGCTACGAGCTTCTTCAATGCGTAAGTGGCGACGTGCGTGTCTTCGATGTTCAGCACGAAGCAGATGTCCGCCAGCTTCTTGCGGCGCTCGCGATGGCTGACGTGATGCAGCAGCGAGACCTCGATAGCGGTCATGTCCTTGTCTCCCGCCGCCGACATGCAGCGCACCATCCATCGATTGAAGGCGTTGCCTGCCATGATGAGCGCGTACTCGAGTTCCGACAGCTCCGCGCTGGTCTCAGACACGAGATGTTCCGAGGAAACGATCTTGGTGGGATGGCGCGACATGGCAAAGATTCTCGAGAGGCAGATTGGGAAGGTGTCGGGAGTGTACGACGAGCGCTCGATCCCAGGGAGCCTGGCAAAAACGCTTATTGAGAAATTGTTGATATTTTATTGATAATGTACGCTTCAATCGTCGCCTGCCCGATGCCGATAACCGGTCAAAGGGTGTGCTGTGCCCGAATCCACCGACTCGACCTGGGCCGTTAACTCATGAGCCAACCAAGAATCTTTCCGCTCGGCGATACCGCGCTAGTCTGCGAGGCGCCGCCGCCTGCCACGCTGGAATGCCAGCGTCGCGTGTGGGCGGCGGCCGCTGCCGCGCGCGAATGGCCGCATGTGCTGGAGGTGGTGCCCGGCATGAACAATCTCACGCTGGTTTTCGATCCGCTCGAGGCCGACCGCGACGCGCTGGTAAGCCACCTGCAGACGGCCTGGAATGCGGTGAGCGACGCGCCCGCGCCGGGCCGTGAAGTCGAGATTCCGGTGCAGTACGGCGGCGAGTTCGGTCCTGATCTGAAAGCGGTCGCCGATCACACGGGTTTGAGCGTGCGCGAGGTCGTCGAACGTCATTCGAATGGCGACTACGTGGTGTTCTTCCTCGGCTTCCAACCGGGCTTCGCCTATATGGGCGGGCTCGAAGCCGCGCTGCACACGCCGCGCCGCGCGTCGCCGCGGCTCGAAGTACCGGCTGGGTCGGTTGGTATCGGCGGCGAACAGACCGGCATCTATCCGGCCACGTCGCCCGGCGGCTGGCAGTTGATCGGCCGCACCGAGCTGCCGCTGTTCGACCCGGCGCGCCGGCCGCCCACGCTGCTGCAACCGGGCGACCGGGTGCGCTTCACCATCGCGGGGATACAGGCATGATCGATGTGATTCGCGCGGGTCTGTTGACCACGATTCAGGATCTCGGCCGTCACGGCTACCGGCATCTGGGCGTCGCGATGGGCGGAGCGCTCGACCGTCTGTCGCTCGAAGTCGGCAACCGGCTGGTCGGCAACCGGCCCGATGCGGCCGGTCTGGAAATCACCTTCGGGCCGACCGTGCTGCGCTTTCTGCGCGCCACGCGGGTCGCGATCACCGGCACCGAGTTCGGCGCGACGCTCGACGGAAAACCGGTCTACTCGTGGTGGAGCCTGCCGGTGCAGGCCGGCCAGGAACTGGTGTTGAACGCGGCGAAGCGCGGCATGCGCGGCTATGTGTGCGTGGCGGGCGGCGTCGACGTGTTGCCCATGCTCGGCTCGCGCAGCACCGATCTCGCGGGCCATTTCGGCGGACTCGGCGGCCGGGCGTTACGCGACGGCGATCGCCTGCCGGTGGGTGCGCCGCCTCAGCGCGGCCATCTCGGCTTCACGCCCGAGGCGCCGGAGTTCGGCGTGAAAGCGCCCGCGTGGTGCAAGTTCGTGCTGGTTCACGAACCGCTGCGGCGTGGGCGTCACCCGTCCGGCGTGCCGTGGGCCGTGCCGATCCGCGTGCTGCGCGGACCGGAGTACGAGCACTTCACCGAGGAAGCCCACGAATCCTTCTGGTCCGATGAATGGCTCGTCACGCCGAACAGCAACCGCATGGGCTACCGCCTTGCCGGCGCCGAGCTCAAACGCACGCAGAAAACCGATCTGCTTTCGCACGCCGTGCTGCCGGGCACGATTCAGGTGCCGCCGAACGGCCAGCCGATCGTGCTGTTGAGCGATGCACAAACCACGGGCGGCTATCCGAAGATCGGCGCCGTGATTCAGGCCGACCTCTGGAAGCTCGCGCAGGTTCGCCTGAACGCATCCGTACGCTTCATTCCGACGACGCCTTACGAGGCGCGTCAGGCTTTGCTGGAAGAGCGCACGTACTTGCGGCAGATCGACGCGGCGATCGCCATGCATGAAGAACGCTGCGCGCGCCAGTCGGCCGTCGCGGCGCTGTAATACTGAGTAGGGGAACTCCATGGAAATCGATTTGAACGCCGACCTCGGCGAAGGCAGCGGGTCCGACGAGGCGCTGCTGGACCTCGTCAGCTCGGCGAATATCGCGTGCGGCTGGCACGCGGGCGGCGCCAATGCGATGCACGACTGCGTGCGCTGGGCGGTGCAGAAAGGCGTGTCGATCGGCGCGCATCCAAGCTTCAACGATCCGGAAAATTTCGGCCGCAAGGAAATGGATCTGCCGGCCAACGAGATTTACGCGGGCGTGTTGTACCAGCTCGGCGCACTCTCGGCGATCGCCCAGGCGGAGGGCGGGCGCATTGCGCACGTCAAGCCGCACGGCGCGCTGTACAACCAGGCCGCGCGCGATGACAGGATCGCCGACGCGATCGTCTCGGCGGTGCACGATTTCGATCCGTCGGTGGCGGTGTTCGCGCTGGCCAACAGCGGACTCGTGACGGCCGCGCGCAACGCGGGCCTCACCGCGATCGAGGAAGTCTTCGCCGATCGCGGCTATCGCGCTGACGGTTCGCTGGTGCCGCGCAAAGAACCCGGCGCGCTGCTCGACGACGAAGACGAAGTGCTGGCGCGCACGCTCACCATGATTCGCGAGCAACGCGTGCAGGCCGTGGAGGGCCAATGGGTGCCGCTGAACGCGCAGACCATTTGCCTGCACGGGGACGGTCCGCATGCGCTGGCGTTCGCGCGGCGCATTCGTGGCGCGCTGCGGGACGCCGGCATCGAAGTCCATGCGGCAGTCGCCGCCCGCGCCTGAGCGTCGGCCGAAACGCGAGCCGGACAGCGCGATTCAAACCTTCTGCACCTTTCCCACGCCCCGCTTCATGCGGGGCGTTTGCCAGGTACAGGGCGCATAGCAGTACCCGCAGTCGATCAGCAGGTGCAGGTGTAGTTCGAAGCAGAGGCGGCCATCAAGAGCCGTCGCAACAAGACGGCGCCCGGACCACCGGACGCCGGCCCACGTTAGCCGTCACAAGCGGCAAGGTTGAAACCCTGTTTGGAGATCCAGATGCAGACAACAGTCAGTCTATGGCCGCTCATTGGCGTGGCCGTCATCATCGTCGGCTTTTTATTGCGGTTCAATCCGATGCTGATCGTGGCGGTCGCCGCGATTATCACGGGCCTCGCCGCGCACTTCCCGCCTGAAAAGATTCTTGCCGAGATCGGCACCGGTTTTATCAAGACCCGCAATATCCCGTTGATCATTCTGCTGCCGCTGGCCGTGATCGGTCTGCTCGAACGGCACGGACTGCGTGAACGCGCGCAAGCGTGGATCGGCGGCATCAAGGCCGCGACCGCCGGGCGTCTTCTGATCGTCTATCTGCTGGTGCGCGAACTGACCGCGGCGGTCGGCCTGACCGGACTCGGCGGCCATCCGCAAATGGTGCGTCCGCTGATCGCGCCGATGGCCGAAGGCGCGACCGAAACCCGCTTCGGCAAGATCAGCGACGCCGTGCGTTTCAAATTGCGCGCGTTCTCCGCGGCGACCGACAACGTGGGGCTCTTCTTCGGCGAGGACATTTTCGTGGCGTTCGGCGCGATCGTGCTGATGACCACCTTCCTGAAGGAAGCGGGAATCATCGTCGAGCCGATTCACGTGGCCGTGTGGGGCATTCCGACCGCTATCTGCGCATTCATCATTCACGGCTTCCGCCTGTATCTGCTCGACCGCAAACTCGAACGCGAACTGCGCGGCAACGCCACGGCCAGCCAGGCTGCCGTTTCGCCGAAACAATCCGCCGCAGGAGACCAGGCATGACGCTCTCGATCACCTATCTGTTCTGGCTGTTGGGCGTGGTGCTGCTCGTTGTCGGCGGCATGATCGTCACGGACAAGGATCACCCACGCCGTTTCACGGCCGGCGGTTTCTGGATTCTCTATGCGCTGATCTTCCTGATCGGCGACAAGCTGCCGCCGTCCGTGGTCGGTGTGCTCGTCATCGTGATGGCGCTGATTGCCGGCTTCGGCGGCGTGACCGCGGCCAAGCCGAAAGTGCTGTCGCTCGAAGCGCGTATGGCAAGCGCCGCGCGTCTTCGCAACAAGCTGTTCGTGCCCGCGCTGACGATTCCGGTCGTCACCGTGATCATCACGCTCTCGGCGAGCCATCTGGTGTTCGGCGGCGTACCGCTGATCGAGAAGGCCAACGTCACGCTGATCGGCTTCGGGATCGGCTGCGTGATCGCGCTCGCGATTGCCTGCGTAATGACGCGCGACACCGTGGGCCAGTCGATGAAGGAAACGCGCCGGCTGGTCGATGCGTTGTCGTGGGCAGCAGTGCTGCCGCAGATGCTCGGCATGCTCGGCCTCGTGTTCTCGGACGCCGGGGTCGGCAAGGCCGTCGCGCACGTGACCACGGCCTACATCAGCCTCGACTATCGTTTCATTGCGGTGGCCGTGTACTGCATCGGCATGGCGCTCTTCACCATGGTGATGGGCAACGGCTTCGCCGCGTTCCCGGTGATGACGGGCGGCGTCGGCGTGCCGATTCTGGTGGGCGTGTTCCACGGCAATCCGGCGGTGATGGTCGCGATCGGCATGTTCTCGGGCTACTGCGGCACGCTGATGACGCCGATGGCCGCGAACTTCAACATGGTGCCGGCCGCGCTGCTGGAATTGCCCGATAAGAACGCAGTGATCAAAGTGCAGATCCCGACCGCGCTGACCTTGCTGATCGTGAATATCTTCCTGCTGAATTTCCTGATGTTCTTGTAGGACTTTTTCTTCAGCAATCAATAAACACTGACGCCTCGCAGGATTTTTCTGCGATGTGTCAGTGAAATGGTCACACTGCACGACATGGATGCAACCGAATTAGGAAGCGTCCGATCGTCGGGAAACGAGCGGCAACTCTACGATGCTGGATGGTCTCCCATCCACATGCGCCGGCTCACACAGCACGCACTGCCGTCGCTCTCCCGCAGGTTTCCATGGAACATCAATCGCAGCCTGAGCGCACGCACGCAGCTCTGCCGCCCACCGCCTATCTCACCGCATTGATCGACTCCGCGCTCGAAGCGCACCAGGCCGGCCGGCTCGACACGGCCGAATCGTTTTATCGCGAGGCGCTCACGCTCGATGGCGCCCATACGGGAGCCTTGCACTACTTCGGCGTGCTGCACTATCAACGCGGCAACCACGACACCGCCGCCGGCCTGATGAGCCGCGCGCTCAAACTCGACCGGCACGATGCCGCCTGCTGGAGCAACCGCGGACTCGTGGCCGCCGCGCTCGGCCATCTCGACGAAGCGATGATCTGCTACGACCAGGCACTGCAACTCCAGCCAGATTTCGCCGACGCGCACAACAACTTCGGCGTCGCGCTGCAAGCGCAAGGCGCCTTCCTCGAAGCGATCGAGCACTACCGGTTGGCGCTGGCATCGAACCCCGCGCTGCTCGACGCGCATCTGAACCTCGGCACGGCGCTGAACAAGCTCGCCCGTTTCGACGAAGCGCTCGCGTGCTATCGGCACGTCCTGTCGCTCGATCCGACATCCGCGGAGGCGCACTTCAGCGCGGGAAACACGTACCAGGCGCAAGGCGACCACGGCGCGGCGATCGCCAGCTTCGAGCAAGCCTTGGCGCTGCGTGCGAATTACGCGGAGGCGTACGTGAATCTGGGCAGCCTGATCGGCAAGCTCGGCGACTATGCCGGCGCCGAATCGCATTACCGGCGCGCGGTCGCACTCAAACCGATTCCGACTCACCTGGTGTGTCTGGGCGGCTCGATCGGCGCTCAAGGGCGCCTCGACGAAGAGGAAGGTTTCTATCGGCGAGCACTCGCCCACGATCCGCATTACGCTGACGCGCATCAGAATCTCGCGTGGCTGTTGCTCAAGCGCGGCGACTACAAGGAAGGCTGGGCTGAATTCGCGCTGCGCTGGCGCAAGAACGACTACGACGCGATCGCGGTGCCGGGCGTGACCGAATGGCGGGGCGAGCCGCTCGAAGGGCGTCGCCTGCTGCTGGTCGGCGAGCAAGGTTTCGGCGACCACTTCCAGTTCCTGCGCTTTGCAAGCGTGCTCGCGCAGCGCGGCGCAATCGTCGACCTCTGCGTGCGCGAGGCTCTGCTGCCTTTGGTCGGGCGTATGGCGGGCATACACCGCGCGTACAGCGGCAAGCCCGACGGTGAGTACGATTTCTGGGTGCCGATGATGAGCGTGCCGTCCTGTCTTGACCTGGATCTCTCAACCCTTCCCGCGGACGTGCCCTACCTGTTCGCTGACAAAGCGAAGACGAAAGCGTGGCGCAAACGGCTCGGCGCAGCCAATGAATCGAAGCGAAAGGTGGGCCTTGTCTGGGCCGGCAGTCCCACATTCGGCAACGACCGCTATCGGTCGACGACGCTCGCCGACCTGAGCCCGTTCAGCGAGGCGGAGAACGTCGCCTGGTACGCGCTGCAAAAGGGCCCGGCGCATGCGCAGTTGGCCGACGCACCGCCGGCTTTCCGTGCCAACGACTTCACCGCCGCGCTGAACAGCTTCGAAGACACGGCCGCGCTGATCATGAATCTCGATCTGGTGATTGCCGTGGACACCGGCGTCGCGCATCTGGCCGGCGCGTTGGGCAAACCGGTGTGGTTATTGCTGCCCGCCAATTCCGACTGGCGCTGGTTGGAAGCGCGCAGCGACTCGCCCTGGTATCCGGGGATGAGGTTGTTCCGGCAAGCGGTATTGGGGGATTGGATGCCGGTGGTTGAAGAAGTGACGCAAGCTCTAAAGAAGGAGGCTCAGTGAGCAAATTACAAAGTTGGACAGATTTTGGCGCGGTGACGCACGGTCCGGTAAGCCACGAAAATGTGCCACATTTGTTGCACATCGACAGCTCATCGCCGACAGGAAACGAGACCATGGCTGTCATATCGAAAATTCGCCGCCAGGGGGGCGCCCTGGTGATGACGATTCCACCAGCGCTTCTCAAGCTTCTTCACGTCGATGCGGGCGACCAGATGACTCTCGACGTCGCAGACGGACAATTAATTGCGCGGCCGCTTGCTTCAGCGCGTAGGCGCTACTCGCTAGCCGAAATACTCGAGGGCTCTGAAAGCATTGCCGAATTGAATGCGGACACAGCGTGGGCGCGCGATGGAGGGTCGGTCGGACGCGAGCTTGGCTAATGGCAAAACGCAATGCACCACGACGCGGCGACGTGTACTGGATCGATCCCAAACCGGTAGCAGGCCGCGAAAGGAAAGACAGGCACCGTTTCGTCGTCATCACACCTGGCGAGATCAATGCGTTGGGCGTTTGCATGACCGTGCCCATCACAAGCGCGGGGAGTTTCACCCGCAACGTCGGACTTGCGGTTCCGATCTCTGGGCACGACACGAGCGGCGTCGCAGTCTGCAATCAGGTTCGCACTTTCGACATCGATGCACGTGTGAGCGCAGGCTCAGCCCGCTACATCGAGACGCTCGACAAGGTCACCGCTGACGAAATGGTCGCGCGGGTCATTAGCGCCATCGACCCCGCGCCATAACAACGTCTGGCGACGCCTCACCCCGCCTCCACCACGAACCCGCGCTGCCGCAAAAGCTCCAGCACGCCTTTGCGGCCACCCAGATGCAGCGCGCCGATCGCCACGAACACCGGCTTGTTCGGCGCGGCGATCAGCAGCATTCGCGACACGAAACGCCGGTTGCGGTCATAGACGATCTTGTTGTCGATCGAATCGGAGATGCGCTTGTCGCGCGCCAGCTTTTCGGACTTCGCTGCCTGCCAGGCGGCGATTGCATCCGCATCGCCCACACGCCATAGGCGATGCAAGGTCCGCACGTCCTCGACGTTTTCCGCCGGTGTCTGCACCAGATCCTGCGCCAGCATCTCGCGCTGCTGCGCGAGCGTCAGCCCCGTGAATGCGCGCATCTGCTGCGGCAACGTCTCGAGACCGACGATCTTGCCGCGCGTGCGGATATACACGTTCTGTAACTGCGCTTCCGAACCGTACTCGGTCTGCAGACCGGCGCTCAAAGAATCGTAGGTTTCAACCAGCAACGAAGCGAGCCAGGGCCGCATTTTCTTGATGGCATCCAGTGCCGCCGGGTTAGCGCGCAGTCGAAGCGCCAGCTTGTGCCACAAAGGCTCGGGCAGCAGACCGGGCAGACAGTCGCGCCGGCAGACGCCGTACTTCGCAACGTCATCTTGCGAAACAAGCAGTTCGTCGGGTGAGAGTTCGAGCGCCAGCGTCGGCGAGGCAGCCAGTGCGCCGAGGATCGGTGCGCGGAAGGGCTGATTGGCGGGGTAGTCAGCCGGGTCGCCGACGTGCAGCGTGCCCAGCACGTAGAGGGTGATCGTGCCGCGAGTCGCGACATAGAACGGCATGCGCGCCGGCTGCGCGCGCACCGGGCCGCTCGCCGTAGTGCCCGGCGAGGCGGGCGGCGGATTGAAACCCGGCAAGCTGGCGCGTGGCGGCGCCGGCATGTTGGGCACCGGCAGTGCCGGGCGCCCCGCCTGCGCGGGCGTATTGGCGGCGGCACCGGCGGCATGCGCGACGCCGATCGCTGTCGTGCCCGGATGAAAGACAGAACAAACGCCGATGAGCGCGGCACCGGTCAGTGCACGCGCCCTCCAGCGCCGCGAGAAAGCAGCACCAAGGTCGCCATCACGCAAGCGGCGCGTAAGACGACGCGCCGCCACCCCATCAGGCATCCATGTCCCCCACCTCCTCGGCGCGGTGACACGACACCTGGCGGCCATCCACTTCACGCAGCTTCGGTTCTTCACTGCGGCAGCGGTCGATCGCGTACGGGCAGCGTTGATGGAACGTGCAGCCCGACGGCGGATTCAGCGGCGACGGCATTTCACCTTGCAGCTTGATCTTGATCGAGCGATCCGCTTCGAAGATCGAAGGCGTGGCCGACATCAACGCGCGCGTGTACGGATGACGCGGCTTCGAGAAAATGCGCTTCTTGTCGCCGAGCTCCGCCACGCCGCCGAAGTACATCACCATCACATCGTCGGCGATATGCTCCACCACCGAGAGGTTGTGCGAGATGAACACGTAGCTGGTCTTGAACTGCTGCTGCAGGTCCATGAACAGATTCAGAATCTGCGCCTGGATCGAGACGTCGAGCGCCGACACGGGTTCGTCGGCAACGACGATCTGCGGGTCGAGAATCATCGCGCGCGCAATCGCCACACGCTGCCGCTGGCCGCCGGAGAACATATGCGGATAGCGCTTCGCATGTTCCGGACGCAGGCCGACGGTGCGCATCATCTGCGCGATGCGCTCGGCGCGCTCGGTCGGGCTCAGTTGCGTGTTGATCGCGAGCGGCTCGCCCAACGTCTGCTCGACGGTCTTGCGCGGATTCAACGAGGCAAACGGGTTCTGGAAAACCATCTGCACGCGCCGCCGCAGCGCGGCGATCTTCGCGTGATCGGCGCCGGCCACGTCTTCACCGTCGATCAGCAAGCGGCCCGCGCTGGGCGCTTCGATCATGGTGAGTTGACGCGCGAGCGTCGATTTGCCGCAGCCGGATTCACCGACCACGGCCAAGGTCTTGCCGCGCTCCAGCGCAAACGAGACGCCGTTGAGCGCCTTCACCGTGCCGGTGGCGAACAGACCGCGCTTAACCGTGTAATAACGCGCCAATTGCTCCGCGACCAGTACGTGGTCGCCCGCATGGTCCGACTGGCGCCGCGTTTCGAGTACTGCGTTCATCGTGCGCCTCCATGGGTGTGAACGTTGGCGTCGCCGCTCAGGTTCAGGGGTTTGATGCAGCGCACGCGCGCCACTTCAGCGTGACCTTCCATCGGCGCGAGCGCGGGCCGCGCCTTGGTGCAGTCGTCGACCACGTACTTGCAGCGTGGTGCGAACAGACAGCCCTTCGGACGGTCGTCGCGACCCGGCACCATGCCCGGCAGGGCCGCCAGCCGCACGGCGCCAACATTGTGCTCGGGAATCGCCGCCAGCAACGCTTCCGTATACGGATGATGCGGCGCGGCGAAGATGTCCGGCACCCGGTTGGTCTCGATCACTTCGCCAGCGTACATGACCGCGACGCGTTGCGCGACCTCGGACACCACCGCCAGATCGTGCGAGATCAGCACGAGCGCCATGCCGCGTTCCTTCTGCAGCTTGATCAGCAGTTCCATGATCTGCGCCTGGATCGTCACGTCGAGCGCGGTGGTCGGCTCGTCGGCGATCAGCAGCTTCGGGTTGCAGGCAATCGCCATCGCGATCATCACGCGCTGGTTCATGCCGCCCGACATCTGATGCGGGAACGAACTGATACGGCTTTTCGCATCCGGAATGCCGACCTGGTCGAGCAGTTCCAGCGCGCGCTTGTCCAGCGCGCTGCCGCGCAAGCCTTCGTGCAGCTTCAGCACTTCCTTGATCTGATAGCCGACCGTGTAGCTCGGATTCAGACTGGTGAGCGCGTCCTGGAACACCATCGCGATATCTTTGCCGATGATCTTGCGGCGTTCCTTCGCGGATGCCTTCAGCAGGTTCTTGCCGTTGAAGGTGATTTCGTCGGCCGTCACTTTGCCGGGCGCGTCGATCAGGCCCATCAGCGCCATCATCGTCACGCTCTTGCCCGAGCCCGATTCGCCGACCACGCCGACCACTTCGCCCGGCGCGACATCGAGGTTGATCCGGTCGACGGCGGGCAGTCCGTTGAAGTCCACCGCCAGATTGCGGATGGTCAATAGGCTAGACATGTCAGCGCGCGCACGGCCGCCCGAAGCGTGCTGACTTGCCCCCTCGGGGGGCAGCGAATGAAGTGAGTGGGGGGGCTGTTTCATTACGCCATCCTTTTCAGTTTGGGATCGAGTGCGTCGCGCAGCCCGTCGCCGAGCAGATTGATCGCGAGCACCGAGATCAGGATGGACAGACCCGGCATCGTGACGATCCACCATGCGCTGTCGATGTAGTCACGCGCCGAGGCCAGCATCGCGCCCCACTCCGCCGAAGGCGGTTGCACCCCGAGGCCGAGAAAGCCGAGCGCCGCGGCGTCGAGAATCGCCGACGAAAAGCCCAACGTAGCCTGCACGATCAGCGGTGCGGTGCAGTTGGGCAGCACTTGCGAGAACATCAGACGCAAGGTGCTGGCGCCCGCCACGCGCGAAGCCGTCACGTACTCTTTCTGCAACTCGCCCTGCGCCGACGCGCGCGTCAAACGCACGTAGCCTGGCAGCGCGACGATCGCGATAGCGAGCATCGTGTTGACGAGGCCCGGACCGATGATCGCGACCACCGCGACCGCGAGGAGCAGCGACGGCAGCGCGAGCAGCACGTCCATGATGCGCATGATCGGCGTGTCGGCCCACTTTTCGAAGAATGCCGCGATCAAACCGAGCACGACGCCCGGAATCAGCGCGAGCACCACCGAAACGAAGCCGATCCAGAACGACAGCCGCGCGCCGTACATCAGGCGCGAAAGGATGTCGCGGCCCGCTTCGTCAGTGCCGAGAATGAACTTCCAGTTGCCGCCGTCGAGCCATGCGGGCGGAATCTTCACGAAGTCGCGGTATTGCTCGATCGGGCTGTGCGGCGCGATCAACGGCGCGAAGATCGCAACGAAGATCAACAGCAGCACGACGATGCCGGCGCCGACCGCGCCACGGTTACGCGAGAAATTCGCCCAGAATTCACGGGCGGCGATAGCGCGGCCACTCGGGGGAGTGACCGACTGGGGGACTGTGTTTTGAATGTCTGCCATGGTCGTGATTACCTCGTATGGCGAATGCGTGGGTTGAGCACGCCGTACAACAGATCGACGACCAGGTTCACGACAATGACCAGCGTGGCGATCATCAGAATACCGCCCTGCACCACCGGATAGTCGCGCCGGCCGATCGCGTCGATCAGCCACTTGCCGATACCCGGCCACGAAAACAGCGTCTCAGTGAGCACCGCGCCCGCGAGCAGCGTGCCGACCTGCAGACCGATCACGGTCACGACCGGAATCAGCGCGTTGCGCAACGCATGCACGACGATCACGCGCCCCGGCGACAAGCCCTTCGCGCGCGCGGTGCGGATGTAGTCCTCGCGCAGCACTTCGAGCATCGACGAACGCGTCATACGCGCGACCACCGCCAGCGGAATCGTGCCTAGCACGATGGCCGGCAGGATCAGATGGCTCAGTGCGGATTTGAACGCGCCTTCGTCGGTGGACATCATCGCGTCGATCAGCATGAAGCCGGTCACGTGCGGAATGTCGTATTCGACCGCGATGCGGCCGGACACCGGCGTCCAGCCGAGCTTGACGGAGAACACCATGATGAGGATCAAGCCCCACCAGAAGATCGGCATCGAGTAGCCGGTGAGCGCCGTGCCCATCACGCCGTGATCGACCACGGTGCCGCGCCGCAAGGCCGCGAACACACCCGCCGGCAAGCCGACGATCAAGGCGAACAGCATCGCGCAGATCGACAGTTCGACGGTAGCGGGAAAGCGTGCGAGGAATTCGCCCATCACGCTGGTGTTGGTGATGATCGAGGTGCCGAGGTCGCCGCGCAGCGCGCGCCCGATGTAGTGGACGTACTGCATGGGCAGGGATTCGTCGAGCCCGAGCCGGTGCATCGCGGCAGCGTGCATGGCGGGATCGACGCCGCGCTCGCCCATCATCACTTCGATGGGGTCGCCCGGTATCAGGTGAATCAGCGCGAACGCGAGGATCGTGATGCCGATGAAGGTCGGAATCACCATGCCGATGCGGCGCAAAACAAAGCGGAACATGGTTTTGTCCCTATGGTCTTGATGAAGAAAAAACGCAACCGGCGACGAGGGCTTGTGACCCCGGTCGCCGGACCATTTCGACCAGTTTTCTAACCGTGCGAAAAGCGTACTGCGTGAGCTTTACGAATGACTTGCCGACTTACTTGACGCTGACGCCATCGAAACGCGCGTAGCCGAGCGGTTCGATGCGCATGTCCACGACCTTCTTGCTGACAGGCTGGTACACCGTGGAGTGAGCGATCGGCGAGAACGGCAGTTGCTGCGCGAAGATCTGCTGCGCCTGCATATAAGCCGTGGTGCGCGCGCCCTGATCGGACGTGACGCGGCCCTTCTGGATCAGGTCGTCGAACGGCTTGTAGCACCACTTCGAGAAGTTGTTGCCGTTCACCGCTTCGCAGCCGAGCAGCGTGCCGAGCCAGTTGTCCGGATCGCCGTTGTCGCCGGTCCAGCCGATCAGCATCGTGTCGTCCTCACCTGCGTGAGCGCGCTTGATGTACTCGCCCCACTCATACGTGACGATCTTCGCCTTCACGCCGATCTTGGCCCAGTCCGCCTGGATCATTTCCGCCATCAGACGGGCGTTCGGGTTGTACGCGCGCTGCACCGGCATCGCCCACAGGGTGATGTCGAAGCCGTTCGGGTAGCCGGCCTTCGCCAGCAACGCCTTGGCCTTGTCCGCATCGTAGGCTGCGCCCTTCAGGTTCTTGTCGTACGACCATTGGGTCGGCGGCATCGGGTTCGTGGCCGCCTGGCCCGCGCCCTGGTACACCGACTCGATGATCGCCTTCTTGTTGATCGCCATGTCGAGCGCCTGACGCACTTCGACCTTGTCGACCGGCTTGTGCGACACGTTGTACGCGAGGTAGCCGAGGTTGAAGCCCGGTTGCGACGGCATCGCGATGTTCGCTTCAGCCTTTAGCGGCGCGATGTCGGCCGGACGCGGATAGCTCATCACCTGGCATTCGTCGCGCTTGATCTTCTGCACGCGCACGCCGGCGTCCGGCGTGATCGAGAAGATCAGCTTCGAGATTTTCACCGTGTTCGGCTTCCAGTAATCCGGATTGCCGTCGAAGCGGATCGTCGCGTCTTTCGTGTAGCTGCGGAAAATGAACGGGCCCGTGCCGACCGGGAACTGGTTGATGTCGGCAGCCTTGCCGGCCTTCAACAACTGGTCGCCGTATTCGCTAGACAGGATCGACGCGTATTCCATCGCCAGATTCTGGATGAACGGTGCGTTGACTTCCTTCAGCGTGAACTTGACCGTGTACGGATCGACCTTTTCGACGCCGGTGATCAGCTTGTCGAGGCCCATGTCCGTGAAGTACGGGAACTGAACCGGGTAAGCCTTATGAAAGGCCGAGTTCGGGTCCAGCATGCGCTGGAACGTGAACACGACGTCGTCCGCATTGAATTCGCGCGTCGGCTTGAAGAACGACGTGGTCTGGAACTTCACGCCATGACGCAGGTGGAACGTGTACGTCTTGCCGTCCGCCGACACTTCCCACTTTTCGGCGAGGCCGGGTTCGACCTTGGTGCCGCCGCGTTCGAATTCGACGAGACGGTTGTAAACGGTGAATGTATTAGCCGTGAAATCGGTGCCCGTGGTGTATTGGGCCGGATCGAAACCCGCAGGACTGCCTTCTGAGCAGTAAACCAGGGTTTTATTCGGAATCTCGGCGCGCGCGACACTTGCGCCCACCATCGATGCCGCTGCAGCTGCGACGAGCGTCGTAACACGCGCGGCGCGCAACAGATTGTTTTGCTTCATGTTTCCTCCAGGTTCGTGGCCGGCTCCCGCCGGCGTAGCGCGATATTACTTGAGCTTGGCTCACAGCAACAAGCGGAGGAAATTCCCTCTGTTGACGATCGGAAACCAATCGGGCATAAGCATGGCCGCACGCCGGCATTACCGGGAACGTGCGGCCGCAGAGGGGTGCCGAAGCAAAAAAACGGCCCGCCGGCGTTATTTCAGGCCGACATTCATGAATTGCGTCGGGCCGAACGGGTCGATCTTGAAGCCGGTGACGTTCTTGCTGATCGGCTGATAGACCGTGGAGTGGGCGATCGGCGTAAATGGGACCTGATCTTTGAATATCTCCTGCGCTTCCGTATAAGCCTTGGTGCGCTCGGGCAGGTCGGTGGTGCCGCGGCCTTTCCTGATCAGATCGTCGTAAGGCTTGTAGCACCATTTGGAAAAGTTACTGCCGTTCACCGCGTCGCAACCCAGCAGTACGCCGAGCCAGTTATCCGGGTCGCCATAATCGCCGGTCCAGCCGATCAGCATCGCTTCATGTTCGCCGGCATGGCCGCGGCGAATGTATTCGCCCCATTCATAAGTGGCGATCTTCACCTTGACGCCGATCTTCGCCCAATCGGATTGCAGCATTTCCGCCATGAGCCGCGCGTTCGGGTTATACGGCCGTTGAACCGGCATGGCCCATAACGTCAGGTCGAAGCCGTCTGGATAACCCGCCTGTTTCAACAGCGCTTTGGCTTTTTCCGTGTCGAACGGGGCGTCCTTCAGATTCTTGTCGTAGCCCCACTGGGTCGGCGGCATGGGGTTCGTCGCCGCCTGGCCCGCGCCCTGATAGACCGATTCGATAATCGCTTTCTTATTGATCGACATATCGAGCGCACGGCGCACCAGCACATTGTCGAGCGGTTTCTTGGTGGTGTTGTAGGCGATATAACCGAGGTTGAAACCCACCTGGTTCGGCATGGCCAGCGACGCATCGGCTTTTACCGCCGGAATATCAGCGGGACGCGGATACGCCATCACCTGACATTCCCCGCGCTTGAGTTTTTGCAGACGCACGGCCGGATCGACGGTAATCGCGAATATCAGTTTGCTGACTTTGACGATACCCGGCTTCCAGTAATCCGGATTACCGTCGAAGCGAATCGTATCGTCTTTCGTATAGCTGCGGAAAATGAATGGGCCGGTGCCGACCGGATATTGATTGATATCCGACGCTTTACCCGCTTTCAATAACTGATCGCCGTATTCCGCCGAGAGGATCGAAGCGAACGGCATCGCAATCTGTTGTAAAAACGGCGCATCGACTTCTTTCAGCGTGAACTTGACCGTGTACGGATCGACCTTTTCGATCTTCGCAATGTTCTTGGCGAGGCCGAGATCGGTGAAATACGGGAACGGCACCGAATACGCCTTGCGGAACGGCTGCTCCGGATCGAGCATCCGTTGATAAGTGAAGACGACGTCGTCCGCGTTGAATTCGCGCGTCGGCTTGAAAAACGAGGTGGTCTGGAATTTCACACCGTGGCGCAAATGAAACGTATACGTCAGTCCGTCGGGCGACACATCCCACTTTTCGGCCAGACTCGGTTCGATATCCGTGCTGCCGTGCGCGAACTCGATCAGCCGGTTGTAGACCGTGTACGAGCCCGCGCTGAATTCGACGCTGGTGGTGTACTGCGCACTGTCGAAGCCCGCCGGACTGCCTTCGGAGCAGAACACGAGGGTCTTGTCGGGCAGCGTGGCCGCATTGGCGGCGGCGGGGGACAGGCCCGCAGTCAGCACCGCGCAGGCGCTCAGCGCTGGAAGACAGGTTTGGCGAACTGCAAACAGCAACTTGGATACCGTCATTACGTTCTCCGCACAGCAGCCACGTCAGCTGCGCTTTGATCATAGACAGCACAAAATTCGGGTTCAATGCGGGCTTACGCGCCGCAAGGTTGGAACGGAACCCTGGGTTTGTTGCGACGCAGCGACTCTCGCAACGGGCGTGCGAGCGACGGTTTGCGTCATCACAGCCGCGGTTGCACGGCGGAGCCCCGCATTCGCATGAACGCCCGGGCCGCCATTCGCAGCGCGAAAAAAAACCGCGTGGCAAAAAACAGCCGCACGGTTTCGTCTCAACGACGTGATGCGAATCTTACGTGTTCAACCGTTCGCAGATCGCTTTGGTCGCAGCGGCGCCATTCAACGTGTAGAAGTGCAGGCCCGGCACCTTGGCATCGATCAGACGCCCGCACAGGTCCGTCACCACATCCAGCCCGAATGCGCGAATCGACTCGCGGTCGTCGCCGAAGCTTTCGAGCCGGCGCGCGATCCAGCGCGGCACTTCAGCGCCGCACATCTCCGAGAAACGCATCAGCTGCGAGAAGTTCGTGATCGGCATGATGCCCGGCACGATCGGCACGTCCACGCCGAGCTTGCGCGCGTCGTCGACGAAACGGAAGTACGCGTCCGCGTTGAAGAAATACTGCGTGATCGCCGAATTGGCGCCGGCCTTCACCTTGCGAGCGAAGTTGTCCAGATCCTGACGCGGCGAGCGCGACTGCGGGTGGTATTCCGGGTAGCCGGCCACTTCGATCCAGAACCAGTCGCCAAACTCGGCGCGGATAAAGCTCACCAGTTCCGACGCGTAACGCAGTTCGCCGACTTCGCCCATGCCGGACGGCAGATCGCCGCGCAGCGCGACGATATGGCGGATGCCATGCGCGCGGTACTCGTCGAGAATAGCGCGCAGGCTCTCTTTCGACGAGCCGATGCACGACACGTGCGGCGCCGCTTCGAGCCCTTCCTTCGCCATATCGACGACGGTATCGAGCGTGCCCTGTTGCGTCGAGCCGCCGGCGCCGAACGTGACGGACACGAACTTGGGCTTGAGCGTGGCGAGCTGGGCGCGCGTGGCACGCAGCTTGTCGACGCCTTCCTGCGTTTTCGGCGGGAAGAATTCGAATGAAAGTTCGATCGGGTTCATGATTCAGTGGGTCAACCGAGACTGCGGTTGCCGAAAATGAGCGCGGACAGCAGCCACGAAACGATGCTGTACAGAATCGAGCCGAAGAACGCCGACCAGAATCCCGACACTTCAAAGCCCTTCAGCAGCGAAGCGCACAGCCAGAAGCACAGCGCGTTGACCACCAGAATGAAGAGCCCGAGCGTGAGAATCGTCACGGGCAGCGTCAGCAGGATCAGCACCGGCCGCAAAATCGTATTGATCAACCCGAGCACCACCGCGACGATCAGTGCGGTGCCGAAACTGCGGATATGAATCGACGGAACGAGGTAGGTGATGATCAGGAGCGCAAGCGCGTTGATCAGCCAGGTCAGCAGCAAGGTCATGTAGAGCTCCTTTGGCAGGATGTCCGATAACGGGGAAAACGCGCGAAAAAAGGCGGCTTGGCGAACAAAGCGGCGCATGATGCGCCGCCCTGTCTTCCAACTGTCATGCTGTCAAACCGCCTGCGGCGTGCTTAATAGCGATAGTGGTTCGGCTTGAACGGACCGTTCTTGTCGACGCCGATGTAGCCGGCCTGCTCGTCCGACAGCACGGTCAGGTTCGCGCCGATGCGCGCCAGATGCAGGCGTGCGACCTTCTCGTCCAGATGCTTCGGCAACACGTACACCTTGTTTTCGTACTTCTTGCCTTGCGTGAACAGTTCGATCTGCGCGAGCGTCTGGTTCGTGAACGAGTTCGACATCACGAACGACGGGTGGCCCGTCGCGCAACCCAGGTTCACGAGGCGGCCTTCAGCCAGCAGAATGACGCGCTTGCCGTCCGGGAAAATGATGTGGTCGACTTGCGGCTTGATGTTGTCCCACTGGTACTGACGGGTCGACGCAACGTCGATTTCCGAGTCGAAGTGACCAATGTTGCAGACGATCGCGTTGTGGCGCATCGCCTTCATGTGGTCGTGGCCGATCACGTGGTAGTTGCCGGTCGCCGTCACGAAGATGTCGGCCTTGTCCGCCGCGTATTCCATCGTCACGACGCGGTAGCCTTCCATCGCGGCCTGCAGCGCGCAGATTGGATCGATTTCGGTGACCCACACGGTCGCGCCCAGACCACGCAGCGATTGCGCGCAGCCCTTGCCCACGTCGCCATAACCGGCCACCACGGCGATCTTGCCCGCGATCATCACGTCGGTCGCGCGCTTGATGCCGTCGACCAGCGACTCACGGCAACCGTACAGGTTGTCGAACTTCGACTTGGTGACCGAGTCGTTGACGTTGATCGCCGGGAACGGCAGGCGGCCTTCTTTTTCCATCTGATACAGACGGTGCACGCCGGTCGTGGTTTCTTCGGTCACGCCCTGAATGTGCGCGAGGCGCGTGGAGTACCACGTCGGGTCGGCGTCCAGATGACGTTCGATCGACTTGTACAGCGCGACTTCTTCCTCGTTGGTCGGCTTCGAGATCACCGAGCGGTCTTTCTCGGCCTTCGAGCCGAGGATCAGCAGCAACGTGGCGTCGCCGCCGTCGTCGAGGATCATGTTGGCGAATTCGCCGTTCGGCCATTCGAAAATGCGGTGCGAGAATTCCCAGTATTCGTCGAGCGATTCGCCCTTGAATGCGAACACCGGCGTGCCGGCCTTGGCGATTGCCGCGGCGGCGTGGTCCTGCGTCGAGAAAATGTTGCACGAGGCCCAGCGCACGTCCGCGCCGAGCGCCGTCAGCGTCTCGATCAGCACGCCGGTCTGGATCGTCATGTGCAGCGAACCTGCGACGCGCGCGCCCTTCAGCGGCTGCTGCGCCTTGTACTCTTCACGCGTCTGCACGAGGCCGGGCATTTCCGTCTCGGCAATGTTCAGTTCCTTGCGGCCCCAGTCGGCAAGCGACATGTCGGCAACAACGAAATCCTGGGAAGTTTGGGAATCGATAACTGCGGCGTTCATCACGCCCTCCTTTCTAAGAAATTGACTAGAAATTTGACGTGAGCGCGGTTCGATGCGGTGGACGGGAAAGCGCTCTGCGCAACCGACCTCCGATTGAAGCCTTCGAGCCTGGCGGGCGGCCGGCGAATATGCTGATTCGCGGTACCCGTCGCAACGCTCCTCGAAGACGAACGGCGATTGTAGCAAATCGAGATGGCTTCGGGGCGCGGATCGGGTTTCGACTTTGCCGCTGCGCGCGCGGGGAGAACGGGCGCGGCGCGCTTGGGTTCGGCCGCCGCCATGGCTTATAGCGCGCTCCCCGGCGCGATCGGTGCGGCCTGTGCGGCCTGTGCGGGAGCGTGAAGCATCACTTTTGCCGCGCGCAATTGCGCGACGCCGGCACGCGCCGTGTCGAGAAACTGGCGGGAGAGATGAAAGGCATCGGCGGTATCGTCGGGATTGGCGGTTTGCAGACCCAGCGCAATGCGAAAGTAGCGCTCCGCGTGAATGCCGGCGTGGTAATGCATGCGCACGCGCTTGGCATCATCCAGACGCGGGTTGCCGAAAATATCGCGCAGCGCCCAGGAAAACGCGCCATCTTCGCCGCCAATGCGGCGAAACCCTTCGTCCATCGGAAAGCCACCGAGCGCGAGGTACGCCGAGCGGCGAATGAACAGGCTGCTCGGCACCGTATTGCTGAGCGTTGCCGCATGTGCGGCGAAGTCGGGGTGAGCGGTAAGCACACGCGGAAAATCCGTGTACTCCACGTCAAGACGCACGGACATTTCGTTGGGGTGTTGCGCGAGGAACGTGCTCGCGGCGCCGACAGCGCCGGGCAGGTATTCGTCGTCGGCGTCGAGGAAAGCGAGCAGATCGTGCGACGCATGCATCGCGCCCCAGTTGCGCGCTCGCGCCGCGCCGCCGTTGTAGGGCATCTGCAGCAGGCACACCCGCGCGTCGAGGCTGCCGCATTGGGCGACGAGGTCCACGGAGGCATCGGTCGAGCCGTCGTCCACCACGATGATCTGTGCGGCCTCGGGCTGAATCCGGCAACTGTGCAAAGCGCGAACAAGCGTCGCCGCGCCGTTGTAGCAGGGAATGATGATCGAAACGGGAGTCATGAATGAACGGGCGCGATGAGCGTGTCTACGGTGAAGAACCGTCGATGTTATTCCGCTTACCGCCGTGCGCATCTTGAAATGGCTGAGGTGCCTTGCGCCCCGTCAGAAGCGCAACTCCAGCACCGGCTATGTCATGAGCGCGCGGCCAGGAAAGTCGGTGATGACTGCGCTAAGGCTTGCCGCGACATAAATACGATGACTTACAATCACTCCGATCATTCCAATTTGGAATTCTGGAGTTTGAGATCGTGGAACTACGAGCGCTGCGGTATTTCGTCGAAGTGGTTCGCCAGCAGAGTTTCACCGTCGCCGCCGAGCAGATGTTCGTCACGCAGCCGACCATCAGCAAAATGGTCAAGTCGCTGGAGGACGAAATCGGCTCCCCGCTACTGTTGCGCGACGGGCGGCAGATGGTGCTGACCGATGCCGGCCGGATCGTCTACCAGCGCGGTCAGGACGTGCTGGCGGCGCACGCGCAGTTGCAGGCTGAACTGAACGACCTCGACACGCTCGGCCGCGGCCAACTCACCATCGGCATTCCGCCGATGGGCGGCTCGCTTTTCACGCCGGCGATCGCCGCATTTCGCCAGCGTTACCCAAAAATCGAGCTCAAGCTGTTCGAGCAAGGTTCGCGCGCCATCGAAGCGGCGCTGATCAACGGCGAACTGGAGTTGGGCGGCGTGCTGCAACCCGTCGACCCGGAAAATATCGACGTGCTGCCAGTGACGCGCCAGCTCCTGTGGCTCGTCGCGCGCGCGGGTTCACGCTGGGACGACCTGCACGAGGTGCCGCTCGCCCAACTCGCCGACGATCCGTTCGTGTTCTACGGCGAAAGTCTCGCGCTCAATGACGTGGTGTTGAACGCGTGCCGTTCGGCTGGCTTTGCGCCGACCATTGTCGGGCGCAGCGGACATTGGGATTTCATGGCGGCGCTCGTGCTGGCCGGTGTCGGCATCGCCCTGTTGCCGGCGCCGTATTGCCGGCGGCTCGACCCTGCGAAGTTCACCTGCCGGCCGGTGGTCGAGCCTGAGATTCCGTGGGAAATGGCGATCGGCTGGCGACGCAATGGCTACCTGTCGCACGCTGCGCGCGCATGGCTCGAAGTCGCCCGCGAGGCGTTGCCCGGCCAGGCAGGCGACGATTTCATGCTGGCACCGGGCATTGGCGTGGCCGGCATCACGACGCCGTTTCCCGTACCGCCCGCCGAATGAGGACATGCCGCCGCGGCACGGAGCCGGCGGCATGTCTTGCATCACTCGCCGCAATCGCGACTACTGCTGCGCGACAAACTCGATGCGGCGGTTGGCAAAGCGACCGCTCGCCGTGTCGTTGTTCGCGACCGGATGCGCCTCGCCGTGGCCTTGCGCGATCAGCGAATCAACCGGCCATGACCGTTGGTTTGCCGCAGCGTCGACGGTGAAGCTGAGCTGGCTCTCTTTGGTCGGCGCGGGCGACTAAACTCACGCGGCATTCGTCGCCATGCGAATTCCGTCCGCGGACGCCACCTTCAGCTCCGCCTGGAACTCGCGCCGAGCCGCCGCGATCAGCTCGGCCGCGCGCTCGCCGATCATCACCGTCGGCGAATTGGTGTTGCCGCCGATCAGCGTCGGCATCACCGAAGCATCGACGATCCGCAGCCCCGTCACGCCCCGCACCCGCAATTGCGGATCGACCACCGACCGGGCGTCGCCGCCCATCCGGCACGTCGCCACCGGATGATAGATCGTGTCGGCATGCTCGGCGATGACGCGGCGCAATTCCGCTTCCGACTGGCCAGGACGCGTATACAACTCAGTGCCGCCGTGCAGCGCGAGCGAGGGCGCATCGAGGATGCGCCGCGCCATCTGCGCGCCTTCCACCAGCAGGTCCAGGTCGCGCGAATCGCTGAAAAAGCGCGGATCGATCACGGGCGCAGTGCGCGCATCGGCACTCGCCAGCGTCACGGTGCCGCGGCTATGCGGCCGCAAGACGCAAACGTGCAGCGAATAACCATGGCCCCAGTGCATATGGCGGTTGTGGTCATCGACAATCGCCGCGCAGAAATGCAACTGCAGATCAGGCCGGTCGAGCGTCGGGCTGCTCTTCAGAAAACCACCCGCCTCGGCGACATTGCTCGACAGCATGCCGCGCCCGTGGCGCATGAAGGTCACGAACTGCGGCAGCATCCGCGCAATGCCGCGAATCGAAAATCCGGTCGGCTCGATCGACGCAACCCGTTTGTTGATCGTGAAATCGACGTGGTCGATCAGGTTCTGCCCAACCTCCGGCGCGTCGTGCAGCACGGCGATGCCGAGCGACTGCAAGTGCGCCGCCGGCCCGATGCCCGAGCACATCAGCAGTTGCGGCGAATTGAACGCGCCCGCCGCGAGCACCACCTCCGCGCGCGCCGCAAGCGTTTCGGTGCGGCCACCGCGCACGATCTCGACACCGCTCGCGCGCTTGCCGTCGAAGACCACGCGCAGCACCGTCGCGTCGGCGATCGTGTGCAGATTGGGGCGCGCGCGATCGTAGACGTAGGCTCGCGCCACGCTGCAACGGCGCCCGTCGCGCTGCGTCACCTGGTAGAAGCCAATGCCTTCCTGCTCGGCGCCGTTGAAGTCGCTATTCGGCTTGTAACCGGCTTCCATCGCCGCCTGCACGAAGCGCCGCGAAAACGGATTCTGGTAGCGCAGATCGGAGACGGTGAGCGGGCCGCTATCGCCGTGCCACGCATCGGCGCCGCGCTCATTGCCTTCGGCGCGGCGGAAATACGGCAGCACCTCTGCCCACGACCAGCCCTCGCAACCCAGCTTCGCCCATTCGTCGTAATCGAGCGGATGGCCGCGGGTGTAGATCATCGCGTTGATCGCACTCGATCCGCCGAAACCGCGCCCACGCGGCTGATACCCTTGCCGTCCGCCGAGCCCCGGCTGCGGCGTGGTCAGATAGCCGTAGTTGGTTTTGAGCTTGTGCGGCACCACGGCCGCAACGCCGACCGGCATATTGACGAACAGATTGCGGTCCGTGTGCGGGCCGGCTTCGATCAGGGCGATCGTCGCGTCCGGGCAGCTATCCGCGAGACGGCTCGCCAGCGAGCAACCGCCCGAGCCTGCACCGACGATGATGTAGTCGTATTGCATCCGCTCCTCCATGTGGGCCGCGTTGCTCGCGAACCCTGTCTCCGTCGATCGGAGTGAGCGCTGAACTGTCGACCCGATTTCACGCTTTTAGCGCGCTACACTGGTCCCAATCAAAGCGCTTTCTCCGATCCCCTGCAGGCAACTGCAGAACACTTGTCTACCTGTGTTTTACCGGCATTGTAGGGAGCGTTAGGATGCCGCGGCGGGTTCACGCCAGAGCGATTCCTCTAAACGGAAGGGCCGCCGCGACCCTATGATGAAAGACGCGCAGGCGCCCGCCAGGCGGCCGCGCAGGGCATTCAAACACGGCGCTGCACGCGCCGTCCTCGCAGTGCGCGGCACGACACGCAACGATTAAACAGCGTACCGTCGATCGACGCCGGCGAGCATGCGTTGAACGGAGACAGCAGATGCAACCGCACAGCTTCGGCCAGACCCACGAGGTGACCAATCAGGCTCCGCCGCTGGCGGACTACAACCTCTTTTCCAGCGACGCCGCGTTATCCGCCGCCCTCGAACGCGACGGCGCCGCGTGGCATCGCGGCGCGTTGCTGCGGCACGGCGCGGCGCTCACCACGCCCGAGACGCTGGCGCTCGCCGACCTCGCCAACCGCCATACGCCCGAATTGCTCACGCATAGCCCGCGCGGCGAGCGCATCGACGCGCTGGAGTTTCATCCGTCGTGGCATTCGCTTCTTGCGCTTCTGCGCCGCGAGGGTCTGCATGCCCTGCCCTTTTCCGATCCGCAACGCGGCGCGATGGTGGCGCGCTGCGCCGGCTACTTCCTGCACGCGCAAATCGAATCCGGCTCGCTCTGCCCGCTGACCATGACCTTCGCGAGCATCCCCGTGTTGCAACGCGAACCCGCGCTATTCGCCACGCTGCGCGACAAGCTCTATGCCCGCGAGCACGATCCGCGCGACGTGCCGCTCAAACACAAGAGTTCCGCGATGATCGGCATGGGCATGACCGAGAAGCAAGGCGGCTCGGACGTGCGCAGCAATCAGACGCGCGCCTATGCGAGCGCCGGCAGCGGCCGCGGCGCCGCCTACCGGCTGGTCGGGCACAAGTGGTTTTTTTCCGCGCCGCAGTGCGACGCTCATCTCGTGCTCGCCCGGACCGACGATCACGAAGGCATCTCGTGCTTCTTCGTGCCGCGCTTCGCGCCGAACGGCAGCAAGAACGGCGTGCAGATTCAGCGCCTGAAAGACAAGCTCGGCAATCGCTCAAACGCGAGCAGCGAAGTCGAATTTCTCGACGCGTTCGGCATCATGATCGGCGACGAAGGGCGCGGCGTGCCGACCATCATCGAAATGGCGAATTACACGCGGCTCGACTGCGTGATCGGCAGCGCGGCCCTGATGCGCGCGGCGCTCGTGCAGGCCATCCACCATGCGCGTCATCGCAGCGCGTTCGGCCGGCATCTCGCGGACCAGCCGTTAATGCGCAACGTGCTGGCCGATCTGGCCTTGGAATCGGAAGCGGCGACGGTGCTGTTCATGCGTCTCGCGCGCGCTTTCGAAGACTCCACCGACGCCGCCTCCACCTCGCTCGCCGAGCGCGCGTGGCGGCGCATCGTCACGCCCGCCGCGAAGTACTGGGTCTGCAAGCGCGCGCTGGAATTCACCGGCGAAGCGATGGAAGTCTGGGGCGGCAACGGCTACGTCGAAACCGGTCCGATGGCGCGCTTCTATCGTGAAGCGCCGGTGAACTCGATCTGGGAAGGCTCCGGCAACGTAATGTGCCTCGACGTGCTGCGCGCCATGGAGCGCGAACCGGAAGCGGCGCAGGCCTTGTTCGCCGCCTGGCAGGCACAAGCTCAGGCGCACCCGGCCTTGAGCGCCGCGCTCGGCAAGCTCGCCGCCGCGCTCAACGGACCGGCCGAACATCGCGAGGCGTCGGCGCGGCGGATCGCACAACAGGTCGTGCTGATCGCGCAGGCTACGTTGCTGCTCGAGCATGCGCCCGGCGAAGTCGCCGAGGCGTTCATTGCCACACGTCTTGCCGACGGCTGCGGCGAGAGCGGCCGTGTGTACGGCACGCTGCCGGCCACGTTCGATCACGCGGCGATCGTCGAACGCGCTTTTCCTGTCTGACATTCAGCACGCTTGAGTGACACCGCGCAGCAGCGCAAACGCATCCAATAAAAGCGCGATTCCACGCGCAACGCAATCCATCAGGGAGTGGACACACATGAAGAACGATCTGCCGGAAGTCGCCGCGCTCGAAGCGCTGCTTCGCGATCAGCGCCATGCTTATTTGCGCGCGCCTTACCCGTCGTGGGAAACCCGTGCGGCGCATCTGAAAGCGCTGCGCAAAGTCATGCTCGACCATCGCGACGCGCTCGCCGACGCCATGAACGTCGACTTCGGCAATCGCGCGAAGCAGGAAGTGCTGCTCGCCGAATTCCTGCTGGTGAAAGAAGAAATCGACGCCGCCCTTCGGCACGGCAAGCGCTGGATGAAAGCGCAGCGCCGCAGCACCAACAAATGGCTGCTGCCGGCGCGCGCGAAAGTGGTGCCGCAGCCGCTCGGCGTGGTAGGCATCATCGTGCCGTGGAATTATCCCGTGCTGCTCGCCGTCGGGCCGCTGATCAGCGCGTTGACCGCGGGCAATCGCGCGATCATCAAAATGTCCGAACTGACGCCGCGCACCTCGGCGCTGTTCGAGCAGTTGATCGCCCAGACCTTCGCACGCGATCACGTCGCGGTGGTGAACGGCGACGCCGCGCTCGCCGCCGCGTTCAGCGCGCAGCCTTTCGACCATCTGCTGTTCACCGGCTCGACCAAGGTCGGCCACGAGGTGATGCGCGCCGCCGCCGAGCATCTGACGCCGGTCACGCTCGAACTGGGCGGCAAGTCGCCGGCCATCATCGGTGCGCATGCGCGCTTCGACAACGCGGTGGACAACCTGATCGCCGGCAAGACGCTCAACGCGGGGCAAACCTGCGTCGCGCCGGACTACGTGCTGGTGCCGCGCGGCAAGGAGCAGGCCTTCGTCGAACGGGCGCGCGCGCGGATGGCTCGCATGTACCCGAACTTCGCCAACAACCCGGATTACACGACGATCATTTCGGCGCGTCACTTCGCGCGCCTCGAGCGTCTCGCCGACGAAGCCCAGGGTGCCGGCGCGCAACTGCATGCGCTCACCGACAGCTCGCCCGATGCGGCGAGCCGCCGCTATCCGCTGATCGCCGTCACGAATGCGCCGGACGCGTGCGCGCTGATGCAGGAGGAAATCTTCGGGCCGCTGTTGCCGATCGTCCCTTATGACACGCTCGACGACGCGATCGCATGGATCAACGCGCGTCCCCGTCCGCTCGCGCTGTATCTCTACGCCGACGACGCCGCCACCATCGACCGCGTGACGCACGAAACGATCGCCGGGGGCATGGCGATCAACGAGACGCTGATGCATCTGGCGTGCGAAAGCCTGCCGTTCGGCGGCGTCGGAGCGAGCGGGATGGGTGCGTATCACGGCTACGAGGGCTTCGTGACGTTCTCGAAGATGAAGCCGGTGCTGACGCAGGCGCGCCTGAACGCGCGCGGGTGGATTTCGCCGCCGTACGGCAAACGGGTGAACGCGCTGCTGAAACTGATGATGCGCTTCTGACGCTCGACGGCTCAACGCGCCGCGGTGCCGCCGTCCACTTCGGTGGCCACCACGTCGATGACATCGCGTGCATCGGCATTCGCGGCGTGCGCCGGTTCGTTCTCCGCACCGCTTTCCAGCCGATGCAGCCACGCGAGCAACTCCGCCACGGCCTGATAGAGCTGCGGCGGAATCCGTGCGTCGAGGTCCACCTGCATCAGCAGCGACACCATTTCGGGCGCCTCGTGCACATACAGGCCGGCTTCCTTGGCCCGCTGCACGATCATCTCGGCCAGCATCCCGTAGCCTTTGGCGATCACCCGCGGCGCGGGATCGCCCCCTTGCGAGTCGTAGACGAGCGCGGCCGCGCTGCGGCGGTGCTTGCGGCTCATGACAGGTCCCAATCGAAATCGTCGGGCGACGCGGCTTCGGTACGGGCGGAGCGTGCCGCGCGGCGTACAGTCGTGGCCCGGTCGGCGCTCGCCGCAGCCGGACTCGCCGCCGAAGCCGACTTCACATAGGCCGACGCCGCCGCCTGAGCGGCCGCGGCCGCACCGGCCGCGTTGGCGCCAGTGACCGGCGCACCGCCGCCGATCTCGCGAATCGTCAAGCCATTCAATTCGATGCCCGCCGCCGCGAGCCGCTGGCGGAAGCTCTCGCCCTGCGTGGCGAGGCGCGCCGCCCCGCCGGGGCTGGCCTGCACTCGCGCGATGAGCCGCGTGCCGGTCAGCGTCAGTTCCGCATCGACGGTGCCGAGCGTCGGCAGCGACAGCGTCAGGCGCGTGCGCCACGGCTGGTCCTCCTCGCTCGCCGCGCCACCGCCGCTGCGATCCCATTCGTCGCCGTCCTGTTCGATGGTCCAGTCGAGCCGCGCGCCCGGCCATGCTTCGCCGGTCCAGCGAAACTGGCCGGTCGCGAGCAGATCGAGCTGCTGACGCACCAGGGGCACGGTCGCGGGATGAACCGCGGCCGCCATCGACTGCGAATTCTGCGACGAGCTGCCGTCGGCCGGTTGCGCCGCCGCGCTATGCAGGCCGGCGTGCGCGGGCTGGCCGTTCAGGTCGGACAGGGAACTGGCCAGCACCTCGCCGGCCATGAATCGTGCGGCCTGCGCAGTCTGGATCGACGGCATCGCGCGGCCGGCGGCGCCGGCGTCCGGTGCGCCGTTCGATGGGCCGTTCGGTGGGCCGTTTAACGAGCCGTTCGGTGAGACATTCGGCGCCGCGCCCATGCCCTGCCGCGCGGAAGGATTGGCGGCGGACGCCTCGCCGGCGTCATTCGCCCAGTCGAGCGGCAATTGCGCGGCGGCGGCCACCAGCTTGTTTTGCGCCTCCCCGGCCAGCGAAGCCGGCGGACGCTGGCCAGCCAGCCATTGCGCGAGATGGGCTTCGTAGAAGAGACCGCTATCGCCGACCGTCTGTTCGAGCGCGGCTGCGAGCGCCGCGACAGGCACCTGGGTTGCCGCCACACTCGCGGTCGCCGCGGTGGCCGCGTTTGCAGCGCCATTCGGATTGGCGGTGGTCCCGGCGGAAGCCGTTGCCGCAGCGGGCGAGTTGAACAGCGGTAACGCGCCGACTTCGACATCGAGTGCAGGCGCAGCCGGCCAGATCGGCGCTTGCCCGAGCACGGCGGGCGTGGCCTCGCCGCCCGAGCGTAGGATCGCGTTGAGCGTCAGCGCGACGGCGGACAGCGCAGTTTGCGCGGAAGCCTGCGGTGCCGGCGTGGCAATAGGCGTCGAGGTGGTGGGCGCGGTATCGACGCCCGCCGCGCCGGTCTGCGACGCGGCCGCGCTGCCCGGAGCAATGTTGAGCAGGCTGTCGACGCGGTTCGCGAGCAGCGAAGCGACGGCCGTGTCGATTCCGTTCATGCCGATTCCTTGGTCACATTGGCGACGGCGCGCTCAAACAGAGTCAGTCAGCCAGATGAATAGAGACGGAGGCGGCGCGCGCGGCGAAACTCAGCGCGCCCCGTACAACTCCTTGAGCACGTGAGTCGGCCGTCCGGCGAACAGCGCCGACAGACTGGCCATGCGCGGATTCGCCAGATCGCGGATCGCAGCGTCGTCGGCGAGAATCTGGCGGATCAGCGCGTATTTGCGCAGGCGCTCCCCCTCGTCGAGCTTCACGCCGGTTTCGGCGTCTCGCAACGCCTCCACCAGATGGCGGTATTCCTCCTGCAAGTGGACCAGATCGTTCCACAGTGCGCGCCGGGCAGCCATCAACATGCGGCAGGAAATCGCTGCAATCGCCTCGTATCGGGCGAAGTATTCTGCGTTCGATGTCATCTCATGCTTTCCGCGGCCGGCTGAGCTGCCATCCGCGCGATCTCCGGGGCAATCCCGATCCATGCCTCTTCGAGTGTCGCCAAAAGGCCATCCACCTCGACCAGCATCGCCTCGCTTTGTTTTATGTTGGCTTCGAGCAGCCGGCGCGACATATAGCTATATAGCGCATTCAACCGCTCCGCAATCTCGCCGCCCGCCTCAAGGTTGAGCGACTGCTGCAGCCCGCTTTCGACGATCTGGATCGCCTTGCCGATCGCCTCTCCACGACCCGGCACATTGCCTTGCTGCAGATGCATGCGCGCCTGCGCGATGGCCTGCCGCGCGCCCTGATACAACATCACGATCAGACGATGCGGACTCGCGCCCATCACCCCTGTCTCGACGCCGACGCGTGCGTACGCATTGGCTCCAGAGTGTCCTGGGGAAAACATCGGCGCTCCTCCTGTCTTGCACTGCGGTTGGGTCGTGGCTCCCTATCCGGGCACGTTGCCGCACCCCGATCGCTGCCTGTATCTGGTTATCGGATAGGCAGCCGGAAAGCTTTAGGCCGGTGTAAGGAGGATTAAGGGGCCGAATGGCGCGGCCCGCGAGGGCCACACGGCATGCACGCATTCGGGCGGGCGGACGAACCTTGCCGCCCGAGGCGCGCTCATACCGACATCTGCATGATGTCGTTATAGGCGGACACCAGCTTGTTGCGCACCTGCAGGCCGAACTGGAAGCCCACGTTGGCCTTTTGCATATCGACCATCACGTCGTTGAGCGACACGTTGGACGCGCCGAGTTCGAACGCCTTCGATTCGCCGATCGCCTTGGTCTGATCGCCGCTGATCTTGTCCAGCGAGGCTTTCAGCGCCGAGGCAAAACCGGTGGGCGTCGCCGCGCCGGAGGTGTCGGCGACGGCATTGCTGCCGCCGGCCGCTTGCGCCGCCATCGACTGCATCTGTTGCAGCGCCGACGAGAGCGCGTTCACGGGGAAAGTCATGTTTTCTCCAGGGAATGACGACCGGCATGCCAGAACCGTACCGATCTGGACGAAAGCATAGCGCCGCAGCCATACGGGAAAGCCCCGAAACTAGGGGGGAAACCCGGCTCTATTCAAGCAATCGGGTTGAGCCGCGCCACGGATAATTTCAATGGTGAAAGTCTCTGTCCGCACGCCCGCCGACCCTCGGCGCGTAAGCGGCAGAACGCAAAAGGCATCCCGGAGAAACCCGACGCATGGATTCGTCAGCCAACTCTTTGATCAACCCCGACGCCCGCATGGGCCTCGCCGGCGCGCAGCCTGGCGCCGGTGCGGCCGGCGCCGGCCAGGCCGGCGGCGCCGCGGACCTGGGCGGCCTTTCGGGCAACCTCGGCGGCAACTTTGGTCAACGTCTGTCAGGCCTCGCGCAAATGCGCGGCAACCCGCGCGCGCCGTTGATTTTCGCCGTCGCGCTGCTGGTCGCCGTGGTGGCGGGCCTGTTCCTGTGGTCGCGGGCACCGGACTACAAGGTGCTCTACAGCAATCTGTCGGACCGCGACGGCGGCGCGATCATCACGGCGCTGCAAGCGGCCAACATTCCCTATAAGTTCTCCGACGCCGGCGGCGCGATCCTCGTGCCGGCCGAACAGGTGCATGAGATGCGTCTGCGGCTCGCGTCGCAAGGTCTGCCCAAGAGCGGTTCGGTCGGCTTCGAGCTGATGGACAACCAGAAATTCGGCATCAGCCAGTTTGCCGAGCAGATCAACTATCAGCGCGCCCTGGAAGGCGAGCTGGAGCGCACGATCGAATCGATTTCGTCGGTGAAGTCGGCTCGCGTGCATCTGGCGATCCCGAAACCCTCCGTCTTCGTGCGCGACAAGGAAGCGCCGTCCGCCTCCGTGCTGGTCAACCTCTACCCGGGCCGCGCGCTCGACGACGGCCAGGTGCTGGCGATCACCCATATGGTGTCCTCGGCGGTGCCGGATATGCCGGTCAAGGGCGTGACGATTCTCGACCAGGACGGCAACCTGCTGACGCAGCCTTCCACCGGCAGCGGACTCGACGCCTCGCAACTGAAGTACCGCCAGCAGATCGAGCGCAGCACCCAGCAACGTATCGACGCGATCCTCTCGCCGTTGTTCGGCTCGGGCAACGCGCATTCGCAGGTCAGCGCCGACATCGACTTCTCGCATAGCGAGCAGACCTCGGAAAACTACGGCCCGAACGGCAACCCGCAGCAGGCGGCGATCCGCAGCCAGCAGTCGAGCAGCGCCACCGAAATGTCGCAAGGCGCCGCCTCGGGCGTGCCGGGCGCGCTGTCGAACCAGCCGCCGCAGCCGGCGTCCGCGCCGATCAACGCGCCGAACGGCGCGAGCGGCGTGACGACCACGCCGGTCAGCGACCGCAAGGACTCGACTACCAACTACGAACTCGACAAGACAGTGCGGCACCTCGAGCGGCCGATGGGCGGCATCAAGCGTCTCTCGGTGGCGGTCGTGGTGAACTACATGCGGGTGGTCGACGCCAAGGGTCACGCCACGATGCAGCCGGTCACCGCCGACAAGCTCGCGCAGGTCAACCAGCTGGTCAAGGACGCAATGGGTTTCGACTCGGCGCGCGGTGACTCGGTGAACGTGGTCAACAGCCCGTTCAGCACCGACCTCGACCCGAACGCCGACCTGCCGTGGTGGCGCACGCCGGACATGATCGCGCTCGCCAAGCAGATCGCCACCTACCTCGGCATCGGCGCGGTCGCCCTGTTCCTTTACTTCGTGATGGTCAAGCCGGCGCTGCGCCGCGCTTTCCCGCCGCCGGAGCCGGTCGTCGCCGGGGCGCTGCCGTCGCCGGACGAGCCGGTCCTGCTGGATGGCATCCCCGCCGCCGAGCGCGCGGGCGCGAACGGAAGCTCGGTCGCCGAACTGGAAACCGACAGCGAACTGCTCGCGCTCGAAAGCTCCAAGCACAAATATGAGCGGAACCTGGAATTCGCGCGCAGCATCGCCCGCCAGGATCCGAAGATCGTTGCAACCGTCGTGAAAAATTGGGTGTCCGATGAGCGCTGAAGGCGTAATGAAGAGCGCGCTCCTGCTGATGTCGATCGGCGAGGAAGAAGCCGCGCAGGTGTTCAAGTTCCTCGGGCCGCGCGAAGTCCAGAAGATCGGCGTCGCGATGGCCGCACTGAAGAGCGTGACCCGCGAGCAGGTCGACGAAGTCCTGCAGGAGTTCGTACGCGAGGCCGAGCAGCACACCGGCATGTCGCTGGATTCGAACGAGTACATCCGTTCGGTGCTGACCAAGGCGCTCGGCGACGACAAGGCCGGCGCGATCATCGACCGGATTTTGCAGGGCAGCGATACCAGCGGTATCGAAGGCCTCAAGTGGATGGATTCCGCGGCGGTCGCCGAACTCATCAAGAACGAGCATCCGCAGATCATCGCGACCATCCTCGTTCACCTGGATCGCGATCAGGCGTCGGAAATCGTCGCCTGCTTCACGGAGCGGCTGCGCAACGACGTGCTGCTGCGGATCGCGACGCTCGACGGCATCCAGCCGGCCGCGCTGCGCGAACTCGACGACGTGCTGACGGGCCTGCTGTCCGGCAGCGACAACCTCAAGCGCAGCCCGATGGGCGGGATCCGCACGGCGGCCGAGATTCTCAACTTCATGTCGAGCAACCATGAAGAAGGCGTCATCGAGAACGTTCGCCAGTACGACGCGGAACTTGCGCAGAAGATCATTGATCAGATGTTTGTGTTCGAGAACCTGCTCGATCTGGAAGACCGCGCAATTCAGCTGCTGCTGAAGGAAGTCGAGTCCGAGGCGTTGATCATCTCGCTGAAGGGCGCGCCGCCCGCGCTGCGCCAGAAGTTCCTGTCGAACATGTCGCAGCGTGCTGCCGAACTGCTCGCCGAAGACCTCGACGCGCGCGGTCCGGTGCGCGTCTCCGAAGTCGAGACGCAGCAGCGCCGCATCCTGCAGATCGTGCGCAACCTGGCCGAAGGCGGCCAGATCGTTCTAGGCGGCAAGGCCGAAGATGCATATGTCTGATCAGAACTCCTCGGCGAAGGAAAGCCTCTCGGCCTACCAGCGCTGGGAGATGGCCTCGTTCGATCCGGTGCCGCCGGCACCGCCCGAACCCGAAGTCGACGACGGCGCGTTCGAGGCCGAACTCGAACGTCTGCGCGACGCCGCGCATGCACAGGGCATCGCCTCCGGCCACGTGGCCGGTCAGGCGCTCGGCTACCAGGCCGGCTACGAGCAAGGTCATGCGCAGGGCTTCGAGCAGGGCCAGAGCGAAGCGCGCGAAGAAGCGGCGCGGCTCGCCGCGCTGGCTGAAACTTTCAAGTCGGCTCTCGACGGCGCCCAAGGCGCGATCTCCGAAACGCTGGTCGCACTGGCGCTCGACATCGCGCAGCAGGTGGTGCGTCAGCACGTGCAGCACGACCCGACCGCGCTGATCGCCGCCGCGCGTGAAGTGCTGGCGAGCGAGCCCACGCTGGTCGGCGCGCCGGCCCTGATCGTGAGTCCCGCCGATCTGCCGGTGGTCGAAGCCTATCTGATGGAAGAACTGCAAACGCGCGGCTGGACCGTGCGCACCGATCCGGCCGTGGAACGTGGCGGCTGCCGCGCGCAGGCCGGAACCGGCGAAGTGGACGCCGGCATCGATACGCGCTGGGAGCGCGTGGCCGCCGCACTCGGCAAGGTGAGCACATGGTGAAGCCGACGCTCGAAGAGATTCGCGCCAGCGATCTGACGCCGCTCGAACGCGAACTGGCGCTGGCATCGTTCGGCGCCGAGGCGCTGGCAGACGTGCCGGCCGCGGTCACACCCGCCGCGGCGGCGGTCGCCGCCATTGAAGCCGCCCTGCGCGATCCGGCGCATGCCCATCCGGCGACGGGCGCCGCCGCGAGCCACGACGCCGCCCCATCGAGCCCCGCTCCCGCCGCTGTTCCCTTCCCCCCGTACGACCCCGCGCTCGACAGCAATCCGCACATGCAGGCCTGGCGCGGCCGCCTCGACGCGCTGCGCGCACGCAATGCGATCGCCAAGCCGATGCGCGCCTGCGGTCGTCTCACGCGCGCCGCCGGCCTCGTGCTGGAAGCCGTCGGCCTGCGCCTCTCGGTGGGCGCGGAAGTGATGATCGAACTGCCGCAAGGCAGTTCACTGCCGATGGCCGAAGCCGAAGTGGTCGGCTTCTCCGGCGACAAACTGTTTCTGATGCCGACCACCGAAGTGATCGGCCTGCTGCCCGGCGCGCGCGTCTATCCGCTGGAAAGCGCGCCGATCGCCGATCCGATGGCGGGCGCGAAACGTCTGCCGGTCGGCTGGGAATTGCTCGGCCGCGTGCTGGATGCGTCCGGCCGTCCGCTCGACGGACTCGGCCCGCTTGGCACGCATGCCGACGCGCCGTTGTCCGCACCGGTCATCAATCCATTGAATCGCGAACCGATCCACAAGGTGCTCGACGTCGGCGTGCGCGCGATCAACGCGCTGCTGACGGTCGGACGTGGTCAGCGCATGGGCCTGTTCGCCGGATCGGGCGTCGGTAAATCGGTGCTGCTCGGCACGATGGCGCGCTACACCAGCGCCGAAGTGATCGTGATCGGCCTGATCGGGGAACGCGGCCGCGAAGTGAAGGAATTCATCGAGCAGATTCTCGGCGAGGAAGGTTTGGCGCGCTCCGTGGTGATCGCCGCGCCCGCCGACGTCTCGCCGCTTCTGCGGATGCAGGCGGCGTCCTACTCGACCTCGCTCGCCGAGTATTTCCGCGACCAGGGCAAGCATGTGCTGCTGCTGATGGATTCGCTGACCCGCTACGCAATGGCACAGCGCGAGATCGCGCTGGCCGTGGGCGAGCCGCCCGCCACCAAGGGCTATCCGCCTTCGGTGTTCGCCAAGCTGCCGGCGCTCGTCGAGCGCACGGGCAACGGCCCGGCGGGCGGCGGTTCGATCACCGCGTTCTACACCGTGCTGACCGAGGGCGACGACCAGCAGGACCCGATCGCCGACTCCGCGAGAGCGATTCTGGACGGCCACATCGTGCTGTCGCGCTCGCTGGCTGAAGCCGGCCACTATCCGGCCATCGACATCGAAGCGTCGATTAGCCGGGCAATGACCGCGCTGATCGACGATAACCATCTGGACAAGACGCGTATGTTCAAGCAGATGCTGTCGCGCTATCAGCGCAACCGCGATCTGATCAACGTCGGCGCGTATTCGAGCGGGCGCGACGCGCTGCTCGACCGCGCCATCGCGCTGTATCCGCGGATGGAAGCATTTTTGCAGCAAGGTTTTCGCGAGTGCGCGAACTTTGAACCAAGTCTCGAGATGCTGGACGCGCTGTTTGCCCAAGGAGGCTGACGATGGCGAAACACTTTCCGATCAAAACCCTCATCGGCCTGGCCCAGGACGATGTCGACGCCGCCGCGCAACGTCTGGGCCGCGCGCAGCGCGAGCGCAACGATGTGCAGGCGCAACTCGACGCCCTTGTGCAGTATCGCGACGAATATCACGCGCGCTTCACGGCGACCGCCCAGACGGGCATGCCCGCGGGCAACATGCGCAACTTCCAGGCGTTCATCGACACGCTCGACGCCGCCATCGAACAGCAGCGCAATCTGCTGGCGACGGCCACCGCGCGCGTCGAGGCCGCGAAGCCCGACTGGCAGCGCCAGAAGCAGAAGCTCGGCTCATATGAAGTGCTGCAGGCGCGCGGCGAAGCAGCCGAAGCCAGAACCACGGCGCGGCGCGACCAGCGCGACGCCGACGAACACGCCGCCCGGATTCTGCGGATGCGCGCCGAAGGTGCATGAGCGCCGCCTTGACTGACTGAACACCCCGTTTGACGGATTGACAGGATTCCCTATGTCGCTTCTTTCACAGATCGGCTCGCTGCTCGGCTCCGCCAGCAGCACGTCCACCAGCGCGGCCATTGCCGCTGCGGCAAACGCCAAACCGTTCTCGCAAACCCTGCAGCAGAGCATCGACCAGCAAAACAGTGCTGCCGCGCAGAGCGCGAGCCAGCAGCAACAGCAGCAGGCTGCGGCTGCGGCGTCTTCTGGATCGTCGTCTTCGTCGAGCGTGCACGATGCTCCGCCGCCGGCTGATTCAAGCGCGCAGAGCACGGACGACACGAGCAGCAGCAAGGACGCCGGCAAGCCGGCGAACTCCGCATCGTCGTCGGCATCGGCGGGCAACACGCAACAGGCTTCGAGCGACAAGCCCGCCGCCACGCCGCCGAAGGCCGGCAACACGGCGACCCAGACCGACGCGGGCACCGCCGCAGCAGCCGCCGCAGCGCAGGCCCAGGCACAAGCGCAAGCGCAAGCTAACGCGGACAACGCCGCCACGCCGGCCACCGCCGACCCCGCCACGGCCTTGGCCGACGCCGCGACCGCGTTGCCCGGCACGACCACGGACGCCACGACGGGCGGCACCTCAGGCAAGAAAACTACCGCTACGGATCCAAAGTCGTTGCAAGACGCATTGCAGGCGGCGCTGGCGGCTTTGGCGAATGGCCAGGGCGTTCCCCCCCAAGCAATGGCGAGCGGCGCCGCCGCCAATGCCGCGACGTCGGCGAACGGCCTCGCGGCTGGCACGAACGCGGGACTTAACGGAACCTCGAACGGAACCTCGGACGGCAAGACCTTGGCCAGTGGCCTGTTCGGCGACGGCAAGGGATCGAGCGCGTCGAAGGCCGCTTTGACGACGGCGGCGACGACCGTGGCGGACCCGTCCGCAGCGGCAAAGGCGGCGAACGACGCGTTGACGGCAACGGCCGGCGGCACGCAGGGTGACGATCTCGCATCCTTCAAGAGCGCGGCGGACGCAGCGACAGCTGCGCTGGCCGCCACGCAGGCGGCGGCCAGCGCGGCGAGCGCGACCGCTGCCGTCCAGACCACCGGCAATGCCGGCGCGGCGCAAGCGGCAAACGCACTATCACCTCAGGTCGGCACGACCGACTGGGAGGACGCATTGAGTCAGAAGGTGGTGTTCCTGTCGAACGCGCATTCACAGAGCGCCGAACTGACGCTGAACCCGAAGGACCTTGGTCCCTTGCAGGTTGTCTTGCAGGTTGCCGACAACCACGCCCATGCGTTGTTTGTTTCGCAGCATCAATCCGTGCGTGAAGCGGTCGAAGCGGCGTTGCCGAAGCTACGCGAGGCGATGGAATCAAACGGGATCGGCTTGGGCAGCGCGAGCGTCAGCGACGGCTTTGCGCGCCAGGGCGGCCAACAGCAGAGCGCCGACTCTGGCCGCTCTGGCGGCCGCTCGAGCGGTGCGAGCGGATCATATGGCGGCAGCAGCGGCTCAGACACGATCGACATGGCGGTCAACGTACCGGCGCGACGCACAGTGGGTCTGGTAGACACATTCGCGTGATGCTGACGCCTTGACCCCGCCGCCACTGTGGGCCGAAGGCATTGAGGTCTCAAGGCAACGGGTTATCGGCGCCCTTCAAAGGGCGCCGATTCGCGTCGGGCATTGGATGAAGAACCGCGACGGCGCGCGCAGCGCCGCTGGAAGAATGACTGCCTTGTCACGAATGTTGAATGTGCGAGGAGACTGATTCCAGATGCACCACTACCGTGACTGCGCGAGGGCCGCGCTTAAGGATTAGCGGTGTGAAGCCGCTTTCTTTGCTTACTTTCTTTGCGGCGGCAAAGAAAGTAAGTGCCGCCCCGCACAGGGGCAACGCCAATAGACCACAGCGAATTCAAGGAAAGGCCAACGTCTCCGGCCGCGACAGCAAAAACCCCAAAAACCAGAGATAGCCCGCAATAACCCTTCTTTTCGACCCATCGCGCCGCAGGCAAATAAACAACAATCACCATCACCAGCACTAAAGGCAAGCAAAGCAAACCTCATGGCAACCACGACCGCACCCCAGCAAGCCGCGCCCGCCTCCCCGGGCCCCTTGAAGCGCATCATCCTGATCGTGCTCATCGCGATCATCGCCGCGGGCGCAGCCGGCGCGGGCGTATGGTTCTTCATGTCCAAGCGCGCTCCCGCCACAGCCTCGGCGGAAGCCGCGCCGGCCCCGGCACCCGCGCCGCTGTTTTTCCCGCTCGAATCGATGACCGTCAATCTGCAATCGGACGACGGCCAGCAGCACTTCCTGCGCATCGGCCTGACGCTGAAACTCACCGACGCGAAGACCCAGCAGGAACTGACCGAGCACATGCCCGAAGTGCGTAGCCGTATCCTGCTCGCGCTGTCGAACAAGCACCCTGACGAACTGGCGCCGCTCGAAGGCAAGCGCGCGCTCGCCACGGAACTCCGGACACTGATCGAACAGCCGACCGACAAGGGCGCCGTGCCGATCCATGTCCAGGACGTGCTGTTCACCGAATTCGTCGTGCAGTGACGTCGGTCGTGACGTTAATCAGCGCTGCCATCATCAACCGCCACGGGACGCACGAGGAATAAGGAATGGGCCACGAAGAGTTCATGTCCCAGGAGGAGGTCGATGCTCTCCTCAAGGGCGTAACCGGCGAGTCCGATTCGGAAGCCGAGCAGAGCGAGCGTGTGGGCGTACGGCCCTACAACATCGCGACGCAGGAACGCATCGTCCGCGGCCGGATGCCTGGCCTCGAAATCATCAACGACCGGTTTGCGCGGCTGTTGCGCGTCGGTATCTTCAACTTCATGCGGCGCTCGGCGGAAATCTCCGTCGGTCCGGTGAAGGTGCAGAAGTACAGCGAATTCACCCGCAATCTGCCGATCCCGACCAACCTGAATCTGGTCCACGTAAAGCCGTTGCGCGGCACGTCGCTGTTCGTGTTCGACCCGAACCTGGTGTTCTTCGTGGTCGACAACCTGTTCGGCGGCGACGGGCGTTTCCATACCCGCGTCGAAGGCCGCGATTTCACGCAGACCGAGCAGCGCATCATCATGAAGCTGCTCAACCTCACGTTCGAGCACTACACGGCGTCGTGGAAAAGCGTGCGTCCGCTGCAATTCGAATACGTGCGCTCGGAAATGCACACGCAGTTCGCCAACGTGGCGACGCCGAACGAAATCGTCATCGTCACGCAGTTCTCGATCGAGTTCGGCACGACGGGCGGCACGCTGCACATCTGCATGCCGTACTCGATGATCGAACCGATCCGCGACATTCTTTCGTCGCCGATCCAGGGCGAGGCGCTCGAAGTCGACCGCCGCTGGGTCCGCGTGCTGTCGCAGCAGGTGCAGGCCGCGGAAGTGGAACTGACCGCCGACCTCGCGCAGGTGCCGGTCACGTTCGAACAGATCCTGAACATGCGCAAAGGCGATGTTCTGCCGATCAACATCCCCGAACACATCACGGCGAAAGTCGATGGCGTGCCGGTGATGGAATGCGGCTACGGAATTTTCAATGGTCAGTACGCGTTGCGGGTCCAGAAAATGATCAGCGCAGCCGACACGATGAAGGAAGGTGGATATGAGTGACCTGAACGCAAAAACCGAGGCCGAGCTGGCCGCAGGCGAGCCGCAACTGGCCGCCGACGCAGCCGCAGCCGAAGACGAAGCGGCCATGGCGGACTGGGCCAGCGCGCTGGCCGAGCAGAACGACAATTCGGAAGTCAGTGCGACGACGGCCGGCGTGTTCCAGCCGTTGTCGAAAGTCGAGCCGACCTCGACGCGCAACGACATCGACATGATCCTGGACATTCCTGTTCAGATGACCGTCGAACTCGGCCGCACCAAGATCGCGATCCGCAACCTGCTGCAACTCGCACAGGGGTCGGTGGTGGAACTGGACGGCATGGCGGGCGAGCCGATGGACGTGCTGGTCAACGGCTGTCTGATCGCACAGGGTGAAGTGGTGGTGGTGAACGACAAGTTCGGTATCCGTCTGACCGACATCATCACGCCGTCCGAACGCATCCGGAAGTTGAATCGATGAAACGCGTAGCCGGTCGCGCCGCGTCGCGCACTGTTCCGATTCGCGCCGCACTGGCTGCCAACGTCGCGGTGGCGCTATCCGCCCCGGCGTCGATCTTCATGTTGCTCACACCGTCGGCCGCTGTCGCGGCGGACATGAATGCGGTCAACAATGCCGCGAAAATCGCCTCGGGTGTCGGTGCGGGTAGCGCGGTTCCGGCGCTCGGCGTCGGCGCGGTGTTGCAAACCATCGTCGGCCTGCTGGTCGTGATCGGTCTGGTGTTCGCTTGCGCATGGCTCGCACGCCGCTTCGGCTTGCAGCCGGCGAACCGCGGCGGCCTCGTGAAAACGATTGGCGGCGCCTCGCTCGGCGGCAAGGAGCGCGTCGCGGTGGTCGAGATCGGCGATACGTGGCTCGTACTCGGCACGGCGCCCGGCAACGTACGCCTGCTTCACACGATGCCGGCCGGTTCGGCCGCCGTCGATGCGCTCGGCGCGTCGCAAGCCGGTCCGGCAAGCACGCCGGCTACCGGTACGGCACTGCCCGGCACTTTCGGCCAACGCTTTCGCGATGCATTGAAAGGCGAAGTGGGCAAACGTTTCAACGGGCAAGGCGGCGAGGTTCGGTAATGCAGTTCAGTCTTTCTTCGGCGCGTCACGCGCAATCCGCTCGCATGTCCAGCACCGCTTCGAAAGTGATTCCCGTGGTTGTGCGCGCTCTACGCCGCGTCACCCCAGTTGCGCCCGTCGTACTGGCGGCGCTGATGCTCGCGCTGCCGACCCTGTCGTTCGCGCAAACGGCCGGCTTGCCGGCCTTCAACACGAGCCCCGGCCCGAACGGCGGCACGACGTACTCGCTGAGTGTGCAGACCATGTTGCTGCTCACGATGCTGTCGTTCCTGCCGGCCATGGTGCTGATGATGACGAGCTTCACGCGCATCATCATCGTGCTCTCGCTGCTGCGCCAGGCGCTCGGCACGACCACGACGCCGCCTAACCAGGTGCTCGTCGGGCTCGCGCTGTTCCTTACGTTGTTCGTTATGTCGCCGGTGCTCGACAAGGCCTACACCGACGGCTACAAGCCGTTCTCCGACGGCACGATGCCGATGGAAACCGCGGTGAACCGTGGCCTCGCGCCGTTCAAGACGTTCATGCTGCGCCAGACCCGCGAAAGCGACCTGGCGCTGTTCGCCCGCATTTCGCACGCCGCACCGATGCAGGGTCCGGAAGATGTACCGTTGTCGCTGCTGGTGCCTTCGTTCGTGACGAGCGAATTGAAAACCGGCTTCCAGATCGGCTTCACGATTTTCATCCCGTTCCTGATCATCGACATGGTGGTGGCGAGCGTGCTGATGTCGATGGGCATGATGATGGTGTCGCCCGCGACCATTTCGCTGCCGTTCAAGCTGATGCTGTTCGTGCTGGTCGACGGCTGGCAGTTGCTGCTCGGCTCGCTGGCACAGAGCTTCGTTTAACCGCGTTTTTTAACCGCGTTTTTTTACCGCGTTTTTTCACCGCCCCTCGCGCCCTTCACGCTTCCGGTCCTATCGCCATGAATCAAGAATCCGTCATGACGCTCGCGCACCAGGCCATGTATGTCGGCCTGCTGCTTGCCGCGCCGTTGCTGCTGGTCGCGCTGGTGGTCGGTCTGGTGGTGAGCCTGTTTCAGGCCGCCACGCAGATCAACGAAAGCACGCTGTCGTTCATTCCCAAGCTGCTCGCGATTGCCGTCACGATGGTGATCGCCGGACCGTGGATGCTGACGACCATGCTCGACTACCTGCGCCAGACGCTCACCAACATTCCGACGCTCGTCAACTGAGCGCGGCGCCGGTCTCGACCTCCCCTTTCCCACCACGATGTTTTCCGTCACCTACGCGCAACTGAACGCCTGGCTCACCGCGTTCCTGTGGCCGTTCGTGCGCATTCTCGCGCTGGTCGCCACCGCACCGGTGCTCGGCAACCGTTCGCTGCCAATGCGCGTGAAGATCGGCCTTGCGGCGTTCGTCACGATCATCGTCGCGCCGACACTCGGCGCGCTTCCGCAGGTCACGGTGTTTTCCGCCGAAGGCGTGTGGATCATCGTCAACCAGTTCCTGATCGGCATCGCACTCGGCGTCACCATGCAGATCGTGTTTCAGGCGATCAGCGCGACCGGCGACTTCGTCGGTCTCGGCATGGGCCTCGGCTTCGCGACGTTCTTCGACGCCCAAGCGGCCAGTTCGAGCCAGGTGCTGTCGAGCTACATGAACACCATCGCGATGCTGGTGTTTCTGGTGATCGACGGCCATTTGCAGATGATCAGCGCGCTGCTCACCACCTTCCAGTCGGTGCCGGTATCGGCGAACATTCTCGGCGCGCCCGGCTGGCGCACGCTGGCGAACTTCGGCAGCACGGTGTTTTCAGCGGGGCTGTTGCTGTCGCTGCCGGTGGTCGTCGCGCTCCTCATCACCAACCTCTCGCTCGGTATTCTGAATCGCGCCGCGCCGCAGATCGGCGTCTTTCAGATCGGCTTCCCGCTCACCATGCTGATCGGCATGCTGCTTCTGCAATTGATGACCCCGAACATGATTCCGTTCTTCATACGGCTCTTCGACGTCGGCCTCGATCAGATGGGGCGCGTGGCGGCGGGGTTCAGGTAGTGAAGTTTTGACTAAGGGTGCTACGTCGCCTTTGCGTCGACACGTTGTAGCGAGTCGCTAATCTTCATGCCCGCCCAGAGCGGGCGTTTTTTCGCGTGCAATCCGAACTGAAGCGATTCGCTTCGCGTGCGGTATTGCAACGGCGTCCGCGGTAGCAGGATAGGTTGCCGTCTTAGGTCGCGACTTCAACGCTTCCGAGAAGATCACCCTGTCTGCGTTGCTCAGTTGGCCCACATCAGGCATCCACAAATCGTTACAGAAATATCCATTTTTTCGGACTTGTCGGATACCTAATCCCTCTGTGATTCGCCGAAATGGATTGCGGGATAGGTGCGCTCAACGACCGCACGCGAATCCCATCCACGTTGGCTCATTTCATACGGGAGACATTGAGAATGCCGGGAAGCGAAAGGAACGAAACGACGTGTCGGATTACGACACTCGGTGGGACGGGGTACAGGCTCGCGTGCTTCGAGGGAGACGAGATCCATGCGTAAGGCGCTCGTGGTGCAAGGCAGCCCGACAACGACAGGCGGCGTCGTCATTGGCGGTTCGGCCACTCACATGATGGACCAAGGCAAGCCGTTCGCACTGGATGGCGACGAAGCAACATGCGGCAATTGCAAGGGCGTGTTCAGGATAGTCGGCACGGCTACGCGCCGGTGCTACAGGGGACAGCCCGGCGTTGTCGAAGGCGATCTGGTGTTGTGTCCATGCGGACTCAACCATGTGATGGCCAGCCTCAATCCTGGCTGTTTCTACTGGACTGACGACATCACTGTGGCCGCGAGCCGTGTCGTATCCCCTATCGACAATTCGGCTCTGGCAAAGGGCATCTATGACGAACAGGTGCGCGTCGCGACGACGGTGGCGAGCCTCGAAGGCTATCCGTACTTCATCGAATCGGCCAACGGCAGCACTATATCCGGGCGGCTTGACGAATACGGTTATCTGCCACGTGTCCACGCCGAAGCAGTCACCCATTACAAAGTGTATTGGGGCGATGCAGCGCTTGCGAGACAGGAAGGGTCCTGACCAATGCCGAATAAAACGACCGAGGTAGAAACCAATTCGACGCCGAATTCGATCAAGGAAGTGCAACTGAAGGCACTGACTTTTCAGGAGTTGTGGGATCACTATCCATCGGGCGATCCCTACGATAATCCAGCTTATCGCGACCAATGCGCTATTCGGACGAGTGTGACATTCCACCGGGTCGGCGTCGAAACGAAGTCATTTTCACAGAGATGGGTTAAACCGCTCTCGGGTCAATCGTCCATTGGGCGGATCATGCTTGATGGCAAAGCTACCGCGACGCGAGCCGACGAATTGGGCAAGTGGTTGCAGCTGCGTCCGTTTGCAGGGCTCCCGAAGGCGGAAGATATAACGGGCGCGGATTGGGAATCAAAGGTCAAGGGCCGCACCGGCATCATTCAGTTTTCGCGCTATTGGACGCGCGAAGGCGAAAGCGTAGGCACTGCAAGCGGTGGGCACATTGATCTTTGGAACGGTTCACGACTGACGATCAGCGGCTTCTTTGACGGCGTAGCGACTATTGGGCGTTACGTGGGTATCCAGTCATTTCGGCAGGGTGCAACCGTAGCTTCGGAGGTGAGTTACTCCGACCTGCGTGGCTCAAAATCGATCCTGTTCTGGGAGATCAAGTGAAGCGCATTGGTGTCTCGTTGGCCGGCTGTTTTTGCGGTCTATTCCTGACATGGGCATGTTTATATGCCTTCAGTCACAACCAATGGCCACATCATGCCGATAAATCCATGGCCAGGTGCCATGAGCTCGGCAAATGCGCTGTCTCGTCGTGGGATACGGCGCTTCTTCTCGCATACCTGTTGGGGCCGGCCGTGCTCCTGGGCCTCGTCAATTCGGTTGCATGGAAGCGCTGGTCCGCCTCGAAATGGGCTGGTTGGTTGTTTGGCCTATCAATCTTGACGGTCGCGTTCTACTCGACTGACTACATCTCAGCAGGTTTTTAGGTTTTCCATCGCTTGGGCCGGTGCAAGCACCGACTGCGCAATGCAGCGCACTCCAAAAAGAAGAAGGGCGGAACCGATTCACACCGGTTTGCGCCCTTCTCCGTCTCAGACCGCTCGTGTCATCAGCTCAGGTACTGGAACAGCGAGATGTTCTGAATCTTCGCGAACGCCTGTTGCGCCGCTTGCAGCGCAGCCTGCGTCATCGTGTATTTGCCGATCGTCTTGACCATGTCGGTCTGCGTCAGATCCGCCAGGTTGCTGGAGGTCTGCAGCGTGTTGGTCTGCGTGACCGTCTGCAACGCCTGCACTTCCTGCTCGCGACCACCCACCGCCGCTTGCGCCGTCACGACGTTGTTCATCGTGTTCTCGAGCTGGGCCATGCTGGTAGTCAGCGCGCTCTGGAAGCTGGCCGTCGAGGCGCCGCCCGACACCGGCGTTTGCAGCGTGGTGATCAACTGGCTCAGATTGGCGAACACGTCCATGCTGCCTTGCGTGGCCGGCGTCACCGTGAAGCTGTCGCCAGCGTTCGGCGCACCGGTAATCGACACCGACTGACCGCCGAGCGTAATGGCCGAACCGGCGGTGAACGCCTGCGGCGCACTCGTGGTCACCGCGCCGGTAGCCGGATCGGTCTGGCTCACGGTGTAGGTGGTGGCCGACGAAAAATTGATCGAGTACTTGTCCGCGTTGGTCGGATCGGTCGGGTTGTTCAGGCTCACGGAGCTGATCACGCCCGTACCGGTGTTACCCGTCGTCGCGGCCGGCACGGAATTGGTGCCGATCGGCGCCACGCTGCCGAAGATCGAAATGCCATTGTCGCCGGTCTGCACGACGTGCGAGTCGGTAATCTGCACGCCGGGCGTGCCCGTATCGCCGGAATAGGTCACGACGCCGGCCGAGTTCGTGGTGTACGGCTGCGCGCTGCTTTGATAACCGGCGAACAGGTAGTTGCCTTGCGGATCGGTCGAATTGGCGAGCGTCATCAGCTGGCTGCGCAAGCTTTGCAGCTGCGTCGCGATCGAGCCGCGGTCGCCGTCGTTCAGCGAACCGTCGCCGGCGCGCAGCACCAGCGTATGAATGGTTTGCAGCACGGTGTTGACGCTGCCGAGCGTGGTGTCTTCCTGCTGGAGCGACGCCAGCGCGGTGCCCTGATTGGTCGTGTATTGCGACAGGGTCGTCGCCGTCGAGCTCAACTGCACCGCCTGTGCCGCGCCGAGCGGATTGTCCGACGGCGTGGAGAGGCTCACACCGCTCGATATCTCGGCGTACAACTGCGACAGTTGAGCTTGCTGATCGCTCATCGTCGCGACGTTCATGTTGAAGTACTGCGTGCTGGAGATGCGCATTGTCAACGCCTCACTGGAAGATGCCGAGTATCGTCTGGAACAGGGTCTGCGCGGTCTGAATGACCTTGCTGTTCGCCTGATACAGCTGCTGATACTGAAGCAGGTTGGCTGCTTCTTCGTTGATGTTCACGCCTGAAACCGACTGCTGCGCGGTGGTGATCTGAGTCACCAGCGAGCTCTGCGCCGTGCTCGAGGTCTGGATCTGGTTGGTCTGATTGCCGATCTGGTTGACGTAGTTCGCATACGCGCCCGTCAGCGTGACCGTGCCGCCCGACATCGCTTTCGCGGTGGACAGGTTCGACAACGCCAGCGCATTGCGGCCGTCGTTGGTGGCGCCGGTGTTCGGGCCGATGGTGAACTTGTCGCCGGCAGCGGGTGCGCCGCTGATCGTCACCGACACGTTGTTCATCTGGCCGAGGGTCGCGTTGTTGATCGTGAGCGTGGCGCCGGTGGCCGACGAATACGGCACCACGGTCGCCGCGCTGGCGATCGTATACGTGGTGGCGGGCGAACCGGCCACCGTCACCGTCGAGCCGGCCGGGAAGCCGGACAGGCCCGTGCCGTCGTACGACAGCGTGGTGGTCGAATTCGGCATGGTGTAGCCGGCCGTCACCGTGCCCTGCGTAATCGTGCCGGTGCCGGTGTTGCTCGACGCGGCGTTGGCGAGCACCGGCGCCGCGGCGGCGATCGCCGATGCGTCGGTAGTGGCGGTCGCGAAACTGTTCAGCGCACCGCGGGTCGGCTCGACCGTGAACGAATCGCCGGCGTTCATCGTGCCGGTGGTCGAGAAATTCAGGCCGTTGATCGGTTGGCTCAGGTTGGTCGCCGAACCCACCACGCTGCCCGTCGAATTGTCGGTCAGCGTGTAAGTGGTGCCGTTGTAGGCCAGCGTGTAATCGCCGGTGGTCGGCTGAGCGGGGTTCGCGAACGACACGTTCAGCGACGCGTTGCCGGTGTTCTGCGTGTTCGCATAGACCGTCGGGCCGCTCACCGAGAACAACGCGCTACCCTTCGCGCCCGCGAGCGTAATACCCAGGCCGTTCTGCGCGTTGACCTGCGCGGAGAAGCTCACGGCAATCGCGCCGAGTTGCGCCTCGCCCGGGTCGAGCGTCTGGCTGCGGAACGCGAGCAGGCCGCCGAGCGTACCGCCGTCGATTTTGCTGTCGGGCAGGTTCTGCGGCGTCGCCGCCGGGTTTGCGCCGGCCTGGCCGAGATACTGCACGGACAGTTCACTGGTGTCGCCGGTCGAAGGCGCGGTGCCCAGGTTGTAACTGTTGTTGGACGACACGAGCGGCTGGCCGTTGCTCATGAACACGCTGTAGCTACCGTTGCTGTTGACGACGTTCACGCCGATCAGTTGCGACAGGTTGGACACGGCGAGATCGCGCTGGTCCAGCAACTGGTTGGGCGGCTGCCCCTGCGTGCTGGCCTGGGAGATCTGCCCGTTCAACTGCGCGATCTGCTGCGTATAGCTGTTGATCTGCGACACGGTATTGGTGAGCTGCGTGTTGACGCTCTGGCGCAGCGCGTCGTATTGCTGACCCGCGGCGTTGATCTGGTTCACCAGCGTCTGCGCGCCGCTCATCGCGGTCTGACGGGTAGCCAGACTCGACGCATTGTTCGAGACGTTCTGCAAGCCGGTGAAATAGCTGGTGATCGCACTCGCAATCCCCGCAGTCGGACTGCCGATCAGATTATTCAGCTGCGAAATCAGCGTGTTGTACGTCGACAGCGAGCTGCCCGAGCTCTGCGCGTTGTTCAGCTCGGTAGTCAGATACTGGCTGTACTGGCGCGTAACGGTCGTGGTCGAAACGCCTTGCGGCAAATAGCCCGAGCCCGTGTACTGGCCACCACTTTCCGCGTACACCGGCGTTTCGATGGTATAGCCTGGCGTCGACGCGTTGCTGATGTTCTGGCCGGTCGTCGTGAGTCCCCACTGGGCTGCGTTCAGTCCACTGAGGCCGAGATTGATGAGATTGGACATGCGTCATCCTGAAGGGCGACACCGTACACATGCCGCCGCGTTACTTGAACATTCTGTTTAACGGCCTCAACAGGGAAAAATTGAGGTCATTCCGATGTGTGTTCGACGTTTGTTTCAACGTTTGCGAGGCTAGCCTGCCGGGTTCGTCACTCGTCGCGCATGAGCATGCGGACGGCGCGAAAAACAGGGTGATGAAGCAAGGGTGATGAACGGCAAGCGAACGGTGCGCGAGCAGTCCCGCTCACGCACCGGTGATCCAGCATTTCAGTTAGCGCACCAGCGAACGGCGCTTCATTTCGAGTTGCGTAATCAGACGTTGCAGCGTGTTTTCCGCACTGCCCGGCAGCGCCAGAAAACGGAAGCCAAGTTGGTAACGCTGCGTGCCGTTCGGCAGCGCCGTGGAGCGATGCGACACGAGTTGCAGATCGAGCGAGAGCCGGCCGAGCGCGCCGAGCAACAATTCGCAATCCATGAGGCGCGTGCCCATCGGCAATTCGGCCACGCGTTCGTCGGCGGTGCGCATGCCGACGCCGCCGAGCGAGAGGTCGTGCACTTCGAAGCGGAACGTATCGCCTTCGGGCAAACGGCCGGTGCACATGTACGGATCGAGAATCGGCGCATCGACACGGAAATACTCGCGGCGCTGCACGTAGAACAGCACCTCGGGGAAGTCGGCCTCGAATGCCGGCAGTCCTTCGAAACGGGTTTCGCGCGGTGTGGTGGTGGCGAACTCTACGCGCACGCCATCCGGCTGCGCATGGAACTGGCAGCCGGGTGCGCCGAGCAGGCCGCGGTTCTGATCGGACAGTGCGCCCCAATCGAACGTGAAAGTGCGTCCGCGCACGTCGACTTCGAGCAGACGCGTTACGAGCTGTCCGCCTGCGTATTGAACGGTGAGGAAATCGCCGCGATTGACGAGATTGCGCAACTGAACGCCAATCTCCAGCGGATTGCGCCGGCCAAAATCGTTGACGCCTTCGTCGGTCGCTGCGTGCAGCTGGCCGGGTGTGTCGGTCTGGCCGTTCAACTGGGTAGTATCCATGGGCTTGCCGGTATGCTTGTTCTTGCGGGCGCGTGCCAAGGCTCCTGGCAGGGCTTTCACGCGGTCTTCCTCGAAGCCGCAGCACGCGCATCAAACCGGACATTACAACGTTTTCCGGTATTGGGTCTAACTCATTAGCGGCAGCGTCCGGCCAAAATTTAGGGGCGTGCCATGAATTATTTGCGCAAACGTTAAACACACCTCACGCCTTTCGCGGGTGGACCGGCCGCCTATGGGCAGCCGGCCGTCTCCGTCTTGTTATGCACCTGGCCCCGTCGCGTGCATGGCGTTTATTCGATTCGATGCCCGGCTGATTCAAACCGCATGGGCGTGGATCAGCCCATTTTCTGCATGATGGACATCAGTTTTTTCGCGTAATGCGGATCGGTGGCGTAACCGGCGCGTTGCATGCCATTGGCAAAACCGTTCACGTCGTGCGCCGAATTGATCACCTGCGCATAACGCGGATTGCCTTTGAGCAGGCTCGCGTAGTCGGTCATGGCTTCCTGATACGAATCGTACGCGCGGAATTTTTCGACAACACGCTGCGGCTTCCCGTTCACGTATTCGGTCGTGACCGTCGACACGGTCTTGCCAGTCCAGTCCTTGGTCGCCTTGATGCCGAACACGTTGTGGCTGGTCGAACCGTCCGCCTTTTTGATCTCGCTCTTGCCCCAGCCCGATTCGAGCGCGGCCTGACCGATGATGAAGCGCGCCGGAATGCCGGTCGCCGCGCTGGCCGCCTGGGCCGGCTCGGCGAGCTTGTCGACGAATGCGTCGACCTTCGGCGAAGTGCCGTCGCCCTTGAGCGGCGGTGTGAGCGCGCTGTTGGCCGAGTAGCCCTTGCCCATCGCCAACTGGCCATTGGCCTGAGCGTTGCCGTAGGCCTTGGCGAGCGCATTGAGCGCCGCGGTCTGGCCTTCGTCACCGCCGCTGCCGCCGCCCAGTGCGTTGGCCATGCCGGCGAGGCCGCCCGCGCCATTTGCGCCGCCGCCCACCTGCATGCCCTGATTGCGCATCATCTGCTTGAGCATGGCGTCGGCCACGCCAATGCCCTTTTGCGAAAGCTGCTGCGACAACTGCTGATCCATCATCGACGTGAAGGTGGCGCTGTCGTGCGAATCGAACGGACCGTCTTGCGGGGTCGCGTCGCGCATGCTCTTCAACATCATTTGCGTGAACACCGCGTCAAACTGCTGCGCGGCCATCTTCATGCCGGCTTGCGGCGAAGCCTTGGCCTGTGCGCTCAACTTCGCAAAGCCCTGCACGTCCAGCGCGAAGCGCTGGGTCAGGTCGTTCGCCGAAGCGGCGGAATTAGTCGTATCCGAATTCATCCTGTGTCTTCCTTAGATGATTTCCAGGTCGGCGCGCAGAGCGCCCGCCGCTTTCATCGCCTGCAGGATCGACATCAGATCCGCGGGCGTCGCACCCAATGCGTTGAGCGCCTTCACCACTTCGGCGAGATTCGCGCCGGCGGTCACGAGCTTCAGTGCGCCGTTGTCCTGCTTCATCTGGATCTGCGACTGCTTGGCGACCACCGTCTGGCCGTTCGAGAACGCGCCCGGCTGGCTCACCACCGGCTGCGTATTGATCACGACCGAGAGATTGCCGTGCGCCACCGCGCAGTTCTGCAGCGTGACCATCTGGTTCATCACGATCGAGCCGGTGCGCGCGTTCAGGATCACCTTCGCGGCCGCTTGCGCCGGCTTGACGTCGAGGTTCTGCAATTGCGCCATGAAGGCGACCTGCTGCTCCGGATCGCTCGGCGCGTGCAGTTGAATCGTGCGGCCGTCGAGCGCAGTCGCCGTGCCGCCGCCGAACGCGTTGTTCACCGCGGCCACCACGCGCTGCGTGGTGTCGTAGTCCATTTCGTTCAGGTCGAGCTGCATGGTGCCCGCTTGCGACACTGAAGTCGGCACCGCGCGTTCGACGATCGCGCCGCCGGCAATGCGGCCCGCAGCGAGCGTATTCACCTGCACCTTGCTGCCGTTCGCGCTGGCGCCCGCGCCGCCGACCGCGAGATTGCCCTGGCCGAGCGCATACACCTGGCCGTCGGCGCCCTTCAGCGGCGTGAGCAGCAACGTGCCGCCGCGCAGGCTCTTCGCATTGCCGAGCGAAGACACGGTGACATCGATCGCTTCGCCCGGACGCGCGAACGGCGGCAGCACCGCCGTCACCATCACCGCGGCGACGTTCTTCAACTGGATGTTCGACAGCGACGACTGCGAATTGCTGGAGCCGGCCGCCTGGTTGTTGATCGAGATGCCGAGGTTCGCCAGCATGTTGGCGAGTGTCTGCGTGGTGAACGGCGTCTGGGTGGTCTGGTCGCCCGTCCCGTCGAGGCCTACGACGAGGCCATAGCCGATCAGCGGATTGTCGCGCACGCCCTGGATCTGCACGAGGTCCTTCAGACGTTCGGCGTGGGCAGGCGTCACCGCCGGCAGCGCCGCGCAGGCAAGCGCGACGAAGGCGAGCATGCGGCCGAAACCGGCGAATCGCGCGAGGCGGGTGCGGGAAAAGACGGTACGCATGATCACCACGGCGACACGTTGAGGAAGAAGCGCTGCAGGAAGCCCATGTTCTGGGATTCGTCGATATAGCCCTTCGCGGAATATTCGATCTTCGCGTCGGCGACCTGGGTTGAGTACACGGCGTTCAGGTTGGAGATCGTGTTCGGGTTCACCACACCGGAAAAGCGCACGAACTCGTTACCCTGGTTGATCAGCATCTGCTTCTCGCCGCTCACCATCAGGTTGCCGTTCGGCAGCACGCCCGTCACGGTGACGGTGATCACGCCGCTGAACGTGTTCGACGCATTCGCACCGCCTGTCGCGGCAAACTTGTTGGCGCCGTTCGCGCTCAGGTTGACCTTGCCGAACAGGCCGCTGAGGAAGCCGGCAGTCGGTACGTCGAAGTTGGTGTTGCCGCTGCGGTTGACGCCCGCACCCGACGACTTCGTTGCGTTGACGTTTTCCTGGATCACGATCGTCAGGATGTCGCCGACATTGCGCGGCCGCTGGTCTTCGAACAGCGGCCGGCCCGCATAACCCGGGTTGTAGATCGAGCCCGGCGACTGCGCCGAAGGCGGCATCGGCGGCAGCGCTGTCATCGGTTGCTGCGTGATCGGCTGCTTCGGCACGAGGCCGCAGCCACCCAGGGCGGCGAGCAGCGTGAGCTGCACGAGCGCCTGAGCGGTGCGCGAATGAACCGGATTGCGAGTGAAGTGCGACATCATGATTACCGCCTGTTAATTCCAGTCCCTCGAGCCTTAAACCTGCATCTGGCTCAGGGTCTGCAGCATCTGGTCGGAGGTCGTCACGGCCTTGCTGTTGATTTCGTAAGCGCGTTGCGTCTGGATCATGTTCACCAGTTCCTGCACCACGTTCACGTTCGATGCTTCCACGTAGCCCTGATTCAGCGTGCCGGCGCCGTTCAGGCCCGGCTGCGCGACATTCGGCGCGCCCGACGAAGCGGTTTCCGCGAACAGGTTTTCACCCTTCGCATCGAGGCCCGCCGGGTTGATGAAAGTCGCGATCTGCATCGAGCCGAGCTGCTGGCTGTTGGTCGAGCCGGCAACCGTGATCGACACCACACCGTCGCTGCCAATGGTGAGCGACGTCGCGTTGTTCGGGATCGTGATCGCCGGAATGACCTGGTAGCCGCTCGAAGTCACGAGCTGGCCTTGCGCGTTGGTCTGGAACGAGCCGTCGCGGGTATAGGCGGTCGTGCCGTCGGGCATCTGCACCTGGAAAAAGCCCTGGCCGTTGATGGCGACGTCTTTCGAGTTGCCGGTCTGCTGCAGGTTGCCCTGGGTGTACAGACGCTCGGTGGCGACCTGCTGCACGCCCGTGCCGAGCTGGATGCCGGACGGCAGTTCGGTGTTCTGCGTCGAATTCGCGCCCGGCTGGCGGATGGTCTGATACAGCAGATCCTCGAACACCGCGCGCGAGCCCTTGAAGCCGTTGGTGCTGACGTTCGCGAGGTTGTTCGAGATCACGTCCATCTGCGCCTGTTGCGCATTCATGCCGGTGGCGGCGATGTAGAGTGAGCGATTCATGGTTCTTCTCCAAGGCGCCTAAGCGCCCATTAGCTAAAGCTGAGCAGCTGGTTGGCGGACTGGTCGTTCTTGTCGGCGCTTTCCAGCAGCTTGGTCTGCATCTGGAACTGACGCGCATTGGTGATCATCGAGACCATCGCGCTGACCGGATTCACGTTGCTGCCTTCGAGCGAAGCCGGCGCCAGCGTGACGGTCGGGTCGGCGTCGGCGGGGTTGCCGTCGCCGGTGCGAAAGAGACCATCGTCGCCGCGCGTCATGGTTTGCGGATCCGGATTCACCAGCTTCAGCTGATCGACCGTCACCACCGCGGTGGGCGGATCACCCGGCGTCAGCGCGGACACCGTGCCGTCCTTGCCGATAGTGATTTGCGCGCCCGGCGGCACCGACACCGGGCCGCCGTTGCCGAGCACCACCTGATTGGTGGCGTTCACCAGCTGGCCGTTTTCGTCGATATGCAGATTGCCGGCACGCGTGTAAGCCTCGCCGCCGTCGGTGGTTTGCACCGCCAGCCAGCCCGGGCCTTGAATCGCCACGTCGAGCGGGTTGCCCGTCTGCTGGATCGGCCCCGGCGTGTAGTCCGCGCCCGGCGTCGACGACAGCACGAAGGTGCGGGTGGTGTTGTCGTTGATCGAACTGCCGTCGCCGAACGACATCGGCACGGCACGGAAAGTCGCCAGTTGCGCGCGAAAACCGGTGGTCGATGCATTGGCCAGGTTGTTCGCGACGATAGCCTGCTGTTCGAGCGCTTGCGTGCTGCCCGACATCGCGGTGTAGATCAGCCGATCCATGATGGGTGGGTCCCGGTCGCTTACAGGTTGATCAGGGTCTGGTCGACGGTCTGCTGGGTCTTGATCGTCTGCGCGTTCGCTTGATAGTTGCGTTGCGCGGTGATCAGGTTCACCAGTTCGCTCGTCAGATCGACGTTCGAGTTTTCCACCGCGCCGCCTTGCAGCACGCCATGGTTGGTCGAGCCCGGCGCCGAAATCTGCGCGACGCCCGATTGCGAGGTCTGCTGGAACTCGTTATTGCCGAGGTTCACGAGACCGTTCTGGTTCGAGAAGTTCGCCAGCACGATCTGGCCGAGGGCCGCGGTTTGCTGGTTCGAATAGTTGCCGGTCAGCGTGCCGTCGGCGCCGATCGTGAAGCTCGTCAGCGTGCCCGCTGCGTAGCCGTCGGGCTGCAGCGAGTTCACGCCGTCCTTGCCGCCGTACTGCGTCGTGCCGGCGATGTTCAGCGTCAGGTTCTGCGGCGTCGACGAACCGTCGGTGGTCGGGATCGAGAAGTTGTAAGCGAACGGCGTGGTGGTTGCGACGCCGGCCGCGGTCGTCGTGCCGAGCAGCGTGCCCGACGAGTTGAAGTTCGCGTGGCCGATCAGACTCGCCGTGCCGGTAGAGGTGCCCGCGTACACGTTCCACGTACCGGCCGAGGTCTTGGCGAAGTACATGTTGACCGTCTGCGAGCCGCCGAGCGAGTCATAGACCGTGGTGCTGGTCGAGTAGTTGTACGTCGACGAGCTGTTCTGGTTGAACGCCACGGGTGTCGGCGCAATCGCGACGCTGTCGCCGGTCGCCGGCGTGCCGTTGAACGTGATGGTCTGGCCGTTGCCCAGCGAGATCGCGGAGCCCGCCGTGTACGTCGCGGCGGCGGACGTCGTGCCGAGCGTCGTGTCGGTCACCGTGTAGGTCGTCGGGCTCGTGAAGTTGACCGTGTAGTTGTCGTTGTTCGTACCCGACGCAGTGTTCGTGATGGTCGCGCCGGGCGTGGTAAGCGTGCTGCCCCCGGCGAGCGTCGGCGTGACGGTCGGCGTGCCGAGCATCAGCGGATCCTGCGCGTTCAGGTTCAGGCCGGCGACGATCTTGGTGGTCGCCTGCGGTGCGATGTTCGCGGTCGGCACGGTGAGCGGCACGGTCTGCGCGGTGTTGATGATGCCCGAGCTGTTCGCCGCGTAGCCCATCAGTTGCAGGCCCTGTGCGTTGGTGATGTAGCCATTCTTGTCGAGCTGGAACACGCCGTTGCGCGAGTACACCAGCGAGCCGTTGTTCGACAACTGGAAGAAGCCGTTGCCGTTGATCGCGACGTCGAGCGCCTGGTTGGTGCTCGTGATCGTCCCTTGCGAGAACTGCTGCTGAACTTCGGCGAGCTTCGTGCCGATGCCGACCTGGTTGCCCACCGCCGTCGCCACGGAATTGGCGTACATATCGGCGAATTGCGCGGCGCCGCTCTTGAAGCCAACCGTATTCGCGTTGGCAATGTTGTTGCCGATCACATCGAGATCGCTCGACGATGCCGACAAACCACTCAAACCTTGTTGGTAACCCATGACGGTCTCCGTATCTGGAAAGTCGTGACTGACTGAATCTGAATCAGAGGATGGCGGCGACGCTGGTCAGGCCGACCGTCGAGCCGTTCGAGAGCACGAGGCCCGGCGCACCGTTCTGCATGACGACGCTTTGCACCGTCGCACCCGTGAGCGTGGTGGCCGTGGCCTGCTGACCGTTGATCGTGCCGACCGCGCTGATCGTGTAAGTGCCGTCCGGCAGCGTATTGCCGGCCGTATCGGTCGGCGTCCAGCCCACCGGAATCGTGCCGGCCGACTGCTTGCCCAGGTCGATCGTGTTGACGATCGTGCCCGCCGAGTTCTTCACGACGACCTGCAGATCGCCCACCGAGTTGGCGAGCTGCACGCCGAACGCGCCGGCCTTGCCGCTCGCGACCGACACGGAGCTGCCCGGAGCGAGCACGGTCGAGCCGATCAGCAGCGCCGCTTGCGACTGCTGGCCTGCCGACATCTGCGTGGCGAGCGAGCTGAGCGTCGTGTTCAACTGGCTGATGCCCGAGACCGTGTTGATCTGCGCCAGCTGCGAGGTCATCTGCGAGCTGTCCATCGGATTGGTCGGGTCCTGGTTCTTCAACTGCGCGACGAGCAATTGCAGGAAGGTGTTCTGCAGATCCGTCGCCGACGTGCCCGAGGTGCTGCCCGTCGAGCTCGTGGAACTCGAGGCACTGTTCGTGCCGTTCATCGTATCGAGCAGCGTTTGCGACACGTTCGTGCCGCTGCTGCCGATGGTGGTGTTGGTGGTCAAGGAGCTCTCCTCAGGTTCCGATCGTGAGCGTTTTCAGCATCAGTGTCTTGGCGGTGTTCAGGGTCTCGACGTTGGCCTGGTACGAGCGCGAGGCCGAAATCATGTTGACCATTTCCTGCACCGGATCGACGTTCGGCAACGTGACGTAGCCGTCCGAATTCGCGGCCGGATTGCCGGGGTCGTAGGCGGTCTTCATCGGCGTCGGGTCGTCGACCACGCCGGTGACCTGCACGCCGCCGACCTGCTGGCCGGAAGCCGTGCGCGCGCCGCCGAGCGGGCTGACCGCGAACACGACCTGCTTGGCCTTATAGGGCTGGCCGTCCGGGCCGGTCGTGCTGTCCGCGTTGGCGAGATTCGACGCCGTCACGTTGAGCCGCTGCGACTGCGCGGACATCGCGGAGCCTGCAACACCAAAAATGTTCATCAGGGATGGCATGGTTTCCTGACCTCTCTCCCACCGGGTTGAGCCGGTTTCAAGTTAATTCCCGTAGCGATTGTTCTTGCGTACCGCTGAGTCTGTCGCCGTGGCTTCTTACGAGCCCGACTGGATCGCCGACAGCATCGTTTTGATCTGGCTGGACAACACCGTCATGCCCGATTCGAAGTGCAGCGTGTTATCCGCGAACTGCACCCGCTCCGTGTCGATGTCGACCGTGTTGCCGTCGAGCGCGGGTTGTGTCGGCACGCGGTATTGCAGATTGCCGTAGTCGTCGGACGTGCCGCCGGTTGGCGTCAGCGTCGACTTGCCGGCCATATGGCCCGGCGCGGTCGACGCCATCGACATACCGCTCGTCACGCCCGCGGGCTGCGTCATGGCCAGCGTCGAGTTGTTCGACGCGGCGGTGCCGGCGCTGCCGCCGGCCTTCTTCAGCGCGCCGGCGAGGGACGAGGCGAAGTCGACGTCGCGCGCCTTGTACCCGGGGGTATCGGCGTTGGCGATATTCGACGACAGCAGCTCCTGCCGGTAGGCGCGCACATCGAGCGCTTCACGGCCAAAGGCGAATTCGGCATCGAGTTTGTCCAGCATAAGAATCTCCGGAGAACGTTCCCGAGGCTTCCCATGCGTGCCTCGCGAGAGGACTGCGCCAGGCGGGAAGACCTTTTTGCATGAGGTGCATCTTATGGGCCGAACGCAAGCGGCAATCGGACGAATAACCGGGAAAGGGGGCTTCTATTCAACGTTTGCGCAAAGGGGGCGCTCACTAGAATGCAAGGCGTACCGATGCATTCGATGGAGAAACACGATGGACCAGCCCACCTTCAATCCGACGCACCGCGCAAACCGCGCGGCGGCGCATCGCGTCGGTGCGGGCGCTCACGCCGCACGGCGTGCCGCGCGGGCCGTCTCGCGTCTCCTGACCCGCCTCGCGGTGAGTCTGACGGTGTGGGTCGCCGGCGGCATCGTGCTGCTGCCGGCCAGCGGCCAGGCTCAGGAAGCGGGCGGCCCGATCGTGATTCCCGGCCCCGGAGAAAAGAATCCGGCCGCGCTCGCCGATCTGGCTGAGCATATGCAGGCCACGCCTGCGAAGCGCGCCGGCTCCGCCGCCACGCTGGCCGCCGCCACCGCGCAGTCCCTCACGCCGGGTCCAACGGCTCGCGACGCCGATTCATTCACGCGTGCCGCCAATGCGAGCGGCTCGATCGTCATTCCAGGCGCGGGCGAACCACCGGCCGCGCCGCAAATGATCCGCACCAACTTCAAGCCCGACGCCAACGGTGTCGTGACGATTCCCGCGCCGGGCAGCGCCAATAGGGCGGACGCTGTCGCAAGAGTCAACGTGGTGCCGGGGTCGCGTCAGGTGGTGCCCGTCGTGGTGACGCCCGCACCGCAGCTAAACAGCGCACGGCAAACCGCGGGCGTCCAGCCGGTGGCCGCCAACGCTCCGCTCGCCGCGGCCGCCGGCGCGTCGGCGTCGGCGTCAGCGGGCTTCGACAGCCTGGCTTCACGCGGTGAGCCGCCGCAGTTGGGCGCGAACGGCAAGCCGATCGTGACCAAAGCGGTCGCCGCTCCGGCAGCGGTTCCGACCGCTGTCCCGGCTGCGATTGCTCATGCGTCGGCGACGCGGACTATCGCACCTGCCGTCGCCCAACAGAATCTGCGTCCCGCGACGCTTGCACAGGCTCTGCCGCTGCCCGGCCAGCAGGATCCGGAAGCGATCCGCAGCGCCGCACTCGGTTTCCTGCAACAGCAATCCGCCGGCTTGCCCGGCAAGGTCGACATCACCGTGGCGCCGGCGTTTCCGCGCGGTCTCGCGCAATGTTCGACGCTCGAGCCGTTCATGCCGAGCGGCGCACGTCTGTGGGGCCGCATGACCGTTGGCGTGCGCTGCGCGGGCGAGCGTCCGTGGACCATTTATCTGCAGGCGCGCATCTCGCTGCACGCCACCTACTATCTGGCCGCCCGTGCCATGGCGCCAGGCGAAGTGCTCACTGCCGCCGATCTCGTCGCGCGCGACGGCGACCTGACCGGCTTGCCGCAAGCCATCGTCACGGACCCTTCGCAGGCGGTCGGCTCGGTCACGCTCACGCGGGTCGCCGGCGGCATGCCGCTGCGCCGTGACATGCTGAAAAGCGCGTCGGCGGTGTCGATCGGACAGACGGTGCGGGTTGTCGCGGCGGGCGAAGGTTTCGCGATTTCGGCGGAAGGCAGCGCGATGAACAATGCGTCGCCGGGCCAGCAGGTGCGGGTCAAGACGGCCAACGGCCAGATCATTTCCGGCATCGTGAAAGACGGCTCGACCGTGGAGATTCAGCTGTGAAACGCCGCGACGCGCACGCCGTGCCGGTTCATCGCTCAATGCCCGTTGCGGCTTGCGCGGGCGGCACGACGGACAGCACAGAAATCGGACCCACGAGGGGGTTGGTTCGAGATGTAAGGAAAGGTAACGCCTGGATCGACTGCGCTAAAGTTTTGATCAGCGGTAGCCGTTATAAGGATCAAATCGTTCAGGAAGCCAATCGTGAAAGTCGATTCCACAACCAATTCGAATCTGCCGACGTTGAAAGACGCCCTGTCCCGCTCGCAACAAAGCGATGCGACGACCGCGAACAGCAACGCGCAGAGTGCGGGCACGAGCTCGCCGGCCACCACCAGCGGTTCGGGCGACGCCAGCGTCAGCCTGTCGGGTCTGTCGCAGCATCTGCGCAGTCTCGCGGCGTCCGGCTCGGCCGACATCGACACGGCGCACGTCGAGTCGATCAAGCAGGCCATCAAGGACGGCTCGCTGAAGATCGATTCCGGCAAGATCGCCGACGGCGTGCTGAACACCGCGCGCGAATTGTTGCAAAGCAAAACCTCGTCGACCGGCAACTGATCGACGCATCGAAGTACGGTGAAGTGCCGGGCGGCGTTCGACAAACCCGGCTCGCGAAGCATGCGCGAGCCGCCGTGTTCAGCGAGTTGTTGAGATGAAAGACGCCCTGCTTGCCACCCTCGTCGAAGAATATTCGGCCGTCGAGGCGTTCGCCTCGATTCTGACGCTCGAGACCAAGGCGCTCACCGCCTTGTCGCCGCTGGAACTGCTGCCGCCGATCGTCGAGCAGAAAACCGAACTGATCGGCGTGCTCGCGAGGCTCGAAACCACGCGTGACGGATTGCTCGCCGAGATGGGCTTTCCCGCCGGCTGGCCCGGCATGGAACTCGCGGCCAGCGCCGACGCGCGCGTCGCCGAACAATGGTCACTGCTGCAAAAGGCCGCCGAACGCGCGCGACGGAACAACACCAGCAACGGTGAACTGATTCGCGTGCGGATGGACTACAACCAGCGGGCGCTGACGGCGCTGCAAGTGGCCGTGCCGCAGAAAGTCGGTTTTTATGGCCCGGATGGCCGCATTCCGGCGCGTCCCGCCGTTTAAAGATTGTCGCTCGACCCGCATGGCCTGACCCGCGGGTCCGGTCGAAACAGGTGGTTTGAAATCAGCAGTTCGAGGGCTCGTCTTTGACGAGCCCTTTTTGCTTTTCAGGCCTCTCCTCTGCGCGTGCCCGACTTCTTCAGCCACGCGTTAGCCATCCGGCCAGGTGGCGCGAATCTCCTGGCCGCGTTGAAATCACTACTTCCCCTTACTGATTCTCCCCGCCGTCCCAAGCTTTTTTAAGGCTGCCCGGACGCGTATCGGCGGAGAGCTACCCCCTAGCGAGGTTGTGTAATCGTGTGTATGATTCAAGGAGCGCAGTACGAAAAGTGCCGAGGTCGTCAAATTGATTCAAGCGGCTGGTTGGCGGCTGATCCGCATATCGGGCAGCCACCATCATTTCCGTCACGCGGCAAGATCCGGTCTCGTGACCATCCCGCACCCAAAGCAAGATCTTCCGCCCGGCACATTGAACAGCATCCTGAAACAGGCGGGCCTGAAATGAAAAACCTGATTTTCCCGATCGCGATTGAATCGGGCGACGAGGATCACGCGTTCGGCGTTGTCGTGCCCGACATTCCCGGCTGCTACGCCGCGGGCGATACGTTGGAAGAAGCCTACGCGAATGCGAAAGAAGCTATCGAGGCACATCTGGACGTACTGCTCGACGAGGGCTTGCCGATTCCCGCGCGACTCACGCTCCCTGAGCATCAGCGCAATCCCGAGTACACGGGTTTCGCGTGGGGATTCGTCGCCACCCGGAATATTCCCGCCTTGAAGAAGGCGGTGCGTATCAATATCTCACTGCCTGAGGTGCTCGTTCAGGAGATCGACACTTACGCCCAGACACGTGGCATGTCGCGCTCGGCCTTTCTGGCGCTCGCCGCGGAACATGAAATGGCTTAGGTGTGAAGCGGCCGGGGTTCAGTCCCGCCGCTCACCTGGCGAATTGCTCGCGCGTTGAAACACTGAACCCGCGCTTCAGGTTGCCTCGGCGTTCGCCCAAGCCATCTCGCGCAAGCGCGTGCGCAAACGGGCCACGGCCTGGCTGTGCAACTGGCACACTCGCGATTCGCTCACTTCCATCACCGCGCCAATTTCACGCAGGTTCATGCCGCGTTCGTAGTACAGCGACATCAGCAGCTTCTCGCGCTCCGGCAGGCGATCGATCGCCTCCACCAGCGCCGAGCGCAGGCTGTCGTCGAGCAGCGCCGACAGCGGGTCCGAATGATCGACGCAGTAGCGGTCGAGGAACGGCTCGTCGTCCGCCGAACGGTCGAAGTCTTCGTAATAGATTAGCTGGCTGCCATGCAGATCCTGCAGCATCGACTGATACTCATCGAGCGGCATTTGCAGGTGTTCGGCAATCTCCGTTTCACTCGCTGAGCGGCCCAGATTCTGCTCCACCTTGTGCACCGCCGTTTCCACTTCGCGCGAGGTGCGCCGCAAGCTGCGCGGCAACCAGTCGTTGCTGCGCAATTCGTCGAGCATCGCGCCGCGAATCCGCTGGCTGGCATACGTCTCGAACTGCGCGCCCTGGTCTTCCTTGTAGCGGCTCGCCGCGTCCAGAAGTCCAATCATGCCGGCCTGGATCAGGTCGTCGAGATCGACGCTCGCCGGCATCTTCGCGACGAGCTGCAAGCCGAGGCGACGCACGAGCGGTGCGTACTTGGTCAGAACTTCGGCTTGGGAAATCTTTCCCTGAGCGTTATACATCGTGCTCCCCTTGTCCTTGTGCCGCCTCTCAGGCGTGCTGCGCAGACGGTTGGTCGGCGTGTTGCGCCGCTGTAACTGTCGCAGGCGCCATCCAGGGCGTTTGCGACGACATCGCTGACCGCATCGGCCAGTACTGCAATTCGGCGGCGAGATGCCGGTAGTCGCGCGCAGCCGGTGTCGACGGGAACGCATCGACGACACAACGCGACAACTCCAGGGCTCGCGCCATCCGCGCATCGGCGGCAATACAACCGGCGTCTTCCAGCGCGACCGTCAGGTAGCGCCCGGCCACGCCGGCCAGGTTTGCAAAGGCGGTATGCGCGTCGTTCACGCTCTGCACGTAGTTCACCAGCACCCGGAACTGCGCGATCGCATGTCCGTAGTGCAGGCGCTTCATGCACGCGTACGCGTCGGTGATGGCCTGCGCGGCCATGCGCGTGACGATCATCACGTCGTGCGCCTGTTTCGCGAGCGCCGACAGGTGGCCTTGCGGATCGAGTTGCGCATCGATCAGCACGACGTCGGCGGAGCCGCGCAGCACCACACCTAATTCGGCGGCGGTGTGACCCTCACGGTTCAGCCGCGAGGCGGCCAGTACCGAGAAGCCGAGCGCGTTGCGCGCGGCAGCGTCGTCGAGCGTCATCTCGCCGCGCATCACGGCGGCGAAATTGCCTGCGCCGCGTACGCCGCCGAGCATCGCGCTCACCGACTTCTCGCCGAGGCATTCGTCGATCACCAGCACGTCCTTGCCCTGCTGCGCCAGCGCGGCGGCAAGGTTCACCACCGTCGTCGTAGAGCCGGCGCCGGCCGAACCGGCCGTCACCGCAATCACACGCGAGCCGCTGCGAGCCAGCATCCGCCGCAGTCCTTCAGCCTGATCGGAGATGAGCTTATCCAAAGCGGACCTCGTGCAATTCGGCCGTCGAGCGCGCGGACAACGCGGACAGCAATCCCGGAATGTCGTCGTCGTGCGGCACGAACGGCGAGTTGTCGCGCGGTATGCAGAAGGTGCTCTTGATCAGGAATTTGCGGGTCGCGACGTACAGGTTCTCCGGCACCTTCTGACCGGTCGACACGTAGTGCACCGGCAGCTTGTAGCGGATCACCGTATCGAGCACGCCGCCCAGGTTGGTGGCTTCGTCGAGCTTGGTCAGAATGCAGCCGGCGAGCGGCTGTTGGTCGGGCGCGCGCTGATAGGCCTGCACGACCTCGTTGAGCGTGTCGCCGTGGCTCGTTGCGTTGAGCAGCAACAGGCGCTGCACCGGCTGACCGGCGTGGCACAGCATGGCGATCTGATCGGAGACGAGGCGGTCGCGCTGGCTCATGCCGATCGTGTCGATCAGCACGATGTGCTTGTTGCGCAGTTCGGAGAGCGCGAGTTGCAGGTCGGCGCCGTCTTTCACCGCGTGCACCGACACGCCGAGAATCTTGCCGAAGATGCGCAGTTGTTCGTGGCCGCCGATCCGGTAGCTGTCGGTGGTGAGCAATGCGACCTTGCTGGCGCCGAAGCGCATCACGCAGCGCGCGGCGAGCTTGGCGGTCGTCGTGGTCTTGCCGACGCCCGTCGGGCCCATCAGCGCGAATACGCCGCCGCGCTCCATCAGCGCGTCCTCGTCTTCCATCACCGGCAGGTTCGATTCGAGTACCGAGCGCACCCAATCCATGCCGCCTTCCATGCTCTCGATGTCGTCCGGCAGGTTGTCGACCATCATCTGCACGAGCTGCGCGGAAAAACCCGCGGCGAACAGATGCTTGGTGAGCGCGGCGCGCGCCGGGTTGCGGCGCTGGCGCTCGCCCCACAGCAGACCGGCAAAGTGTTCTTCCATCATTCCGCGCATCGACGACAGTTCGCTCATCACGGTGTCATTGACGACCTGCTCCATGCGCGCCTTGATCGCTTCGGCAACCGAAGCGGGCGTGCGGGCGTCGTCGTGCGAGGACGGCGGCGGTGCGTTTTTCTGCGCGGCGCGGCGCGCGGCGGCTTGCGCGCCTTCGCGGGCCCAGTCGGGCGTATCGACGGCTTGCGGCGCGGCGGCGTTGCCCGGTTCGACGGCGGCGCCGAGGCCCTTGGCCATCGCGGCGGCCGGCGTCATCGCGGCGGGACGCGCGCTGTATTCGCCCTGCTGCTGTTGTTCGGCGGCAATGCGGCGAGCGTGGTCGATCAGCCAGGGATTCGATTCGGCCATCGTGCGCGGCGTCTGCGCGTCGCCAGTCGGCGCCACGGCTGCGGCCGGCACGCCGGCAGCTTTGAGCAGATCGGCGCGGATGTCTTCGGTGAGACGCGAAGCCGCGGCACGAGCGCTCGGCCGCTCGGGGCTGACCGGTTGCGACGGCGAGCTCGCCGCTGCCTTGACCGGGGCGGCAGGCGACGCTTTGGGCGTGCCCGGCAGCGCGGCCTTCGGCGCGCTCACAGCCGGCTTCATGGCGGTGGGCGGAGCGTCGTTCGCGTCATCGTCGGCGAAGCTGGAATGGGCGGTGGAAGCGCTGTTGCCCTGATTCTCCGCACCGGCTTCCGGGCTCGCGCCGAACACCGAGGAGAACACGTCAGGCATGCCGCTCGCATACGGATTCGTCTGCATCGTCGATGCGGCCGGCATGGCGCGCGGTGCGGCCAGCGCGGGTTGTCCAGCCATGGCATTCATCGGCCCAGCCTGCGGTGCGCCGGCGCTCACGCGCGGGACTTTCGGCGTGATGGCGGCGAGGTCGCTGTCGGCCAGCGCGACGATCTCGACGCTGCCGTCGTCCATCGTGCGATTGGACAGCACGACGGCATCCGCGCCCAACGCTTCGCGCACGAGACGCAGCGCATCACGACTGGTAGCACCGACAAATTTACGAATGTTCAAGCTGGACCCCCGATGAGGTAAACGGACTAACGGACCGGCAACATACCGCTTCCCATTGAGATCATTATTGCGAAACCCGTCGAGTCACGATCGATGGATAAAGACCGTTAAACGTGGGCAATTCGGGCGATGGAAACGTGCAGCAACTCACGCGCACGACGCTCGCAAGCGTGCCTTTGCCGCGCGCCCGGCGGTGCGTTCGCGGGCAGAGCATGGGCGCGGCCGTCCGCTTGCCGGATAGAGAATCGGGCGCCGAAATGAAAACCGGCGCTCATCGAGCGCCGGCAAAGAACATCGGCCAGAAGCGGCCTTCGGTGAACGATCCGTCTTACCCGTGCGCGCCGATCAGATTCACCACCTTGATATTGCGCGTGTCAGGCACTTCCGCATACGACAGCACCTTCAGCTGCGGCAGGCTGCGGCGCAGGAAACGCGCGAGCATCGGCCGCAATGCGTGCTGCACCAGCAGCACCGGCGCGAGCCCGAGGTTCTGCTGACGCGTCATTGCCTTCTGGGTTTCGTTCAGCAGCGTGTGTGCGAGCCCCGGTTCGAGACCGGGATTGGAACCGGTCGAGAGCGCCTGCGACAACACCCGTTCGAGATTCGAATCGAGGCCCATCACTTGCATGTCGCCGGTGCCCGGGAACCACTGCTGCGTGATCGCGCGACCGAGCGCGAGACGCACGGCGGCGGTGAGATCGTGCGCGTCGGTAATCTTCGGCGTGTGCTCGGAGAGCGCTTCGAGGATCGTGCGCATGTCGCGGATCGGCACACCCTCTTCCAGCAGGTTTTGCAGCACCTTTTGCAGCGTGGTGAGCGGCAGCGACTTCGGCACCAGATCGTCGACCAGCGACGGCGTGTCCTTCTGCATCCGCTCGAGCAGTGCCTGTACTTCCCGTCGGCCGAGCAGTTCGGATGCATGCGTGACCACGAGGTGATTCAGGTGCGTCGCCACCACCGTGCTCGAATCGACCACCGTGTAGCCGTACACCTGCGCCTGTTCGCGCAGGTTCGTGTCGATCCAGATGGCCGGCAAGCCGAACGCGGGGTCTTGCGTCGGTGTGCCCGGCAGCGCGGCGGACACTTGCCCCGGATTGATCGCCAGCCACTGGCCCGGATACGCTTCGCCAACGCCCACTTCGACGCCCTTCAGCGCGATGCGATAGCCGTTCGGCCGCAATTCCAGGTTGTCGCGAATATGAATGACCGGCGGCAGAAAGCCGATTTCCTGCGCGAACTTCTTGCGGATGCTCTTGATCCGCTTGAGCAGTTCGCCGTCCGAGTTCTTGTCGACGAGCGGAATCAGCCGGTAGCCGACTTCGAGGCCGAGCGTGTCGATCATCGTCACGTCGTCCCAGCTCGCTTCGGTGTTTTCGACCGGCGCCATCGCGGCCGGTGCGACATCCACGAGCGCCGTGGTGTTCTTGCGTTCCTCCGCGCGCTTTTTCATGGTGCGGCCAAGCTGGATCAGACCGCCGCCGAGAATCAGAAACGCGAAGTGCGGCATGCCCGGAATCAGGCCCATCAGCACGAGAATGCAGCCGGTAATCACCAGCACGCGCGGATTCGTGAACAACTGGCCAGTGAGCTGCGTGCCGATGTCCTCGTTGGTCGCGACGCGCGACACGATCACACCGGCCGCCGTCGAAATCACCAGCGAAGGGATCTGCGCGACAAGGCCGTCACCAATGGTCAGCAGCGTGTAGTTCTTGCCCGCGGACGCGAAGTCCATGCCGTGCTGAACCATCCCGACGATCAGGCCGCCGACGATGTTGATCACCATGATCAGCAAACCGGCGATCGCATCGCCGCGCACGAACTTGCTCGCGCCGTCCATCGAGCCGTAGAACTCGGCTTCCTGCGAGACCTCGGAGCGGCGCTTGCGGGCCTGTTCTTCGTTGATGAGGCCGGCGTTCAGGTCGGCGTCGATCGCCATCTGCTTGCCGGGCATCGCGTCGAGCGTGAAGCGCGCGGACACTTCCGCGATCCGCCCCGCGCCCTTGGTGATCACCATGAAGTTGATCACCATCAGGATGATGAAGACGACGATACCGACCGCGAAGTTGCCGCCCACGAGGAAGTGGCCGAACGATTCGATCACCTGACCCGCCGCATCGGGGCCGGTATGGCCTTCGAGCAGCACGACCCGCGTGGACGCCACGTTCAGCGACAGGCGCAGCAAGGTCGAGAACAGCAGCACGCTCGGGAACGCGGCGAAGTCGAGCGGCTTCATCGTGTACATGCTGACGAGCAGCACCATCACGGAAAGCGCGATGTTGAAGGTGAACAGCAGATCCAGCAGGAACGGCGGCAACGGCAGAATCATCATGCCGAGGATCATGCAGATCAGCACCGGCCCGGCGAGGGCGCGCAAATTGGTGCCGCTCAAGGCATCGGGCCGTCGAGCGAGGAAACCGGCGCGAGCGTTCATGCGGAGGCTCCTGAAGCGTCGTCGTTATCTGGGTTGGCGGGGTTGAGCGTGTCGGCGGCTTCCTGATCGGCTTCGTCGTCCGATACGCCGCCCTTGTCGAGTTCCGCGGGCACGTCGAGTTCGGTCGGCGCCATCGGCACGGCGCCGCCCTCGGTTTTGAAGCGGCGTAACTGATAAACCCACGCGAGCACTTCGGCGACCGCGCCATACAGCGGGCCCGGAATCTCGCGGTTCAGTTCCACGTTGTGATAGAGCGCCCGCGCGAGCGGCGGCGCTTCCAGCAACGGCACGTTGTTTTCGGCGGCGATCTCACGAATCCGCGCGGCCACCAGGTTCACGCCCTTGGCGACCACCTTCGGCGCACGCATCTCGCCATCGGTGTATTGCAGCGCCACGGCAAAGTGCGTCGGGTTGGTCACCACCACGTCGGCCTTCGGCACGTTGGTCATCATGCGGCGGCGAGCAATCGCGCGCTGCTGCTGGCGAATCCGGCCTTTGACGTGCGGATCGCCTTCGCTTTCGCGGTGTTCGCGCTTCACTTCTTCCTTCGTCATGCGCAGCTTTTTGTGGAACTGCCACAGTTGATACGGCACATCGAGCGCGGCGACGACGAACATGCCCGCTACCGTCATGCCACAGCACACGGCGATCAGATGCGTGCCGTTGGCCAGTGCGAGCTGCAACGGCTGGGTCGCCAGCGCGAGAATCTCTTCACGGCGATTCCAGATCGCCGTCCCGCCGATCACACCGACCACCAGCGTTTTGACGAGAGACAAGCCGAGCTGGATCGGCCCGTTGATCGAAAACATCTTGCCGAGGCCGGCGATCGGATTGAGGCGGTCGAACTTCGGCTCGAGGCCTTTGGCCGACAACTGCCAGCCGCCGAGCGCCATCGGCGCAAGCAACGCGGCCGCGCCGGTGAAGCCGAGAATCGGCAGCAGCGCGTAGAGCCCTTCGCGACTCGCCACGCCCGCGCCGATCATCATGCGGCGGGTTTCGAAAGCGCAGGCATGATCGAACGTGAAGGCCGCGCGCAGCATGCTCTGCAAATGGTCGCCAATGCTGCCCGACATCCCCCACACGCCGAAGAACCCCGCCGCGAGCAGCGCAAACGTGGACAGTTCCCGCGAGCGCACGATCTGCCCTTCCTCGCGCGCCTTCTGCAGGCGCCGGGGAGTGGCTGATTCGGTTTTCTCGAGGTCGCTATCCTCTGCCACAAAAGCTCTCCAGTCGGCTGAGGCACGGCGCCTCTTTCCAGTGAGAGCGATTATTCCCGCTCGACGCAAGCACCGATCGGCGGATAAGGGCGGAGAAAGGGGGGTATTTCGAGGGATGAAAGCGCAGGCACGCCAGTCGGTCCGCCTTGCTGGCAGCGCCGGGGCGGCGCAACGGGACGGCTTCGGGTGGCTCTGGGCGAGCAGTCAGCATGGGGCCGCCCGCAGCGCCCGCTCGCGTTCGGCGCCGACGCCCACGCGAACTCGCGCGGGCGTCGGATGAACCTTCAACCGTTCAGTGCGGAGCCTTGATCAGAAGGCCACGTAAGGCGTCTGGCCGCCATTCGCGGTCTGATCGAGGCCGTAATAGACGTGGCGGCCATAGAAGAACGGCAGACCGAGATCGAAGCTGCTGTTGCCGCCGATCTGTCCGGCGAGGTCGTTGAACGCATAGTTGTTGCCTTTGCCGAACAGCGTGGCTGCGCTCAGAATGCCGATGCTGGCGCTGGCCCGGCTATTGTTCAGTCCGACCAGCGTCACCGAGCGGGTTTGCGCGGACGACGGGCAATAGAAGCCCGCATAGTTGCTGCCGCACAGCGCGAGGGAGCTATCGGCAAAGAAGTAGCCGTTCGAGCCCGAATCGAGGAACGCCTGCACCGTCGTGCCATTGAACACGCTGTTGTTCAGATTGCCGTAGGTGTCGGTGGTGAAGACCTGGGCGCCGGTGAGCGCATTGTTCGACTGCGTACCGATGCCCAACACTAATGTGCCGGTAGCCGAGGGCGCGCCGGTGTCCGGCACCGGCGGCATCTGCACGATCACACCGTTGTTGTCGGTCGGGAAATAGGCGACCGGATTAGCCACCTGTTGGGCGAGCGGCACCGGCGTGCGGGTACAGGAGGCGCCGCCCGGACACGCGAAGTAGTTGCTGTAATTCGCCGCCGTCGACGCGTTCGCGCAGGTCGCGCCGCAATCCGTGGTCGAGTTGCCGATGCCGAGAATGCCGTTGGCGCCGAGATCGCCGACCGTGTTTTGCGGCGAGCCGCTGCCACAGCCAGCAGTAGGCACGGTGCTGGAGTCCTTGTCCCCGATGATCTGCAGCGGGATCGCCGCCGTGGTTCTCTCACTGCCGATCGCAATGGTCGCGGTGCGCACGGTGCCCCACGTGAAGCCGTCCGCGAAAGTCGCGCATTCGGCGAGCTGCGCGCCGCTGCCGCTGACGGTGCCGACGGGCAACGCATTGAGCACGGAAGCGTTCAGGGCCGAGCTGACCACGCGCAACCCGAACGAGCCGGTATCGACCTGGATATTGTTGATCGTCTGGCAATTCGAGCTCGAGCCAGGCGCGCAGATGGTCACGCTGACCGTCGGAATATTGACGACCCCACTTACGCCCGGGCCAACTGTGATCGGCACGGTGTTCGCCGCAGTCGCGGCGATCGGTTGCTGGATCGGGCTGGCCGGCAGCGAGCCGCCGTTCAGCGTGGTCGACGAATCGCCGGAACTGCCGCCACCGCCGCCGCACGCGACGAGCGCCGATACCAGCGCCAGGGCCGCGACAGCCTGCATCCAACCCTTGAACTTCACAGCAATATGCTTGGTTCGCATGTCTCGTCCTCGCTATTACTGGATGTCGGAACCGCTGACGCCGGCGGGCAACGCCGGGGGCAACCACGCCTGACCGCTGAACGCGCCCATATGTCCGCCGGAGCGCACCACGAGGCTGCTCTGGTCGACCGCGACAGGGCCACGGCCGCCGCCGCGCGACGCGCGTGCGGCCTTCACGCCGGCCACGTATTGCGGGAAATAGTTGCCTAGCAGGTCGTTCAGATCCGGCATTTGCGGGCCGTGCCATGCAATGCCGAAGACGGAGCCGTCCGCGGCGAGATATTCGCGAATCACGGTGCCGCTGCCGAGCGTGGTTTCACGCACGGTATAGGACGTGGAAGACGTAGAAGCCGAGGTGGAGGAAGCCGCGCTGGACGCGGAGCGCATCACGCTTTGCGCCGCATTGGCGGCGCCGCTACCGGGCTGAATGGTGCGGGACGAGACCGACGCGTCCGAAGGAGGCGTCATGGGGGTGCCGCCCAGTCCCGCATGAGCGGACTGCACGGCGATAAGCGAACAAGGCAAGGCAAGCGCCGTAACGATCCCGGCGCGGCGTACACGACTCCACATGACGAAGCTCCTCCCGATCTGCTGCTCGGCTCGCATCCGCGCGAACCGGCTGCATTTATGCAAATCATACGACACGGCTGCGGTGGCACCGCGAGGAGGTTCCCCACCGTGCCACCGGCCGGAGGCAGCCTCCTCCGGCACGCCGTGGCGCTGCTTGAGGTCGTAGTATGCCTGTGGTTTGTGTCCGCGGGCAGCAAGCACGCGCGAAGGCGTGGCTTGCTATGCGTCATCGTCCTGTCGCGCGACCCGGTGCGGCGGTCCGCGAAGTGCAGCAGTGGTGAGGCGGCTTCGGCAGGTCAGAAGCCGAGGCTGGCCAGCAGATCGTCGACTTGCGACTGGTCCTGCACCACATCCGTTTTGCCTTCCGGATTGATCTGCGGGCCGTTCAGCAGATGTTCGGGGCTGCCGGTCGGCGAGACTTCGGCCGCCAGCGCCGCCGCGTTCGCCGCGAACTGCTCGCGCCGTTCGAGCGCGATGTTCTCGACCAGCACGCCGAGCAGTTGCTGCTCGATCAGGTACACAACATCCGTGATCTTCTTGATGACCTGGCCGGTCAGATCCTGGAAGTCCTGCGCCAGCATGATCTCCATCAACTGCGCGTTGGTCGCGCTCGCCGCCTCGGGCACGCCGCGCAGGAAGGTTCGCGTGTCGTCCATCAGCGCGCGCACTTCCTCGCGCTCGATCGGCGCCGCGTACCACTGCTCCCAACGCGCATCGAGTTTGCCCGCGTCGTCCTTCAACTGTTCCTGGAGCGGCTTGGCGATGTCGATCGCGGACAGCACGCGCTCGGCGGCCTGCTCCGTCATATCCGCGATGTACTTCAGACGGTCGCGAGCATCGGGCACGGCTTCCGCCGCACGTTCGACATGCTTGTCGAGCCCAAGCTCACGCATCGAGTCGCGCAGCGTGCGCGTCAGTTGTCCGATACGGGCGAGGATACGGTCGGACGCGAAGTCGCCGCTCTCATTGACCGCTTCGGCGCCTTGCGCGTTGGTCGGCAGATTCACATCAGCTCCCGGCTTTGGCCATCTTCTCGAGAATCTTGTTGAGCTTCTCGTCGAGCGTCGCGGCCGTGAACGGCTTGACGACATAACCACTCGCGCCGGCCTGAGCCGCCGCGATGATGTTTTCCTTCTTCGACTCAGCCGTCACCATCAGCACCGGCAGGTGCGTCAGGTTGGCGTCGGCGCGGATTTCCTTGAGCATGGCCAGACCGTCCAGGTTCGGCATGTTCCAGTCGGAGATCACGAAGTCGTACGTGCCTCCGCGCAGACGCGCGAGACCGGCCTGGCCATCTTCGGCTTCGTCGACGTTCGAGTAGCCGAGCTCTTTGAGCAGGTTGCGGACGATCCGGCGCATCGTCGGAAAGTCGTCAACCACCAGAATCTTCATTCCCTTATCCATTTCATTCCCTTTGCTTTTTCCATGGTGCGGCGCCTGACTGCCTCAAACCGCGTCTCAAATCCTGCTGGCGCGCATCATACCCGCTGAACGCGATCGCCCATCGACGACAGACGCGCCATCACACGCCGGCTCATTTCCGGCAACGACGCGATCTCGTCGGCCGCGCCGAGCGCAATCGCTTCACGCGGCATGCCGAACACGATACAGCTCGCTTCGTCCTGCGCAAGGGTATACGCCCCTGCTTTTTTCATGTCCAGCAGTCCGGCGGCGCCGTCGCGCCCCATCCCGGTCAGAATCACCCCGACCGCGTTCTTGCCCGCGTGCTGCGCGGCCGAACGGAACAGCACATCCACTGACGGACGATGCCGGTTCACCGGCGGTTCGTCCGAAAGGTGAGCAATATAGTTCGCGCCACTGCGAGCAAGCAACAGGTGAGCGTGGCCAGGCGCGATATACGCATGTCCCGGCAGTACGCGTTCGCCGTGCTCTGCCTCTTTAACGGTAATCCGGCACAAACCATTGAGGCGTTGCGCAAAAGATTTTGTGAAGCCCGGCGGCATATGCTGCGCGATCAGCACGGCGGGCGCGTCCGGCGGCAGCGGCACGAGCACTTCGCGGATCGCTTCGGTGCCGCCCGTCGATGCGCCGACGATAATCAGCTTCTCGGTACTGAGCAGCGGATTGTTGAAGAGCGGCGCGGCGCCGACCGGCGCATGCGCGGCATGCGTGGCCGCGTGCTGCACCGGCGCGGCCTGGCGCACGCGCGCGCGGGCCGCCGCGCGAATCTTGTCGGCGAGCTTTTCGGAATAGTCGAGCATGCCGTCGCGAATGCCGACCTTCGGCTTGGTGACGAAGTCGACCGCGCCGAGTTCCAGCGCGCGCAGCGTGATTTCGTTGCCGCGCTCGGTCAGCGACGACACCATCACGACCGGCATCGGCCGCAGGCGCATCAGCTTCTCGAGGAAATCGAGGCCGTCCATGCGCGGCATTTCGACGTCGAGCGTCAGCACGTCCGGGTTGTGCTGCTTGATGAGCTCGCGCGCGACCAGCGGGTCGGGTGCGGTCGCCACCACCGTCATGTCCGGCTGGCCGTTGATGATTTCCGTCATCAGGCTGCGGATCAGTGCCGAATCGTCGACGCACAGTACTTTGATCTTTTGCACAGCGCTCACGCCTCCTCTGTAGTTCTGGCGTTGTTTGAGTTAATCGGGCGCGGCGTGGTCCCGAACAGCTCGACCTTCGGGCGGCCTGCTGCGGGCGTCGAAAACAGCTCGACCTTGGGTTTCGACGCGGCCGGCGTCGAGAACAATTCCACCCGCTTGCGCGCCGCGGCGAGCCGCTCGGCGCGCGCTTGCGCGCTTTGCCGCATCAGCGCCTGTTCGCGCTCGGCCACGCCCGCTTCCTGCTGCAGGCGCAACTTCTTCACCATCACCTGGCCGGTGCGCGGCATGAACGCCACCTTGCGCGGGTGCGAGCCCTGCAAGTCCTCGGCGACGATGCGGATCTTTTCGAGCGCCAGATAGCGGCGCACGAACTCCGAATTGCGATCGCCGATGTTCATCGTGGTCATGCCCGCGAGCACCGCGCCGCCGCCAAACACCTTGGCTTCGAAGCGCTCGCGCCGGCCGCCGGCCTTGATGAGTTCGTTGATCAGCACTTCCATCGCGTACGCACCGTAGCGCATCGAATCCGATGCGGGCTGGCCGACGTCCGCGCCGTCGTCGGGCAGCATGAAGTGATTCATGCCGCCGATACCCGCCGTGCGATCCTGAATGCAGGCCGCCACGCACGAGCCCAGCACGGTGACCAGCACCATGTCTTCGTGGGTGGTGTAGAACTCGTTGGGCAACAGCTTCACGCCGGGGCGCTGGAAGTGGTTGTCGTAGTACAGATTGGTCGCGATCGGCAGGGCGCTGCTCATACCGTCACCCCGCTCGTCGTGTGGCGCGCCGCGGTTGCGCTCGTGCGTGCCGCCGTCCGCTCGCCGGCGGCGTCGCGCGTCAATTCGTAGACGGTCTGGCCGCGCAGCTTGAACGCTTGCGTGACGTACGTGAAGTTTTCCGAATGACCGGCGAACAACAGCCCGCCCGGCTTCACCAGCGGCTCGAAGCGTGCGAGCACTTGCGCTTGAGTCGGCTTGTCGAAATAGATCATCACGTTGCGGCAGAAGATCGCGTCGAATTGCGAGCGCAACTGGTAATCGCGGTCGGTCAGGTTCAGTTGCTGGAAGCGCACCAGCGCGCGCACTTCCGGACGCACCTTGACCATGCCGGCATGCGCGCCGGTGCCCTTCAGGAAGAAGCGTTTGAGCCGCTCGGGCGACAGGTGCTTCACCTGGTCGAACTGGTACATGCCGGCTTCGGCCTTGGCCAGCACCTGCGTGTCGATATCGGTGGCGAGCACGGAGGCCTGGCGCGCGCCGCTCTCGCCGAGCGCTTCGATTAGCGTCATCGCGATCGAGTACGGCTCCTCGCCGGTCGAAGCCGCCGAGCACCATACCGAAACCGGCTGCGCGCGGCGCGGCACGAACTCGGCGAGGATCGGAAAGTGGTGCGCTTCGCGAAAGAAGGCCGTCAGATTGGTGGTCAACGCATTGGTGAACGCTTCCCACTCGGCCGGATCGTTCTCGGCTTCCAGCAGATCGAGATACTGCTTGAACGTGTCGAGGCCGCGGGTGCGCAGACGGCGCGCCAGCCGGCTATACGCCATATCGCGCTTGTGATCCGACAGCGAGATGCCCGCGCTGCTGTGGATCAGTTCGCGAATACGGGCGAAATCCGCCGACGTGAACTCGAAGTCTCTTCCCTGTTCGCCGGACCTAACCGGCTCCGCCCGTTCGGGACGGTGCTGTGCGCGCGTTGCCATCATGAAGATTCCTGCCTGCGATACGAGCCATCCCGCTTTCCGCCCAGGCCGTTTGCCTGAGAAGAAGGGATTGTGTTCGCGGGGTCGCGCCCGCCCGCGAGTTCTGGCAACACGCAGTCGGCCCGCGACACGCTGCTAAAGCGTGCTTCGATGATTCGCCCCTCATGGAGCGAGATGTCGAATGACTGCATGTCTTTGTGCCACTTCCTAGAATGTTTCCCAGTCCGCGTCCGAGCTTGCCGTGGCCGCGCTGACGGCGGCCGGACGTGCTGCGGATTCGGATGGCGCACGGGCCGGCTTCGGCTTGAGCGCCGGTTCGACGCGTGCCGAGCCTGCATCGTGATTGACCGACGCCTGCGCGGTGTTCGTTGCCGCCGTAGCCGCAACCGGATGCGCTGCGCCATGCGCGGACACCTGCGGCGCGGCTTTGGCGGCCGGCTTGCTCTTGCTGCCGGTGACGCGAGGCTGCGCCGTGTGCGGACGTACCGGTGCGCTGCTGCGCACCGCCGGGCCGCCGGCCACTTTCCAGCCGTTCACCACCGCCTGCAATTGGCGCGTCTGATCTTCGAGCGAAGCAGCCGCGGCCGCCGCCTGTTCGACCAGCGCCGCGTTCTGCTGCGTGACTTCGTCCATCTGCACGACGGCGCGATTCACCTGTTCGATGCCGCCCGACTGCTCCTCGGACGCCGCGCTGATTTCGCCCATGATGTCGGTCACACGGCGCACGGCCTGCACGATCTCATCCATCGTGGTGCCCGCGCGGCCGACCAGCGCCGAACCGCTTTGCACCTTGTCGACCGAGTCGCCGATCAGTTCCTTGATTTCCTTCGCGGCACTGGCGCTGCGCTGCGCGAGGCTGCGCACTTCGCCGGCCACCACGGCAAAGCCGCGGCCCTGTTCGCCGGCGCGCGCCGCTTCGACTGCCGCGTTCAACGCGAGAATATTGGTCTGGAAGGCAATGCCTTCGATCACGCCGATGATGTCGACGACCTTGTTCGAGCTGCTCGCGATATCCTGCATGGTCGTGACGACCTGGCTCACCACGTCGCCGCCGCGCGTGGCGATATCGGACGCATTGACCGCCAGCTGGCTCGCCTGACGCGCGTTCTCGGCGTTCTGCCGCACGGTGCCGGTCAGTTGCTCCATGCTCGACGCGGTTTCCTGCAACGAGGCAGCCTGCTGTTCGGTGCGCTGTGAGAGATCGGTGTTGCCCATCGCAATTTCGCGGGCGCCGGTGTCGATCGATTCCGTGCTGCTGTGAACCGCTTTCACCATCGTCGACATGCTGTCCTGCATGCGCTTGATGCCCGCGAACAACCGCCCGATTTCATTGCTGCTGAATACGTTGATCGCCTCGGACAGATCGCCCGAAGCAATGCGCTCGAAGCACGCCGTCGCGTCGGCGAGCGGCTGCACGATCAGGCCGCGCAGCGCGAAACGGATACCCACCACCATCAGCAGCGCGAGCGCGGTGATGGCGATGATCAGCGTGGTCATCAGCGAGATGTTCGATTGCGCGCTCGCCTGCTGATCCACGGCGTGTTGCTGCAAGCTCTTGATCACAGCGGCCGCGGCGTTGTCGTAAGCCACGAACCACGGACTGATCTTCGTGTCCGCGATGGCGTGGTAGGCCGCCAGATCGTTCGCGCGCAGCGCGGCGAACTCTGCCTCCATGCCGTCACGCATCAGCGCCGTACGGCGCGTCAGCAGTTCGTCGAGTTGCGCCTGCTCCACGCCGTTTTTGGGTGCGTCCAGATAAGCCTGCCAGCTCTGATTGCCCTTGCCGTACAACTCCTGCGCACGATCGAGCACCTTCTTCGCCTGCTCCGTGTCGCCCGCCGCGCTCAACGCATTGAAGCGGTCCAGCGACACGCGCGAGCGCAGTAGATACGACGAAGCTTCGTCGAGCGCATGAATGGCGACCAGATCGCCGCGCGCAATGCGGTCGAGCGATTGACTCGCGCGATTCAACGCGCTCAGCCCAAGTACGCCGACCGTCACGGTCAGCGCGACCAGAATGATCCCCACCATCGTCAACGACGTGCGAATCGACCACCTGCTCAACATTTCGATGCTCCCTATCCCAATCGTTCGTGAAGGCTGCCGCCGTTAGACGCCGAGCGTTTCGATCAGCGCCATTTCGCGGCTGGTCATGAGCTTCTCGATGTCCATCAGGATCAGCATGCGGCCGTCGACGGTGCCCAGCCCCGTGAGGTACTCGGTCGTCAGCGTGGCGCCGAATTCCGGCGCGGGCATGATCTGGTCGGTGGCGAGCGTCAGCACGTCCGACACGCCGTCCACCACCATCCCGACCACGCGGTGCGCGACGTTCAGGATGATCACCACCGTCTGGTGGTCGTACTCGACACGGCCCAGATGGAACTTGATGCGCATGTCGACGATCGGCACGATGATGCCGCGCAGATTGATCACGCCCTTGATGAACTCGGGCGCATTGGCGATACGCGTCACGTTGTCGTAGCCGCGGATTTCCTGCACCTTGAGAATGTCGATGCCGTACTCTTCGGCGCCGAGCGTGAAGACGAGGAACTCCTGACCGCCGGCGTCTGCCTGCTGCACGTCGCGCCGGCCAGTCGTACCGTTCGCGTTCGCGACGCTCGAATTGATGGATTGGACTTCTGCCACGTTAGCCCCCAAACGGTTGGGATGAAATGAGTTGATTAAGAGTCGAGACGAGTTTGACCGGCATCATGCGAGGCTCATCGCGCCATGCGCGTTGCGCGTTTCGCGGTTCAACGCGGCCACGTCGACGATCAGCGCGACGCTGCCGTCGCCGAGAATGGTCGCGGCGGAAATGCCGTGCACCTTGCGGTAGTTCGTTTCCAGATTCTTCACGACCACCTGTTGCTGGCCCACCAGTTCGTCGATCAGCATCGCAAAGCGGCGCCCCTCGGTTTGCATGATGGTGACGATGCCTTGCGTGGGTTCCTGCTTCGCGTCTTCGACGTTGAACACTTCGTGCAACGCCACGAGCGGCAGATATTCACCGCGCACCCGCACCACACGCTCGCCGTTGGCCACCGTGTAAATATCTTCGGCTTGGGGTTGCAGCGACTCCATCACGAAGTTCAGCGGCAGAATGAAGATCTCGTTGCCGACCTTGACCGACATGCCGTCGAGAATCGCCAGCGTGAGCGGCAACACGATGCGCGTGGTGCTGCCCTTGCCGGCGTGCGAGGTGATTTCCACGTGACCACCCATCGACTGGATGTTCCGCTTCACCACGTCCATGCCGACGCCGCGGCCCGACACATCCGTGACCTGTTCCGCCGTCGAGAAGCCCGGCAGGAAGATCAGGTTCCAGACTTCTTCGTCGGACATGGTCTCGCTGACCTGCATGCCCTGCTTGGCCGCCTTCGCGAGAATCTTGTCACGGCGCAGGCCCGCGCCGTCGTCGCTCACTTCGATGACGATGTTGCCGCCGTGATGCGCCGCCGACAGCACCAGCTGGCCGGTCGAATCCTTGCCCGCCGCGCGCCGCGCTTCCACGGTTTCGATGCCGTGGTCGAGACTGTTGCGCACGAGGTGAGTCAACGGATCGATGATCCGTTCAATGAGGCTCTTGTCGAGTTCGGTCGCCTGACCGAAGGTGACGAGTTCCACTTCCTTGCCGAGTTTCGCCGCCAGATCGCGCACCAGACGCGGGAAGCGGCTGAACACGTAATCCATCGGCATCATGCGGATCGACATCACTGCTTCCTGCAGATCGCGCGCATTGCGTTCGAGCTGCGCCATGCCGTTGAAGAGCCGGTCGTGCAACGCCGGGTCGAACGTGCTGGTGGTTTCCGCGAGCATGGCTTGCGTGATCACCAGTTCGCCGACCAGGTTGATCAGCTGATCGACCTTTTCCACGCCGACGCGAATCGAGCTGCCTTCCGCTCCGCCTGCCGCCGCAGCCGGACGTGCCGCCTTGCGGTCGTGCTCGGCGGGCGCGGCCGCGCTTGCTGCTTGTGTCGTTGCTGCTTGAGTTGCTGCTGCCTGAGCCGGCGCCGCTGCGCCAGCCGCCGCGGGTTGAGCCGCGCCAGACGCCGGCGCGGCCGGTGCGTCGAACAGGCCGTGCGTGGCCGCCGAAGCGGGTGCAGCGGTGCCGGCAGCCGGTGCCGGCGATGCTGCGTGTTCCGCCTGATGGGCCGGTACTGCTTGCGCCGGGGACGAATCGGCAGCGTCGGGCGTTCCAGGTTCGCCTTGCTGCGTCTCTTCCGCCGGTGCGGTGCCGCGGCCGATCACGATCTGACTTTCGTCGATCACGAAACAGCACACGGCGATGATGTCGTCGGAGGTCACATCGGTCGCGAGCCACAGCGTCAAATCGCCGCCGCTCTTGACCTGCCCGACAATGTTGCCCAGGTTGCCGAGCTCTTCGGCCAGCAGTTCCTGGTCCTTCTCACCAACGCCCCGTAGCGTAATTTTCAGATGGGGACCGGCGCTGTCATCCGCACCGCCGGCACCCGCGGCTTGCCCGGTCTGTGCCGGTTCGCCGTCAGTCCATCCACCCGCTGCCTGGACCGCCTGTTCGACGACGTGCTCCGGCGCGGACCCTCCCTGATTTGCCTCTGTTGCAATGGGTGCCGCGGCTGCGGCAACCGGCGCCGCAGCGGGCGCGCCGCCGCCGACGCTCTCCGCGTGCAGCCGTTCGAGCTTCGCGCAGATCGCACGAGCGGTGGCCGCATCCGGCTCGGCGCTCGCGCGGTAATCGGCCAACTGGCCCGACAGCACGTCCTTGGTTTCGAGGAACGTGTCGATCATGTCCTTGCGCAGCACGAGTTCGTTATTGCGCGCGCGATCGAGCAGCGATTCGAGAATGTGGGTCGTTTCCGTCAGCGCGGTAAAGCCGAAGGTCGCCGCGCCGCCCTTGATCGAATGCGCCGCGCGGAAAATGGCCGCGAGGTCTTCGGGGTCCGGATGCGCGATATCCAGATTGAGCAGCAACTGCTCCATCTGCGCGAGCAGTTCGTCCGCTTCGTCGAAAAACGTCTGATAGAACTGAGTGATGTCGAGTGTCATGCCTGGGTCACCGCGAGAGTTCCTGTCTAGGCGTGGGCTACCGTGCCGCCGCGTCGAGAGCTTCTATAACTGGGTCTATGAGTGGTGCTTATGCGTGATCTGGCTCGGCTAACGCCGCCACCAGTTCGGTCAGCATGTCCGGGTCGAGCGGCTTTTCGATCCAGCCGGTCGCGCCCGCGGCCCGCGCCGCTTCCTTGAACGGCTCGCCCGATTCCGTCGTGAGGACGAGGATGGGCGTGGCCTGGTAAGCCGGGTTGTTGCGTAGCGCGGCGATCAGATCGAGACCGGTCTTGCCCGGCATGTGCTGATCGGTGAGCACGAGATCGAACGACATGGCGAGCGCGTTTTCGAGCCCTTCGTTGCCGTCTGCCGCGAGCGTCACCTCATAGCCGGCCGTCGTCAACGTGGCGGCGAGAATCTGCCGCATCGATGCCGAATCGTCGATTGCCAGGATGTGCCTGATCATGAAAACCTCGCTGCACCTACGCTATGGATCGCCCCGCGCTCCGCGCCGGCAGGGCGCGTGAGCCAGCGGAACGATCGCTGTCTGTTACTGGGCCGCCGGCGCTACCGCCGGCAACTTCGGGGCAACCGTTACCGGTTGCGCAAGCTTTTGCAGCAGCGGCTTGGAGCCGGCTGCGTCGTCCGACAAGGTCGTCGTGGTGGAATCGTCGTGATTCAGCGCGTCCTCCGACTTCCTGTTCAACACGATGATGCTGATGCGGCGATTCTCCGGATCCATCGGGTCCGCCTTGTTCAGGTTTTGCGTCGACGCGAGGCCGAGCACGCGCATCACCTTCGCTTCATCCATGCCGCCGGCGATCAGTTCGCGGCGCGACGCATTGGCGCGGTCCGCGGACAATTCCCAGTTGCTGTAGCCCTTCTCGCCGCCCGCGTATTGCGCGGCGTCGGTGTGTCCCTGCACGATGATGCGGTTCGGCACGTCGTTCAGCGTGTGGCCGATTTCGCGCAGGATGTCGCGCATATACGGCTCGACCTGGTCTTTCGCGGTCGCGAACATGGGCCGCTTCTGCGAGTCGACGATTTCGATACGCAAGCCGGTCAGCGTCGAATCAATGCGGATCTGCTGCTTGAACTGGCGCAGCACCGGATTCGCTTCGATCGCGGCCATCAGCTTGACCTGCAGATCGTGCAGGCGAACCTGCTCGCGACGCTCCAACTCGCCCTGCAACTGCTTCATCGACTCTTCGCTGCCGTGCACTGCGGTGTGTTCGGAACGGTTGTTCGCTCCGTCGCTGGAGCGCGTCACGCCTTGCGCGTCGGTCGAAATGTCGCGGCCGCCGCCCTTCAGAATGCTCGAATCCTCCGCGCTGCGGTCACCGCCCCACAGCGTGATCTTCAGCGGCTGATTGAAGTAATCGGCAATGCCCTTCAACTGCACGGTGGACGCCGAACTCAGCAGCCACATCAGCAGGAAGAACGCCATCATCGCGGTCATGAAGTCCGCATACGCGAGCTTCCAGGCGCCGCCATGGTGGCCGGCTTTCTTCGGCGCGGCGCGCTTGACGACAATGGCGCGGTCTTTGTCCTTGCTCATGGGTTCGGTTTCCGGTGGCCTTTACTTGGCCTTGACGCGGCGCACGTGCTCTTCCAGCTCGGCGAACGACGGGCGTTCGGTCGAGAAGAGCACCTTGCGGCCGAACTCGACGGCGATCGCCGGCGCGTAACCGTTCAGGCTGGCCAGAATCGTCACCTTGATGCACTGGAACATCTTGGTCGACTCGGTCACGCGCTGTTCGGCGACGCTCGCGAGCGGCCCGATCAGCCCGTACGAAAGCAGAATCCCGAGGAAAGTGCCGACCAGCGCCTGGGCGATCATCTCGCCGAGCACCGCTGGCGGCTTGTCGGCGGAGGCCATGGTGTGCACCACGCCCATCACCGCGGCCACGATACCGAACGCCGGCATCGCGTCGCCGACCTTGTTCAGCGCATGCGCGGGCGCCTCGCCTTCCTGGTGGTGCGTCTCGATCTCCTCGTCCATCAGGCTTTCGATCTCGAACGCGTTCATGTTGCCGCCCACCATCAGACGCAGGTAGTCGGTGAGGAATTCGATGATGTGATGGTCGGCAAGAATCTTCGGGTATTGGGTGAAGATCGGACTCTTCGACGGATCGTCGATGTCCGCTTCCAGCGTCAGCGTGCCTTCCTTGCGCGCCTTGGCCAGCAGGACGTAGAGGAGCGCCATCAGCTCCATATAGACGTCCTTGTTGTACTTCGCGCCCTTGAACAGGGTCGGAATGACGCGCAGCGTCGCCTTGATCGTCTTCATTCCGTTACCGAGAATGAACGCGCCGACGCCAGCGCCCACGATCATCAGCACTTCAACGGGCTGCAGCAGCGCGCCGAGATGGCCGCCTTCCAGCGCGTAACCGCCGAAAACGGACAAAAGCGTCACGAGTGTTCCCACGAAAATCAGCACTGCCGAGCCCTCACAAAGAAGCGACGGTGACCGTCGTTATTCAGGTTTACGGCAAAGGAACAGAAAACTTTGGTGGAAATGTGGCTCGGCGATCCGGTGTAAACCAGAGGTCGAGGTCAGCGGCCCGGTTCAATCGGGCCTTGGGCGAGCGGGCTGGAAGGCCCGCCCCATGGGACGCGGGCGGCGGACCGCACTTGCGCGGCCGCCTTGCGGGTCAAGCTTCGAGGGCGGCGAGGCTCTCGCGGGCCCGGGCGTCGGCAGATTTCTTTGTCTTACCGGCGCGCGAGGGCGGCTGGCACAGTCCGCAGACGAACGCGTGCTGCGGATCGTGCGCGTGTGCGACAAAACGTCCCCCGCAGCGGCAGCAGGCGGTCATTTGCAGCATCCCGGAGTCGAAAAAGCGCACCAGCGTCCACGCGCGCGTGAGACTGAGCACGGGCTCGTCGTCGTGCAACCGGACGTGCTCCAGATACAGCCGGTAGCTCTTCACGATCGACTGGATCGTCAGGCAACCGCCGTGTCCGGCCATGAAACGGTAGATGTTGTAGAACAGCGATGAGTGAAAGTTCGGCTGCCAGGTCATGAACCAGTCGGTCGAAAACGGCAGCATGCCTTTGGGCGGCGAAACCCCTTTCAATTCCTTGTACAGCTTGATCAGGCGGTCGCGCGACAGACTGGTTTCGGCTTCCAGCAATTGCAAACGCGCGCCAAGCTCGATCAGTTCAATGGCCAGGGTGATCTCCCTGACTTCGAGCACAACACTTTTATAGGCCATCCGTTGGCGTTTCCCCGGTCCTGATTATTCGGCTTTGAATACAACGTGCCATCAGCCGAGCTGCTCGACCGGCTGGCTTGCCATCAGGATCGCGGAATGCGCCTGTGCCACGGCGCTGGATTTGCCTTTGTCCGCCAGAGCGGACAGCACGGCATGGTCGTCGAAACGGAAACGGCACAACACCTGATTGGACGCCGCCAGCTTGACGGTCTGCGCCAACGACAGATTGGCGAGCACATCGGCTAACTGGTCCGAAATCCCCATGCGAAACATGCCCATCGGCTTGTCTTCGCGCAGCAGTCGCTGTGCGAGCAGGAGATAAGACAGGTTGACTTCTCTGATCTCATTGAGCATTTCGCTTGTCGCGCTCATGATTCCCCCGGGGTGTATCTGGCTGGTCAGGCCGTTACGAAAACGTTTGCTCGGACGCGCGCGCTTAAACCGCACGAATCGGCTCGTTTCTGGTCTTGCGAGCATTGTGTCGAAAGGGGGAGCGGACGAAAATCGGATAGACACCCAGCCTTGTTGACGGATAAATCCGTCATTCATGTAGGAATTTTTCCTACAAAGTCGTGTAAGGAAGGGGCTGAGGAGGACTTATTGACGCGCAGTCTGGACGGCTATGCGCGTTGAATGACTGCCTGAGGTGATGCGGAATGAGGCCGAAGGGTGAGCCTGGCTAACTCACGCTCCGCACCGTTGCTGCGGTGAGGCCGAATTATAAGACGTTTTCACTTCCGCGTAATCCGCCCAGTGTAGGCGCCGCGCTCGGACGGTCGGGCCCGCGGATTGCTCATAGAAAGCGCTGCGTTCGAATAAAACGGCCGGGTTTCGCTCTCAATTATCGGGACTGCCTTCCAGACGACCTGTAACGACGCATGTTTCGCGCTGTAACAACATTAAGCGTTTGAAAAATAACTCGAATTCGCGCGGTCGATCCCGATAATGAAGCTAAGGGATTACCCGATGCAGGTTCGGAACACCCCCGGGCGGCGGCTTACCGCGCCCAACCGTCCGTCAGGCATTCACTCCTCGCTCTACTCGAGCGCCGCTGTGCGATGCCGATCTGATTAGGAGAAAACGCATGCGAATCGCACAAATTGCGCCGTTGTATGAAGCCGTCCCGCCGAAACTCTACGGTGGTACCGAACGCGTCGTATCGTATCTGACCGAAGCACTGGTCGGACTCGGCCACGACGTCACGCTGTTTGCGAGCGGCGACTCGGTCACCTCCGCGAACCTCGACGCCTGCTGGCCTCGTGCGCTGCGCCTCGATCCGACGATCCGCGACGCGCTGGCTCCGCACATCCTCATGATGGAAAAGGTGCGAAAGGTCGCGCACGAATTCGACGTGCTGCATTTCCACCTCGACTACATGCCGTTCCCGCTTTTTACCACGATGGACACGCCGTTCGTGACGACGCTGCACGGCCGCCTCGACTTGCCGGAACTGCAACCGGTATTCGACGCGTTCTCGGACGTGCCGGTGGTGTCCATTTCCGATTCGCAGCGTGCGCCGCTGCCGCAAGCGAACTGGCTCAATACGATTTATCACGGCTTGCCGGAACAGCTGTTGACGCCGCAAACGCACAAGAAGCCGGAATACCTGGCGTTCCTCGGCCGTATTTGCCCTGAGAAGCGCGTCGATACAGCCATCAAGATCGCTGCACAAAGCGGTTTGCCGCTGAAGATCGCCGCCAAGGTGGACAAGGCCGACCAGGAATATTTCAAACGGGAGATCGAGCCGCTGCTGTCGCAGGCGCACGTGGAATTCGTCGGCGAGATCAATGAGGCGCAGAAGCCCGAGTTTCTCTCCGGCGCGAAGGCGCTGCTGTTCCCTATCGACTGGTCGGAGCCGTTTGGCCTCGTGATGATCGAATCGATGGCGTGCGGCACGCCGGTGATCGCCTTCAACCGCGGCTCCGTGCCGGAAGTTATCGACCACGGCGTGACGGGTTATATCGTTGAGGACGTACAAGGAGCGGTCGCGGCGCTGCAACGCCTGGACGAACTGTCGCGCACCGAAATCCGCGCCCAGTTCGAACGCCGCTTCAGTTCGAAGACCATGGCGCAGAATTATGTGGACGGCTATTCGGCGCTGATCGAAGCCACGCGCCGCCCGGTGCTGCGTCAAGTCGCGGTGGGCTAACGTGGCATTCGAGCGGCCGTGGCAATTTATGCGCTCGGCCGCTCGAGTGTTCGAATCCGCCTGATGTGCCGATTCCGATTTGCTGATGAATAGCGGGGCATTTCGTCGTGTGAATCGTTTGCGCGAACGGTAAATCCCACTTATCCCGCTTCTTGTCCAAAAAAGCCGCCCCTCAAGGGCGGCTTTTTTAATACGGGTATGGATGCGCTTCCATCGCGGATTAGCGCTCAACCAATAAAGCCGGAGTGCCAATAACCTTCAGTTGGCTTTCGTCTCTAGCGGCAATCGACTCAAGCCGCGCCAATCAGAAAGCGCTCGCGATTCTTGCCGACGATCCACTTGGGCGGTTTGCCACGCCCGCTCCACGTATTTCCCGATTTTGGGTCCTGGTATTTCGCCGGCAGCGGCGCCTTCTTGGGCGGGCGACCGCGCTTGGCAGCGACGGCAAAGCCTAAATCTTGAGCCGTGAGACCGTATTCAGCGATCTTTTGGCGGATGTCGGCGACCACGTTGTCGATTTCGGTACGCCGCGCTTCTTCTGCCTGTGCCTGCAATTTGGCGATCTGCGCCTTGAGGTCTGCATATTGAGACATTCCGGTTCTCCCCTTTTTAGAACTCATTGGCTCGCAGACTAACTGCAATTATAAAAATTCGCAATGGACAACAATACCGATTTAGCGAGATATCCTCTGATAATTATTAACACGAATGAATTGTTAAACCCCCTCTTTATCTCGCAATAATAGGTAAGCACGATGCCACATTGACAATTCTTGACACCCGAATTGGCAACCTTTCCCTAGAATTGCGCGCTCAAGGCATGGCATCCGGACTTAGCCGTGCGTGCTAGCGGAAACGTCATTTTTTTAGGATTACCAATCATGCAGTTGTCAAAACGCCTCGCTGCCGAATTGTTCGGCACCTTCTGGCTCGTGCTGGGGGGCTGTGGCAGCGCTGTCCTCGCCGCCAATTTCGCCGGCCCGGTTCACGGGCTGGGCATCGGGTTCGTGGGCGTGTCGCTCGCCTTCGGCCTGACCGTACTGACAATGGCTTACGCAATCGGCCACATTTCCGGCTGTCACCTGAATCCCGCGGTGAGCGTCGGCCTGACCGTCGCCGGCCGCTTTCCGGCTCGCGATCTGCTGCCGTACATCGTCGCGCAGGTGATTGGCGCGGTGTTGGGTGCGCTGGTGCTGTCGTTGATTGCATCGGGCAAGCCTGGTTTCGACCTCGTTGCCAGCGGTTTTGCCAGCAATGGCTACGGCGAGCGCTCCCCGGGTCACTACTCGCTCGCCGCGGCATTCATTTGCGAAGTGGTGATGACCGGCTTCTTTCTCTTCGTCATTCTCGGCGCGACCGACAAGCGTGCGCCTGCCGGCTTCGCGCCGATCGCCATCGGTCTGTGCCTCACGCTGATTCACCTGATCTCGATCCCGGTGACCAATACGTCGGTCAACCCGGCGCGCTCCACCGGCCCGGCGCTGTTCGTCGGCGGTGCGGCGGTGGATCAGTTGTGGCTGTTCTGGCTTGCGCCGGTTCTCGGCGCGGTGGTCGCCGGCGTGTTGTATCCGGCCCTCGCCGAAAGCCGCGGCGGCAATTCTCAAAAGCTCGCGCTCGACTGACAACGCGCGGTAATTCAGGCATTCAAAGCGGGCGCTGCGGCGCCCGTTCTGTTTGGCTATCGCAGGCACCGTGACAGCGCGCCAATGGCGCACGCGAGCGCCGCTGCTAGAATCGTGCGACCTTCCAAGCTCGCACAGGTGTTACCTATGAAGCGTTTCCGCGGATTTCTGCATGGCGTCGCACTCTCCGTCGGCGGCCTGTGCGCGGGTCTGTCGGCGCTACCCGTCGCGCATGCGGCCGACAGCGACGTTGAAACGCTCGTGTTCGTACGGCACGGTGAGAAACCGGCTCAAGGCTACGGCCAGCTCAACTGCCAGGGACTCAACCGGGCGCTGGCCCTGCCGGCGGTGATCGCTGCCAAGTTCGGCAAGCCGGACGCAATCTACGCCCCCGATCCCGGGCAGCAAAAAGACGACAGCGGCAAGCCCTACTACTACATCCGGCCACTGGCGACGATCGAGCCAACCGCCATCCAGTTCCAGATGCCTGTGCAAACGCCATATGGTTTCGCGCAGATCGACCAGCTTGGCACCGCACTGGTCAATCCGGCCAATCGAAACAAGCTGATTGTCGTAGCGTGGGAACACAAACTGATCGTGAAGCTATTGCGCCAGATGCTGAGCGCGCACGGCGGTAACGCCGCTGATGTCCCGAACTGGAAGAGCGACGACTTCGACAGCATTTACATTGTTCGCCTCAATTGGCAGAACGGCAGCGCGCGGGCAAGCTTCAAACATGATCGGCAAGGGTTGGACGGACGCGCGACCGACTGCCCTTGCGCGTCGCTGCCGGGAGCGTCGTCGGCGGCTGCATCGGCGCCTTCCGCTAGTGCGGCAGATTAATCGGGTAATACAGATGTAAGCCGCGATTACCACTGCGGCCGCTTGATTTGGGCCGAACGTGGCGCCGACCGTTCGCTGAATCGGCTCAATGGAGCGCACGCCCTTATATGGCGGGGCTTTGACCAGGCAACGCGTGACACGTCCCGCACCCGAATCCCGCCGTGCGCACGTTTCAATCCCCGCGACGATGCTTGCAGTCCGTAACATCTCGTCGCAGTTCCTACCGGCCGGAATGCGTAGATTGGTCCTGTGCGACAAACATACGTCGCCTCACAGGAGAACAAACATGAAACGCATCGTCACTCACTTGCTGGTTGCCGCAGGACTCGCAGCGGGCGCATGCGGTGTCGCGCAAGCGCATACGGATCTGAACATCGGCCTGTCGCTCGGCGCACCGGTCTATGCCAGCCCGGCTCCCGTCTATGCCGCACCGCAGCCCGTGTATTACGGCAACGGCGGCTGGGACCACCGTTACGACCGCGGCGACTACTATCGGGGCGACCATCGATATGATCGCAACTGGAACCACAATGGTCGTGGCTGGGGCCACGACGACCGGGGCGACCATGGTGACCGTCGCGGCGGATGGCACGGCTGATCGCCTTGGGTCCGCGGGCGGCAGCTAACAAATTAGTTGACCGGCGCTGATCAACGGGAAGCACGCAGCGCTTCCCGTTGCCCGCCGCGCCGCTAGTCGCGGCCGCAAGCGCACAAAAGCTCGCGCGAAGAAACGGCCCGCATCCATCAAGACGGATGCGGGCCGTTTCCATTTCAGATCAGGACGTCAATTCGTCGTCGAGTGAGAAGAGCTTGCGCAGATGATGCGCGACGCCGGCTTCGAAGTTGTTGCCGATGCGCGGCACGTTCGGCAGGCGCGTCATAAGATCGGGATTGGCGTTGTTCATCATGAACGGATGGCCGGCCGTTTCCAGCAGATCGATATCGTTCATGTTGTCGCCAAACGCCACGCAGTGCGAGGCATCCACGCCCACGCGTTCGAGCACGATCTGCAACGCGCGTCCCTTCGACACGTTCGCCGTCATCACTTCCAGGCAGTCCGGCAGCGAATAGGTCACGTAAAGGGCGTCGCCGAATTCACGAGCGAGGTTCGCCGCGACCTGTGCAAGATCGGCGGGCTCGCCAATGTAGAGGGCCTTCGCGATGTCGGCGCCGTCGTGCTTCGGCAGATCGGTCACCTCATAGGTGAAGCCCGAGTCCTGATGAAACTTCAGCAGATGCGGTGCGTCGCGGTCGATCAGCCAGGCCTGATCGGCGAACAGATTGACGATCACGCGGCCATGAGCGCCGGCGATTTCCGGCTGCACCAACCGTTGCACGATGGCGGGAGGCAGGTCGCCGGCATGGATGACCGTGTTGTCCGGCGCGTGGACGCGCGCGCCATTCGACGTGATCAGATACGGGTTGATGCCGAGCACGTCGCGGATGCCGGCGACGTCGCAATAATGGCGGCCCGTTGCAATCACGAACCGCAGGCCGTCGCTCTCGAGCTTACGCACGGTGGCGACCGTGAACGGGTCCACCTGGTGATCGGCGTTGAGCAGCGTGCCGTCGAGATCCGTGGCGATAACTTTGTACATGGTGTGAGCAGCCGGGCAGCGTCGAAGTGCGTATTTTACCGTTGCCAGCCGCGCTCACCGGAAACGCGCCAGCCATGCCCGACGGGTCTCGCCCGCGAGCGCGCCGCGTGCCGCTGTTTCTAGCTGCCGTTCTTTAGCCGCCGACGCGCCCCGCTTCGCGCTGCGCCAGCTGCAATCCGCCGTGCGCCGAATCGGCCAGCGGCTCGCGCAAACGCGCCTGATGGATCTGCGGCACGTACTCACGCAACGGCGCGCCGAGGCCGCCGCACAACGCGACCGGCAGGCTCGCCGAGGGATCCAGCGCGGCGATCATCTTGCCCACTTCCGCGCCGGCCTCGCCGAGCAACCGCGCCGCGAACGGATGCGCGCGATTGGCGACGACGATCCGCGCGAGCCTCGCATAAGCTGTCTGATTGGCTTCGCAAAGCCACACGACGAGACTGTCGCGGTCATGCGCGCCGGTATGGCTGATCAGCGCCTGCGCGAAATCGTCGTTGGGGCCGCGACCGTCAAGTGCGTGTTGTGCATGCACGATGCCCCGCAGACCGAGCCATGCGCCGCTTGCTTCGTCGCCCGAGGGAAAACCGTAGCCGCTGACCGAACGGCATTCGCCATTGCTATCCAGCACGGCCGCCACGCTGCCGGTGCCAAGCGCAACGATTACACCAGGCGCGCCGGCGTGCGCGCCCAGCAGGGTGGTATAGGCGTCGCTTTCCACGGCGAGTCCGGCGACCGCGGGAGCCTGAGCGCGAAACGCGCTCAGCCAGTCGCGATTATTGACGCCCGCCAGTCCGCAGCCGAGCACGCAGCGCGACCAGTCCAGCGCCATGCCGACGCTTGCAAATGCTTCGCCGCAGCCGGCCGCAATGGCCTGCCAAGCACGTTCGACGCCGAGCCCCAAGCCAGACGGCCCGCTTGCCGCCTGCGCCAGCTCGCGGCCTTGTGCGTCGCCGAGCACGACGCGCGTGCCGCTGCCGCCGCCGTCGATGCCGATCAGAAAGAAGTCTTTGCTCATGAAGTCGAGTGAGTTCAGTGGGTGAATAACGCGTAGCGTGGCAGGTCAGTTTCAATCCCGCAATCGGCCGAACGGCCGACTTGCAGTGCGCACGGCTTCGGCTATGCTGGCGAGCGACATCACAATACAGGAGCGCGACAGTGACACAGCGATGCAACTGGGTATCGAGCGAGGCGCTCGCGCACTATCACGACACCGAATGGGGCGTGCCCTCGCGCGATGACCAGCATCTGTTCGAGATGCTGGTGCTGGAGGGCGCTCAGGCAGGGTTGTCGTGGTCGACGATTCTCAACAAGCGGGCCGGCTACCGCCGCGCTTTTGCCGACTTCGACATCGACAAGGTTGCGCGCTTTACGCCGAAGCATGTCGATGCCCTGGTCAAAGACGAAAGCATCGTGCGTCATCGCGGCAAGATCGAAGCTGCCATTAACAACGCTCGGGCGGTCCAACAGATACAGGCCGAGCACGGCTCGCTCGCCAATTTCGTTTGGTCCTTCGTCGATCAGACGCCGATCCAGAACGATTGGGCTTCGTACAAGCAGGCTCCCGCGTCGACCGACATTTCCGACGCGCTGAGCAAGGGGCTGAAGCGCTATGGCTGCAAGTTCGTCGGCTCGACGATCTGTTACGCGTTCATGCAGGCGGTCGGCATGGTCAATGACCACGAGGCGAGTTGCATGTGCCGGGCGCGATGCGCGGCACTCGGCAAGAAAGGACGGAATCGCAAAGCGGGGTAAGGCAGGGCAGGCGCCTCTGCGCTTCTGCGTTTGCGCGCCTGGCGCACACCGTCCGCCATTCACGACCGTGCCCCGCAACCGCGTTGCCCCGCCCGTGACTGAGTGCCCCAGCAACGAACGGGCATCAAAGGCCCAAGAAGAGACCACAAAAATGCCCGAAAGAGGCCCCAAAAAGCAAAACGGCGATGTGGCTTCTTTCGAAGCTCACACCGCCGTTCGGCCGTGCGGAAAAAGCGTGCTTAGTGCAGCTTTTTCGGCAGCATCTGGCTGCGCAGGCGCTTGTGCAGGCGCTTCACAGCAGCAGCCTTCTTGCGCTTACGTGCCGTGGTCGGCTTTTCGTACGATTGGCGCTCACGCAGTTCAGCGATCAGGCCATTCTTTTCGATTGCGCGACGAAAGCGGCGAATCGCCACTTCGAACGGCTCGTTTTCTTTCAGAAGAATCGTCGTCATGTAATTCCTAACTCAATCACTTGATAGGGGTAAATTGCGTGGCGGCATACCGCTCACGCGCCGGCCCTCCGGTCGTTCCAATTCATGGCCAGTAACAGGCAAACGCGGGCAGAACCCGGCCAAACCACGATTGAAACGAGAGGCAAAGCGGCCACGGAGGCCGGAAAAGAGAGGTGGGGAGTTCACCGCGGAACGCGGACAGACAACATGCAAAAGCCGCGTCTGCTGCCGTTTCGCCGACCTTTCATCAACAGAAAAGCATTGACGAAACAGGCAAAGATCTCAATTCACTCCCGATGATATCAGGAAACTCTCCATCCTACCAGGGGTTTAGCGATTGCGCCAGGTCACTTGCACCTCAGGCGCTCGCTTCGTCCAGTTCGCGGATATCTGCGCCCGTCAGCATCAGGTGGACGGCTGCCGAGAGGTTTTTGAGCTGGTCGACCGATGTTGCGCTGGCAATAGGGGCCGTAACACTGGGCCGCGCGATCAGCCATGCCAAAGCGACAGTGGCCGAAGTGCTGCCATGCGCCTCGGCGATCCGGTCCAGCGCGGCGAGAATGCGCAAACCGCGCTCGTTCAAGTATTTTTCGACCCGGCTGCCGCGCGCCTTGTTGGCCAGATCCGCCCGCGACCGGTATTTGCCCGACAGAAATCCGCTTGCAAGACTGTAGTACACCACCACGCCAAGCTGATTGGCGAGCGCCACCGGTTCGATGTCGCGCTCATAGTCCGCGCGGTCATACAGGTTGTATTCCGGCTGCAGCAGCTGATATTCGGGCAACCCGTGCTGGCGGGACACCGCGAGCGCCTCCTCGATACGCGCGCCAGTGTAGTTCGACGCGCCGATCACCCTCACCTTCCCCGCCTCGATCAGCTTCTGATACGCGCCCAGTGTTTCGGCGAGCGGCGTTTCGGAGTCGTCGTCGTGAGAAAAGTAGACATCGATGTAATCGGTTTGCAAGCGCCGCAGCGAATCCTCGACCGCCGCCTGGATGTTGGCCGCCGACAACCCCTTGCGCTGCGGATGCTTCGAGACCTTGGTGGCGAGCACTATTTTGTCGCGCTTGCCGCTCTGACGGAACCACTTGCCGATGATGGTTTCCGACTCCCCGCCCTGATTGCCAGGCACCCATGCGGAATAGACATCGGCGGTATCGATAAAGTCGAGACCGGCATCGACAAATGCATCAAGAATCGAAAACGAGGTGGCTTCATCGGCGGTCCAGCCGAAAACATTGCCGCCGAACATCAGCGGCGCGACCTGTAATTCCGAACGTCCGATTCTGCGCTTTTGCATGATTTTTCCAGGGTTTGTCACAAGAGAGAAAAGAGAATACGCCGACTTTTCAATACCTGCAGTGGGTCCGCAGAGCAAGGCTGCAAGCGGCTTTCAGCGACATTGCAATAAACCGGCATGGAAAACGTTTGGCACGCCATTGCACAAAGTTCCTCAAGTTTTTTTTAGGGACGCCGTCAACCTTCACTGAGGCGGCCAGCAATGAACGAGTGCTTCCGCCGATGCCAACGTGGCGTATTGGGCTCAAGGCTTATTTAGGAGATTTTCCATGCTCGGAATCAATAGCAACATCAACTCGCTGGTTGCACAGCAAAACCTTAATGGCTCGCAAAGCGCCCTTTCGCAAGCCATCACCCGCCTGTCGTCGGGCAAGCGCATCAACAGCGCGGCTGACGACGCAGCAGGTCTGGCAATCTCGACGCGTATGCAAACGCAGATCAACGGCCTGAACCAGGGCGTGTCGAATGCGAACGACGGCGTGTCGATGATTCAAACCGCATCGAGCGCACTGTCGTCGCTGACCTCGAGCCTGCAACGTATCCGCCAGCTGGCCGTGCAAGCATCGACCGGTTCGCTGTCGTCGAGCGACCAGGCAGCTCTGCAGAAGGAAGTCTCGGCGCAGATCGCTGAAGTGAACCGTATCGCTTCGCAAACGACCTACAACGGCACGAACATTCTGGACGGCTCGGCAGGCAGCGTGACGTTCCAGGTCGGCGCGAACGTCGGTCAGACGATCAGCCTGGACCTGAGCCAATCGATGTCGGCAGCGAAGATCGGTGGCGGCCTGGTGCAAACGGGTCAAACGGTTGGCACGATCGCCGTCAACACGGACGCGACCGGCACGTACACCAGCACCGGCGCGACGATCACGTCGGTCAACGTGCTGTCGGACGGCAAGGGTGGCTACACCTTCACCGACCAGAACAACCAGGCAATCTCGTCGGGCGCAGTGTCCAACATCTTCTCGGCCGGTACGGCATCGGGTACGGGCACGGCAATCACCAACCTGACGCTGAACGCCACGCTCGCCACGGCGATGGGCGCAACGGCTTCCGGCGTCGCGACCGCATCGATCGCACAGATCAATGCGATCAACAACCCGCCGACGGTTTCGGGCCTCGACATCAGCACGGTCACCGGCGCGAACGAAGCAATGGTCTCGATCGACAACGCACTGCAGACCGTGAACACGCTGCAAGCTGCACTGGGCGCCGCGCAAAACCGCTTCACGGCAATCTCGACGTCGCAGCAAGCTGAATCGACCGACCTGTCGTCGGCACAGTCGCAAATCACGGACGCCAACTTCGCACAAGAAACGGCGAACCTGAGCAAGGCGCAAGTGCTGCAGCAAGCTGGTATCTCGGTGTTGGCGCAAGCTAACTCGAACCCGCAGCAAGTTCTGAAGCTCCTGCAGTAAGAGCTGACGCAGTAACGGCGATGCGTCGCGCGCAAGCGGGGCGCATCGCCGGTTTCAAACGACGGGAGGCATGCCTCCCGCTGTGCATTTCCATCACGCAGTGATGTAGCATCGCGCACCACCCAATACAGATTTCCAGACGCCCGGAGCCTCTGCATGTCCTCGATCTCAACCTCGTCTTCTACAGCAAGCGCCAACGCCGCGCTGCAGTCGGCTGCTCAATCGATCATCAGCGGCTCGACGGGCAATTCGTCGATGGACGTGTCGACGCTCGTCACGGCGCTCGTGAACGCGAAGACCGCAGGACAAACCGCGGCTCTGGCGGCACGACAAACCACCGACAACACCACGCTGTCCGCCTACGGCGCACTAAGCTCGGCGCTGAGCGCACTGCAGTCGGGCATCACGAATCTCGCCAACGGCACCACGCTGTCGACGTTCGCGGCCACCGCGAGCGGCACCGGCTTGACCGCGACCGCCGGCGTCGGCGCCGTGGCCGGCAGCTACTCGGTCGCCGTGACGCAGATTGCCAGCTCGCAAGCCTTGTCGTCGGCGGCCTTCAGCTCCACGACACAACTGGGCACCGGCACGCTCTCCATTTCGCTGGGCGGCAAGTCGATGGATATCAACGTCGATAGCACCAACAACACGCTCTCGGGCATCGCTTCGGCGATCAACGCGAGCAGCAGCAACCCCGGCGTCACGGCGACCATCGTGACCGGCACGGACGGCGCCCACCTCGTGCTGCGCGCGGCGAACACGGGGGCAGCGAACGTCATCAACGTCACGACCAGCAACATCACGACCGACAACGGCCTGTCGAGCCTCGGCGTGACCTCGACCGCCAGCACCACCGGCGGCCAGTCGACGATCACCTCGGCCAACGCGGGGAGCGCCTGGACGCAGAGCGGTTTTGCCCAGGACGCGGAGTTCACCGTGGGCGGGATCGCGGCCAGCAGTTCGACCAATGCGGTGACGAGCGCCATTGCGGGCGTCACGATGAACCTGACGTCCGCATCCGCCGGCACCACGCAGACGCTGACCATTGCGGCCGACACCACCTCGCAGAACACCGCGATCAATAATTTCGTGAGCCTCTACAACACCGTCGTCACGACGATGTCCACGCTCACCTCGTTCAGCTCCGGCTCGTCCTCGCAAGGTCCGCTGCTCGGCGACTCCACGCTGCAGACGATCAAGAACACGCTGGCCACCATCATCGGCGGTTCGGTCGGCTCGGGTAGCACCGGCACCACGCTGGCGGCGATCGGTATCTCGCTGAAGGACGATCCGGCGGACGGCACGCTGGTGGTCGACAATACCGCGCTGAATACCGCGCTGACGAGCAGTCCGGCCACGGTCGCATCGCTCTTCAACTCGACCAACGGCATTGCCGAGCAGTTGAACTCCAGCATCACCACGTTCACGCAGACCGGCGGCATCATCGACACGCGTAATACCGCGCTCAATGCCGACCTGAAGAGCATCACCACGCAACAAACCGCGCTCGCCGACTACACGACACAGTTGACGAATCAGTATCAGGCGCAGTTCACCGCCCTGAATACGTTGATGGCGACCATGAACAACAATTCGCAGTACCTGACCGCGCTGTTCGGCGGCACCAACAGCGCGGGCGCGCTGGCCACGAACAAGGGCTAAGCAATGAACGCGCACACCATGAATCAGACGGAACTGGTCGAACGCGTGCTGTCGATCACGCGCGAAATCGAGCAGGCGGCGTCGCTCGCCGACTGGCCGGAAGCCGCCCGCCTGACCGAAGCACGCTCACCGCTGCTGATGTCGCTCACCGCGGAGCAGGAGCCGGCCGCGCTGGAAATGATCCGCCAGATCCAGGCGATCGACGCGGCCCTGGTCGCCGACGCGGCAGTCACCCAGAACGAACTGCATACCGAGTTTGAAGCGGCGATCGGGCGCACCAAGGCCGCCGGCGAATATCAGCGCATGGCCCGCCTTTAAAAATCACCCGAAGCGGCATGCCCCAATGCGGCATCCGCTCCGTAAGAGCCGGTTCGACCGGCCGACCGAATAATAAGAACTACGCGCCGAAGTGAGGCGCGCTCGTTCCCTCAGCCCGCCTCGTGCGGGCTTTTTTCTTTTTCCCCGCTGGTCTTCCGGCTTTCCGCCCCCCTCTCCATACGCTAAACAGGCGGCCTTTTTACCGTCATCTCCGAGCATCGGAAACGCCCTCTCCGTCGCACAATTTCCGTCATAGACCATTCTGCGCTGAGACCATGACTCTCCTGTACGAGCAGCCGACAGCTGACCCCTTGACGCCCGAACAACAGCTCGAGCACGACATCGCACTCGTTTTGCAAACGGCGCTGGAGCACCACCACAAGGGCGAATTCGACGACGCCGAAGCGCTCTATCTGGCGATCCTCGACGCCAAACCGCAGCACTCGGACGCGCTTTACGACCTTGGCGTGCTGCTCGTTCAAACGGACCGCCCCAAAGACGCATTGCCCCGCTTCGAACTGGCGCTAGGTCAGCAACCGCAAAACGGTCAGTATTGGACGGCTTATATCAGCGCGTTGATCGACGCCGGTGAAACCGCCGCCGCGTGGCTCGCGCTGGAAATGGCGCAGAAGCAAGGACTGAAGGGCCCGGCGGTGGACGGCCTGATCGTGCGGATGGCGAATCCCGGCAAGATCGTCCTGACGCAGCCCGTGGCAGCCCAGAACCCGCAGTCAGCCGGCAGCGCGGCCGCTCCAACAAATAGCGAAGGCGCAGAAGCAACCGCAGATGCCGGCAAGTCCACGATCGCAGCCGGACGGCGCGTAAGCCAGCAGGAAACCTCGCGATTCACGTCGCTCTACAACAAAGGCCAGATCGCCGACGCCGTCAAACTGGCTCGCACGCTCACCCAGCGCTTCCCCGCCGACGGCAACGCGTGGCGCTGGTTCGGGATTGCGTTGCATCGTCTGGGCCGCTACGACGACGCGCTCATCCCGCTGCGCAAGGCTGCCGAACTCCTGCCCGAAGAGCTGGAGAGTCGCGCCGTCCTCGCGGATACGCTGCGACTGAAAGGCTTGCACAAGGACGCCGAAGAAGTCTGCCGCGCGATCATCGCGATCAACCCGGCCTACGCCGAAGCGCAACGGATCTACGGCATGTCGCTGGTTCACCAGGGACGAGTGGCCGAAGGTCTGGCTGCGGCCCGGCGCGCGATCGAACTGGCGCCGGACACGTCCGGCATGTACAACACACTGGGCGTGTTGCAGCTCGATCTGGGCATGGTGAGCGAAGCGGAGAAAAGCTTTTACGTCGCGCTGGAGAAAGACCCGAAAGACCCGATCGCGGCGGACAACTATCTGTTTTCGCTCGCCCACAATCCTGAAGTCAAGCAGGACACGCTGTTCGCCGAACACATTAAATTTGCGCAACAGCACGAAGCGCCGGTGCGTTCGCAGTGGCCGCGTCATGTGAACAAGCGCACGCCGAATCGCAAGCTGAAGATCGGCCTCGTTTCCGGTGACCTGTTCCGTCACGCCGTCGCCTCGTATCTGTTGCCGATCATGGAGCGTCTCGCGACCGACGCCAGCGTCTCGCTTCATGTGTACAACAACCACATCCTGGAAGACGACTACACCCATTTGCTGCGCAAGTGCGCCCATGAATGGCACCAGGTCACCGGCATGCCGGACGCGCACCTGGCGAACCGGATCCGCGACGACAGAATTGACATTCTGTTCGACCTGTCCGGCCACACGGGCCGCAATCGTCTTCTCACGTTCGCGCGCAAGCCCGCGCCGATCCAGGTCAGCTGGCTCGGCTACCCGGCCACGACCGGCCTGAGCGCGATGGACTATTACCTCGTGGACCGGTTCGGTGTGCCGTTCGGCGAGCCGGAACGCATGTTCTCCGAGAAGATCGTCCATTTGCCCGCGAACGCGCCCTTCCTGCCGGAAAAAAGCGCGCCGCCGGTCAACATCCTGCCGGCCATGCACAACGGCTACGTGACGTTCGGCAGCTTCAACCGCCTCAACAAACTGCGCCCCGACGTGATCGCCCTCTGGGCGGAATTGCTGAACGCGCAACCGTCGTCGCGAATGTTGCTGGGCGCGATTGCAACCGACGAGGACGAACAATTGCTCCTCGACTGGTTCGACAAAGCAGGCATCTCGCGCGAGCGTCTGATGTTCCGCCGCCGCTCGAGCATTCCGGTCTATCTGCAACAGCATTTTCACGTCGATATCTGCCTCGACACATTCCCGTACACGGGTTCGACCACCGTGCTGAATTCCCTGTGGATGGGCGTGCCGACCTTGACGATTGCAGGCGACACGTTGCCGAGCCGCGCCGGCGCCACCTGGATGTCGCACGTCGGCCTGCAACAGTATCTCGCCACCGATAAGGCGGACTTCGTCGCCAAGGGCGTCGCGCTGTCGTCGGATATCGAGGCGCTCGCCGCACTGCGCACCGGTTTGCGCGAGCGCTGCATGGCCTCGGCGGCATTCCGGCCTGAAGTCGTCGCCGCGGGCTTGTCGCGCGCATTGCGAATCATGTGGCAACGCTGGTGCGACGACCAAGCGCCCGTCGCGTTCGAAGTAACGGCAGAAGAAGCCACCGCCGCCACCGACGACGCCACCGCGCCGTCCAAGACAGGGGACAACAAGTGAACGCAGCCTTACCGCTTGGGGCCATCGAGCCGCAGATCGACGAGCGCATTTACGTTACCCAGCCGCACCTTGCGCCGCTTGAAGAATTCATCCCCTATCTTCAACAGATCTGGGACAGCAAGATCCTCACCAATGCCGGCCCGTTTCATCAACAGTTCGAAGAGGCGCTGTGCAAGTACCTCGGCGTGCGTCATCTTGCGCTGTTCACCAACGGCACGCTGGCGCTGCTCACCGCGCTGCAGGCGCTGCGCGTGACCGGCGAGGTGATCACGACGCCCTATTCGTTCGTGGCAACCGCCCACTCGCTGGTCTGGAACGGCATCAAACCGGTATTCGCCGACGTCGATCCGCATACGCTCAATCTCGATCCCGCCAAGATCGAGGCCGCGATCACGCCGCAGACCACCGCGATCATGCCGGTGCATTGCTACGGCAAGCCGTGCGACGTCGAGGCGATCCAGAAGATCGCCGACAACTACAATCTGAAGGTGATTTACGACGCGGCCCATGCTTTCGGCGTGCAGACCGAAACCGGCAGTGTGCTCGAACACGGCGACCTCGCCGTGCTGAGCTTCCACGCGACGAAGGTCTTCAACACCTTCGAAGGTGGCGCGATCATTTGCCAGGACGCCAAGACCAAACAGCGCATCGACCATCTGAAGAACTTCGGATTCGTCGATGAGGTGACCGTGGTTGCGTCCGGCATCAACGGCAAGATGAGCGAAATCAACGCCGCGTTCGGGCTGCTGCAACTGCAGCATATCGACGAAGCGCTGGCGCGGCGCGCGCGGATCGACGCAATCTATCGCGAACGGCTGCGCGACGTGCACGGTATCCGCTGCCTGCCCAAAGAAGGCCAGAAAGTCGCGAACCACTCGTACTTTCCGATTCTCGTCGGCCCGGAGTATCCGATCAGCCGGGATGCGCTGTATCAGAAGTTTCGCGACCAGAATATCTACGCGCGCCGCTATTTCTATCCGCTGATCTCGGACTTTCCGATTTATCGCGGCCTGCCTTCGGCGCGTCAGGACAATCTGCCGGTCGCGCATGCCGCTGCACAACAGGTACTGTGTCTGCCGATTTTCCCGGCGCTGACCGACGACATGCTCGATCGCATCATCGGGATCATCGCGGATACCTGAACGCCATGAAGCTCGCGATCATGCAGCCCTACCTGCTGCCGTATATCGGGTATTTTCAGCTGGCAGCGGCCGTCGACAAGTTCGTCTTTTACGACGACGTGAACTTCATCAAGAACGGCTGGATCAACCGCAACCGGATGCTGCAGGGCGACCAGGTGCGTTATCTCACCGTGCCGCTCAGCGGCGCGAGTCCTATGCTGAAGATCAACGAGGTGCTCGTCGAGCCGCGCGAGCGCTGGCTACGCAAGCTGCTCGAATCGATTCGGCATGCTTATGCCAAAGCGCCTCACTACCCGCAGGTGAGCGCGCTGATCGGACGGATTCTGGCGGAGCCGCTCGCGCCGGTTTCGCTGCTCGCCTCGCACACCGTGATGGAAATCTGCAATTACCTCGAGATCGATACCGAGTTCGTCCCGTCGTCGACGAAATACGGCAATGCGCAACTCAAAGGTACTGAGCGGGTCCTGGACATCTGCGCGCGAGAGCAGGCGACTACCTATGTGAACCTGCCGGGCGGTCGAGCGCTTTACGATAGCAACGCATTTTCGGCACGCGGCGTGGAGCTTGCCTTCATCGAGCCGAACCTGAGCCCGTACGCACAGTTCGATGACGCGTTTCACCCGGCCTTATCCATTCTCGACGTCCTGATGTTCAATAGCAAAAACAGCGTGAGAGATATGCTGTGCGTCGAGGTGAACGCATGACGGCTCGCGAATCGCGTGCAATCGGCGGCTATTTCGAACTCGAACTGCCGCGAGTCGACGCGCCGCTTCACGGCAACGCGCTGCGCTTTCAGTCGTCGCGCGCCGCGTTTCTTGCGCTGCTTCGCGCGGGGCGACCGACTGCCGTCTGGATGCCCTGGTACGTCTGCGATGCGATGATCGAACCGCTGCGCATGACCGGCACGCCGGTCAAACGCTATCGGCTCGATGCCGACTTGCGCGTGCAGTCTGCCGACCTCGCGCACGGCGAGTGGCTCGTCTACGTCAACTACTTCGGACTGTGCGCTCGCCAGGTCGACGACGTGCTCAGCCGGTTTCCGCGCGAACGCGTGCTGATCGACAATGCGCAGGCGTTGTTCGCGCGGCCCGCCGATTGTCTCGCCACACTGTATTCACCGCGAAAATTTCTCGGCGTGCCGGACGGCGGCTATCTCGTCACGCAGCAGCCGGTCGACATACCGGCAGCGTTTGACGAAGGCTCGTTGCTGCGCTGTGGGCATCTGCTGACCCGGCTCGCGAAAGATGCGGAAGCAGGCTACGCCGACTACGCGTTGGCCGAAGAAAGTCTGAAGCAACAAGAGCCGTTGCGGATGTCGACATTGACCGAGCGGTTACTCGCCAGCATCGACTACGACAGTGTGAGAGCACGGCGAGTCGAAAATTTCGCCTTCCTGCACGAGAAGCTGCAGCGCTACAACCGCTTCACGTTTCGTTACGACGAACAGACGGTGCCGCTCTGCTATCCGTTGTTCGACGCGCCCACCGGCGCACGCGAAGCGCTTCGTGCGCAGCGCATCTATACACCCACCTACTGGCCGGACGTGGCGGACGCTGAAGGCGCGCCGGACTTCGAACGCGATCTCCCGGGTTCGACGCTTTGCGTGCCGTGCGATCAGCGCCTCACACGCGACGATCTCGAGCCGATCGTGCAACACTTACTGGACCGGCTCGCATGAGCGACAACACGATATTCCTGCGCGAAATCGAGCGCGGCGATCTGCCGACAATCAATGCATGGCGCGCCGACAAGGCATTGGTCAGCCTGCTGGGTGGCGCCTTCCGCTATGTGGGCGCCGAGATCGACAACAAATGGTTCGATAGTTACCTCGGTTCCCGCGCGGGCAACGTGCGTCTCGCCGTGTGTCTCGCCTCGACCCAGGCCGTGGTGGGCGTGACATACCTGCTGGGCATCGACTGGGTGAACCGCAGCGCGGAGTTCTCGATTCAGATCGGCGCGGAAACGGCACGCGGCCGGGGCATCGGCGAGGCCGCGACACGTCAGACGCTCGACCACGCGCTCGGCGACCTCAATCTCAACCGCATTTCGTTGACCGTGCTCGCATCCAATGCGCGCGCCATCGCGCTTTACGAGAAAGTGGGCTTTCGTGCCGAAGGTCTGCTGCGCCAGGCCGCCTTCAAAGGCGGCCGCTATCTCGACGTCATTCCGATGGCCATCCTGGCTGACGATCGGCGCTGAGCCCTTCCCTTTTGCCGTTGTCTTGCTCCACCCATGAACACGATTGACGCTCACCACCACACCGCACTTGCAACGGCAGGCTGGACCGTGCTTCCCCGCCTGATACGCAGCGAATTGCTCGATTCGCTGGTCCAGGCGCTGGGCCCTTCGCTCGCGCTGCGCGACGCAATCCGACGACGCAACGGCGTGCTGGAAAACAGCGCCGGCACCTTGCATCATCTGCTGATGGATGACCCGTGCTACGTCGAATTGCTCGCGGAACTCTCGGCGCTGGAGCCGGTATTCAAAGGATACTTTGAAGGCAACTTCATCCTGAATTCGTACGGCGGCGTGATCAACGAACGCGACTCGCGCTCGTATGTGCAGAACGTGCATCGCGACATTCGCTTCGGCTCCGACACGCGGCGCTTCATGGTGAACGCGTTGGTGATGCTCGACGATTTCACGCTCGAGAACGGCGCAACGCATGTTCTCTCGCACTCGCAAAACATCCAGCAGCAGCCTACCGACGAGCATTTCTACGCTCAGGCCGCACGTGCGACCGGCGAGCGCGGCTCGGTTCTGCTGTTCGATTCGCGCATGTGGCATGCCACCGGACGCAATACCACCGATGCGCCGCGACGTGCGCTGACACTGACTTTCACCAGCCCATTCTTCAAGCCACAGCTCGATTACGCGCGGCTGTTCGGCTACCGCAACCTCGACCGCTGCAATGCATGGATGCGCCAGGTGCTCGGCTTCAACGCCCGGGTGCCGGAGTCGCTCGATGAGTTTTACGTGCCGGTGGAGCAGCGGTTCTATCAACGCGGACAGGATTGACGACATGAGCAGAGACTACAACGCGGAAGCGAAAGATCATCCGGAACATCGCTACGCTTACGACTTCGACTACCTGATGCATGAGTACATGCTTCGGACCTTCGAGCCGTTCCTCGCCGGCGATAACGCGCTTGAACTGGGATGCTTCGAAGGCAACTTCACGCGCCTTCTGACGAAGCGCTTCGATTCAGTGGAAGTGGTCGAGGCATCGGCGGACTGTATCGCCGTTGCGTCGGATAAGACCCAAGGCGCCGCCAGCTTCCATCACTCGACGTTCGAGACTTTCGAACCGTCGCGACGCTATGACAATATTTTCCTCATCCATACGCTCGAACACCTCGATTATCCGGTTGAAGTGCTGAGGCGGATTGGTGGCTGGTTATCCGAGGGTGGCCGGCTGTTCGTGGCCGCGCCGAACGCGCGCGCCGGCTCCCGGCAGATCGCGGTCAACATGGGACTGATCGACCATCACGCCGCCGTGACGCCGGCGGAAGCCGCACATGGACACCGGGTAACCTATTCGATCGATACGCTGCGGGCCGATCTGCGTGCGGCGAACCTGCGCCCGGTTACCGAAGGCGGCGTGTTTTTCAAGGGTCTCGCCAACTTCCAGATTGATGCGGCATTGCAGGCCGGCATCATCTCCCGAGCGTATCTGGACGGCTGTTTCGAGTTGGGCCGCGTCTATCCTGATTTGTGCTCGAGCGTGTACGCGATATGCCAGCGCGAGATGGAGCGCTGACCAGGACGCTGAGTCCAGTTTGCGTCTGCCTGAGCCGGCGGCCCGATCTTCGGCGGTGCGCTGCCGCGCGGCCGCCGGCCGTCATAGCCGCGCTCTTGCCGATAGATGTTACGGCGGAAGCGGACGCATCGCGGCCCCCAAGCGACCACACAGTCTTTCCTTGCCATTCAAGCAAGCGACGGGCGCAACGCTTCCGGCAACTCACGTCTCACGCTCGACTCACCGCGCGCGTCACTGAAAAGTCGCGTTGACCGACAGTTGTACCGCATTGCCCTTCGGCCGGTTGCTCGTGTTGAACTCATTGACCCAACGCAGGGCCGCCGACACGGGGGTTTTCTGGATCTTGCCCGACCACGTGACCATCGGTCCGAGGCCGACGGAATGCCCCTGACTGCCGCCGACGAGGTCTGCGATACCGCCGCTGTCATTGCCGATCTGCTGAATGTAGCCGCCCACCACGCCGACGCCCCAGCCATTGCTGAAGCGCTTGAGCGCAAGTAGATCGAGCACGCTCACCGGCGCGTTGTGATAGTGGGTGTCGTTATTGGGTGTGTAGAACTCGAGACCATAGTTCAACGACAATTCGATATTCTCTTTCGGAAGCAACTTCGTATAGGCGATCGTCGGCGTGAAGGTCCACGTGTTCTGCCCGGCATTGGCCAGCCGGTTGGGGTTGTATGCGCCAGTCGGCGCATAGATCTGCACGCTCAGCGCGACATGGTCTGTCTTCGTTAAGTGATAACCGGCGATGACCGGCGTGAAGAAGAAATCGGCGAATTGCGTGCCGTGGTCGTTCGGCAAGCGGCCATGGAACGACGAGATGTCGGTGTACTGGACCGGCACGCCGAACGAGGACGCGAAGTTCCAGCCGCCCACGGTGATACCCCACGTCTTGACCGCAGCGAGGATGGTGTACTCGGCCGTCGCGTTGACGCCGGCCGTGACCTGCCCGGCGATCGGAATCGATTTGCTCGCGCCTAGCGACCCTTCGTAATAGATCGTGGCGGCGGACACGATCCAGTCGTTGGTGGGCGGCACGACACCGCCGTACGGCGTCACCTGCATGCCGGTAATGGGCCGGCCTATACCGCCTTCAGTCGCCCACGCCGTTTGGCAGAGACTCAGACCCGCAGTGGTGAGAAGCGCGCGTTTGCACAGCCGGGTGACAAGCCGTCTTGTCGCGAAGAAACGGTTAGGTTGACTCATGATCGTCCTCATCAAATAGAAGTTCGGCATTCTCACTCCAGCCGAACCGCATCCGCACCGTCTGCGTCGCCAAGCCGCACGCGCGCGAGTGCGACCTTGTGTCGGCCTTGTGTCGGCCTTCGCACGCGATTGACGGCGGCGTCCAGTTTTCATCGAGCATGGCTTGCAGCGACGCGTTGGCGCGCAAGTACAGGGAGAAATTTGCAACAGCCGGCACCGGCGACGCATTGGCGAAACTGTCTTCGCGGGCCTCGCGTCTCGCACGTGGAGCGAGAGCAGGCCGTTTGCGTTGAAATTCGAGTTTTTGATCGGCTTGCCGGGGCGCGTAGCGGTTATGTGCGTTGAGTGAAGAAAAGTAATGCCAGTTGTATAACGTCAGCGACCGGGCGCCTTTCTCAGACGGCTGCCGATCTCCATGGAAGCTCGCAGTGTAGCGCCCGCCGCCGTCGCGAAATGGGCCCGATGCGTCGGTGTCCGAATAAAAACAGTTTGTCTTGCTCACGCTGTTGACAAAGCTGTTCGACTTCTCTATCAGCGTTTGGGTACGCTGGTCGATGTCAAAGACAGCGCCGCTCCTGATCGTACGGCGGTTCCCCGGCAAGACATCGCTTAGACCGTCAAGGTTCGTCTTCTTACGTTCGCTCGAATCGGCCCGCATGCCGACCGGCGAGAACACGGACACGAACGCGCATACCGTATCCTCCCCAAACACGCACCTATAACCCATTATCGGGCCTCGTCTATGGGCGCTCTTATTGCCGAGCGCCTACCTTTGCCTACGCGAAATCGTTTCAGAGGCGTGGTGGCTTTCGCGTGTCCGATTTAAATCGAATTCATTATTTCGCGCGTGTTCATGCGGCCGAGAAATCGGCAAGCAGATGCCAATCCACGCGGATAAAGCATGCTATGTCACTCGAACAATTGGGAATGGCAGTGCGACGGAATACAGGGCTTGCATGAGCGCTCCTTGAAAACGAGAAACGCCGCATCAAACGAAGCATGCGGAAAGTGGACGAATCACCACGCTGGCATCGTTGGCAATACTAGCAACGTTTCCGGCAATTTCAGAGATAAATTTGTAACGCAGCCGAAGGGCTAGGCGAGGCGGGGAGTCGTCCGGCTTGCTGATTTATTCAATGGATATTCGTGCCGGAGGAGCGGGCTCCGCTGTCCCGCAAAAAAATCTCGCAAGGGCTGCAATAAGCGCCTTAGCCCATTAGACTGGCGCTCGCTCCAGATTCGATCCACCGTTTTCGATGAGGCTTTCATGATTCGCTCGCTGCACCGGTACTGCATCGCCTTCACCGTCGTACTTCTTTCCGCTTGCTCCGTCACGCCGCGCCAGGATGGCGGCGAATCGCAGGCCGGCGCAGCGACGGCCGCGACGTTGGCATCATGGAACGACACCAGGGCCAAGCGCTCGATCGTCGATTTCGTCACGCTCGTGACGACACCGGAGTCCAAGGACTTCATCCCGCGCGCCGACCGTATTGCGGTGTTCGATAACGACGGCACACTGTGGCCCGAGCAGCCGGCCTCCGTGCAACTGGTGTTCGCGCTACAACGTGTGAAGACGGTGGCCGGACGGCATCCGGAGTGGAAGCGCCAGGAACCGTTCCGCTCGATCCTCAAAGGCAACCTCAGGAATGTCGCGGCAAGCGGCGACGCCGGTTCGATGCGGCTACTGGCCACGGCGCACGCAGGCATGACGAGCGAGCAGTTCGCCGCGCTCGTGCACGAATGGTTCGATTCATCGAGCGACCCGCGCTTCAACCGTCCTTATGCCGATCTCGCGTATCAGCCCATGCTCGAATTGCTTGCCTATCTGCGCGCGAACGGCTTCAAAACTTATCTGGTGACGGGCGGCGACGTCGAGTTCGTCCGCGAGGTGGCTCAGCGCATGTATGGCATTCCGCCGGAGCAGGTGATCGGCAGCACCGTCAAATACCGGTACAGCCAGACCAACGGCGCAATTTCGCTGACGCGCCTCGCGCAAGTCGACACGCTGGTCGACGGCGCGGCCAAACCGCTTGCCATCGATCGCGTGATCGGCCGACGTCCGGTGATCGCGTTCGGTAACGCGGATGGCGACGCGCCGATGCTCGAATGGACTTCGGCAGGTGACGGCCCGCGCCTTGCCGCGCTCGTGCATCACACGGATGCGGAACGCGAATACCAGTATGACCGCGCGTCGAAGAGTGGCAAGCTCGACAAGGGTCTCGACGAGGCCGGCGCAAAGGGCTGGCTCGTCGTCGACATGAAAGACGACTGGAACACCGTGTTCAGGCCAGCCAGCGCAACGACATCAGCAGCAGCGGGCGCGCCGGCCCATTGAGCCTGAAGCGAGAAAAGCCGCCGGTGCGCGGCCTTTCCCGATTGCTTCACCTGCCGCTCGTTGACGCATTGAGCCGCGCGGCTAGCGCGTCAGCGTAATGGCCAGATAGGTGACGTACAGCACCCCGCAAACCAGCAACGCCCACACCGGCACGCCGCGCTCGCGCACATTGATGCGCAGCCATGCCGCCGCGGCGAGCGTGATCACGATGCCGGTCACCACTTCGATGCGCGGCGTCCATGGTGTCAGCAGAATGCCGATCGCGGGCAGCAAGGTGCCCTGGAACACCATTGCACCGGTGATATTGCCGAACGCCAGCGTGTCTTTGCCGCGGCGAATCCACAGAATGCTGTTGACCTTCTCCGGCAGTTCGGTGGCGATCGGAATGATCAGCAGCGAGAGCAGCAGCGGCGACACGCCGAGCGCCTGCGAGACGCCGCGCACCCCGTGGATGAAGCCCTCCGCGCCCCACACCAGCAACGCGACGGCCAGCGCCAGCTGCACCACGATCGTGGCCATGTTGGTCGGCACGCCGAGGCGCGAGATCAGCATCTTGCCCGGCGCTTCGGTGCCGTGACCGGCATCGACCAGATCATTCGACGCGCGGAAGGTCATCACCACATAGGTGACATACACGCCGACCAGCGCCACGCTGAAGAGTGCGCGCACGAGCATCCGTTCGTGCGGCACGTACATCGCCGCGGCGGCCAGCACGAACGCGCATAGGAAATAGTTGAGGTCGCGCGTGAAGCCCGAGCGCTCCGGCGCGACCCAGCCGCTAGCGCCGCGCGAGCCGAGGATAGCGAGCGTCATCAGAAAGGTGGAGAGGGTGGAAAGCATTAGCGGCGCGCCGAGAATTGCGCCGACGCCGATCTCCTGATTGACCGCACTATCGGTCGTGCCGCCGGCGATCGCCAGCAACGGCACGAGAGTCTCGGGCAGAGCGGTGCCGACGGCGGCGAACAGCGAACCTGTCACGCCTTCGGAAATCTTGAGACGTTCGCCCAGGTGCTCGAGCGCGTTAGTGAAGAGTTCGGCCGCCAGCAGAATGACGACCAGCATGACTGCGAGTTCGAGCAGGAGACTGGTCATGCGCGTTTCCCTTCAAGCATGGAGAGGCAGCGGCGCGGCGGACGGCCAAGCGGGAAGACTGGCAGGGCAAAACGAGGTATCACGGGACAACTCCGCGGTCGGACGTAGATGACAAACCAATGACGCACCGCCACCCGTCCGACCAGAACGAGGCAGTACGTCAATGGTCTCGCCAAACCGACCCGGTCGAACGCGCCATGACCGAAAGGCCAAGTATGTTGACGCGCTCTCCTTCAATGGATGAAGGAAGGCTACTCCCCAGTGACCGGGGGATTCTAACGGCAGGGGACGCTTTCAACAACCTTGTTGCAGCGAGAGGGGGGGTGGCGTGGCGCGGCACCTCGGAGCCTCGCTCGTTCGGCGCGGCTTTGCGGCAAGAGCGCAGGAAATGCGATGTTCGATGGATTTGCCGCCCGGCCACGAGCCGAACGGGTTAATTGAAGTGATACTGCAGTCCGATTGTGAAACTGTTATTCGTTCTTTTTGTGCCGTCGCAATTGCCGGTGTCGGTTGTCCATTCGCCTACCGCGCTTACGTGTTTGGCAAATTTATATTCGACACCCAAACCCCAATGGAAGCGCGTGTCCGGATCGTCGCCAGTAAACCCAATGCGGACATAAGGCAGAATCTGGTTGAACGGCATGCCGAATTTCGCATCGATTCCGGCGTCTTTATAGGTTGTCGAGCCGTGATGTAAATCAGCAAAAGCCTCGGCGCCCACTATGAACCGTTCGACGTCGAAGTTATATCCAGCCGTGAAACCCGGAAAAACCGTAGTGTGCGATGGCTTGTTGATGACGCCGGAAGCATCGGAATTATTCACACCCACCTTGAAGCCCAGATAGGGACCGGCAAATTGGCTTGCCACCGTGACAGGCGGAACCGATTGCGCGTGCACGAGATTGGATAGCATCGTGATCGATGCGATTAAAATCAACCGGGCTATTTTGTACATGACCTGCAAAATAAAACAATGGGCGCGCGGATGGCTTCGCAATGCCTTTATTAATTAGGGAAGCGATTGTTGAATTACCGCTTATGGAACATCCACGCGTTATACGATTTGGATGGTCAACGCATGCTAATTAAACGGATAGGCTGGGGCAATTGGAAATTTCAGAAGACGGACGTTTATATGTCTGAATCTGAATTGACGAACAGTAAGCTACAGAGATCTTGGGATAATTCTGTCGACGCGGATGAGATCGTGGACGGCCGGCAGTGAGCGTATCTGTGGCTTATGTGCGGCTTATCGGCGGGATTGCGGCGCCCGGAAGACATCGCAAGACGGTGGAAAAACAAAAAGGGCTTGGCGCACACAGCGCAAGCCCTTGATCGAGATCGACTCTTTATGGTGCGCCCGGCTGGGATCGAACCAGCAACCCCTGCCTTCGGAGGGCAGTACTCTATCCATTGAGCTACGGGCGCTTCACCACGAAAGCGCGGCAACCGGAATGGATGCGACGCCAAAGCGAGACCGAAAGGATACCCGGTTTCAGCCATACCGTCCACCGGACGGCCTGAATGGCGGCACCCGGCGCCTTCCGGCCGACCCTCGCGATGCGGGTAAACGCCTGCTGAACAGCTCGCCGCGCCCCTCGCCGCCGTCGAAATCTTGCGTCTATAATCGTCCGTGGCTGATTTGAGAACAAGAAGTTGCCGTCACGCTGTACCGCTCACATACCCACGGAGACGAGACAAGCATGAGCGAAGCACCACACGGAGCCCCGATCAAAACCCCCGGGCAGCTCGTCGCTGCGATCATTGCCAGTTTTGCGGTGCCGATCGTCATCATCGTTCTGCTGGCCGTCTACGTCGATAACTCGACGCGCACCGGCGCCGGCACCGACTCTCTCTCCGAAGCCGAGGTCACCGCCCGCATCAAGCCATTCGCCCAGGTCGACATTCGCGACGCCAATGCGCCGCGCGTCTACAAGACCGGCGAAGAAGTCTACAAAGCCGTTTGCTCCGCTTGCCACGCATCGGGTGCGGCTGGCGCGCCGAAATTCACCAATACCGCCGACTGGGCGCCGCGCATCGCGCAGGGCTTCGACACGCTGCTGCACACGGCGCTCGCCGGCAAAGGCGCAATGCCGCCGCGCGGCGGCACCAGCCCGGACGACTACAGCGACTTCGAAATCGCACGCGCAGTCACCTATATGGCGAACAATTCCGGCGCGAGCTTCCCTGAACCGGCCCAACCGGCGGCAGGCGCGGCGGCGGCATCCGGTGCAGCAGCAGCCGCGGCTCCGGCCGGCGCTTCTGACGCAGGCGCGGCCCAAGCCGCCGCGGCCATGGCCGCGATGGCCAGCGTGCCGCAAGCGGCCGCACCGGCGGCCGGCGGCACGCAAAGCGCGGATGCCTCGCAAGCCGGCAAGGCGCTGTATCAGCAAGTCTGTCAGGCCTGTCACGCGGCAGGCGTACTGAACGCACCGAAGTACGGCGACAAGGACGCCTGGGCGCCGCGTCTGAAAGAGCCCATGGACACGGTCTATAACTACGCGCTGCACGGCAAGGGCGCGATGCCCGCGAAGGGCGGCTCGAATGCCTCGGACGCGGACGTGAAGGCCGCCGTCGACTACATGGTCAGCGCGGTGAAGTAAGACGAACGACGGCGTCTGCCAGGTCGTAAAAAATCCCTGCCCACGGTGACGCGGTGCAGGGATTTTTTTATCGGCCATCGCTGAAGCGCGCTACCCAGGTGCCCGATTTCGACACTCACTCACGCGCGCTGAACGCGCGTCTTTTGCCTCGGTATTCGCGACACTCCCTCAAGGCTTCTGCAACAGCGCCTTCAAACTGGCAAGCCGGTCTTTCGGCGACATCGGCGCTTCTTCGGGCGTCGGCGGGGGAGCGTCGTCGAGCAACATTTCGGGAATGAAGCGCGACGGCTCGCACACCACCGTTTCTCGCGCGCGCTTGCGCTTCTTGCACCAGTTCAGATGCAAACTGCGCTGCGCACGCGTGATCGCGACGTACATCAGCCGGCGCTCTTCTTCGATGCGCGCGTCGTCGATCGGCTCGTCGTCGGGACCGCCGCGATGCGGCATGATGCCTTCTTCGACACCAACCAGAAACACGTGCGGATACTCCAGGCCCTTCGACGCATGCACCGTTGAGAGCCGCACCGCGTCGGGATCTTCCTCGCGGCCTTCGAGCATCGACATGAGCGCGACGGTCTGGATCAGACCGAGCAGATTCTTGCCAGTGTCGCCGAGACCGTCGGCGGTGTCGTAGCCGGTGGCTTCGTCGGCCGCGGCGCCCGTCGGCTCAGCCTTGGTGCCTTTGCGCTTCAGCCACTCCATGAACTCCAGCACGTTCTGCCACTTGGACTGCGCCTGACGTTCGTCGAACGCGTCGTACAGATAGGCTTCGTAGTGGATGGCGTCCATCAGTTCGTCGAGCAGCGTGCCGGCGGCGTCTTTCTCGGCGCGGTCGGTGAGGCGCTGCATGAAGTCGCAGAACACGCGCATCGGTTCGATCTGCCGCGGCGACAGACGCGCCTCGATGCCGCCCATGTACACCGCTTCGAACAGCGACACCTTGGCCTGTCCTGCGAACGAGCCGAGCGCCTCGAGCGTGGTATTGCCGACGCCGCGGCGCGGCGTGGTGATCGCGCGGATGAACGCGGGGTCGTCGTTCGCGTTGGCGATCAGACGCAGATAGGCGCAGATGTCCTTGATCTCCGCCTTGTCGAAGAACGATTGGCCGCCGGACAGCACATACGGAATCCGCTCACGCCGCAACACCTGTTCGAAGATGCGCGCCTGGAAATTGCCGCGATACAGGATCGCGTAGTCGCGGAAATTCGCGCGCCGCTCGAACTTGTGCGCCGACAAACGGAACACCACGGACTCGGCCTCGTGTTCTTCGTCGTTGCACGGCGTGACGGTGATCGTGTCGCCCATGCCGTGTTCGGACCACAGCTTCTTTTCGAACAGCTTTGGATTGTTCGCGATCACGTTGTTCGCGGCCGTCAGAATGCGCACCGTCGAGCGGTAGTTCTGCTCCAGCTTGATCAGATGCAGCTTCGGAAAATCCTTGCTGAGCTGCCCGAGATTTTCGAGCGTCGCGCCGCGCCAGCCGTAAATGGCCTGATCGTCGTCGCCGACCGCCGTGAACGCCGCGCGCTTGCCGGCCAGCAGTTTCACCAGTTCGTACTGACAGGCGTTGGTGTCCTGATATTCGTCGATCAGCAGATAGCGCAGCTTGTTCTGCCAGCGGTCGCGCACCTGTTCGTTCTTCTCGAACAGTTCGGCGGGCAGGCGGATCAGATCGTCGAAATCCACCGCCTGATAGGCATGCAGCGTCGCCACGTAGTTGCGATAGACAATCGCGGCCTGATGCTCGTCCTCGTTCGCGGCAATGGCGATCGCCTGCTCGGGCATGATCATGCCGTTCTTCCACAGCGAGATGATCGATTGGATCTTGCGGATGAAACCCTTGTCCGTCGAGCCGACCTGTTCCTGGATCATGCCGAAGCAGTCGTCCGAATCCATGATCGAGAACTGCGGCTTCAGGCCGACGTGTTCCGCTTCCTGCCGCAGAATCTGCACGCCGAGCGAGTGGAAGGTGCAGACCGTCAACTGATTGACGGGCACTTTGCGGCCTTCCTTGCCGGGCGTGGTGAGCGTCTTGCCTTCGAGCAGCTTGCCCACGCGCTCGCGCATTTCCAGCGCGGCCTTGTTCGTGAACGTGACGGCGGCGATGTGGCGCGGCTCGAAGCCCTTGGCCTCGATCAGATGCGCGATTTTCTGCGTGATCACGCGCGTCTTGCCGCTGCCTGCGCCGGCGAGCACGAGACACGGACCGTCGAGATAACGGACCGCTTCATTTTGAGCGGGGTTCAGGCCTGCGGACATCGTCTGTGGATGGGTGATGCGGTTAAAGCGGCGGTTGAGGGCGCGGTGGCGAAACGCCGGCCGAAGGCCCGGGGGCATGCTGCGCGGCGCCGTGCCGGAACAGGCGCCCCGCACGGTGCGGAGGGTGTTCTGGCCCGCTTCGCAAACGCGCGAGAGGAGCGATGTTAACACGGATGTACGCAACCAATGCCCGCGCCCCATGACGGCGACCAGTACCACCACGACGCCGACGATCCACCTTCAGGACATGCCACAATTGCGGTGTTGCGCGCCGCCGCCACGGTGGCAAAGCGGCGCGCCGTTTTTGCAGGAAGACACGCATGTCCGCATCGCTGAAGATTGGATTGATGGGTTACGGTTTCGCCGGCGCGACCTTTCACGCGCCGGTAATCGCGCACTGCGGCCGCGCGAGCGTTGCGGCCATCGCCACGAGCCAGCCCGAGCGCGCGCTCGCCGACTATCCGCACACGAAGGTGGTGGCCGACCTCGACGCGCTGCTCGCGCTCGACGACATCGACTGCGTCGTGATCGCCACGCCGAACGACACGCACTTCGAGCTGGCGCGCCGCACGCTGGAAGCGGGCAAACACGTGGTGGTCGACAAGCCGGTCACGCTGAATGCCGCCGACGCCCGCACGCTGGCCAACATCGCACTCGCCCGCTGCAAGCTCTTCATGCCGTTTCACAATCGTCGCTGGGACGGTGATTTTCTGACCGTGCGCGATCTGCTCGCGAGCGGCGAATTGGGACGGATCACGCAATACGAATCGCATTTTGACCGTTTCCGGCCGGAGGTGCGGCAGCGTTGGCGTGAGGAAGCGTCGCGAGGCGGCGGTCTGCTGCTGGACCTGGGGCCGCATCTGGTCGACCAGGCGTTGGCCCTGTTCGGCACGCCGCAGAGCGTGTCGGCCACCGTGCGCACGCATCGCGACAATGCCAGCGCACCGGACTACGTGCATATCCAGCTCGGCTACAGTGAGTTCGAAGTGGTGTTGCACGCCAGCGCGTTGACCGCGCTGGTCGCGCCGCGCTTCTCGATCCACGGCACGCGCGGCAGCTATGTGAAAACCGGGCTCGACACGCAGGAAGATCAATTGAAAGCCGGCCTGCGGCCCGGCGACGAAGGCTTCGGCGCGGGCAATGCGGCCGGGTTGCTGCGCGTACTGGAAGGCGATCAGGAAGTCGAGCGCGAGCTGCCGACGCGTAATGGAGATTACGTTGGCTTCTATATCGCCGTGGCCGACGCCATCCAGAACGGCGTGAAGTTCCCGGTCAGCGCTCAGGACGCTGTGGACGTAATGACAATTATCGAACTCGCCGCCCGGAGTTCGGAAGAAGGCGTCCGGCTGCCGTTCGAGCGCGTTCGCTGAACTGTTTGCCCGCGCGTCGAAACGCCTTGTGTACCTAAAATGGCACTTGCCGCCTCCCGCGCGGGCCACGATCCTGACAGGCCCGAAAGGAACATAACGTTACAAATAAGAACGCGCCGCCGGTCAGCGCGCTCCGGCAGTCAGCCGTTGCTACCCAAGTAGCAAGACAAAACGACTATGACTTCCGGAGAGTTCATGCCCCGTACTATCCGCGCGCTCGCCGCGTGCGCCCTGCTCAGTTCGCTCGCCGCCTGTGTGGTGACGCCTCAACCCGCGCCGGCACCGCGCCCCAACCCGCAGCAGATCGCGGATCAGCGCCTGCGCCAGGTCGACGGCCGCATCGAGAATCTCAGCCGCCGTATCGACAATCGCGTGAATCAGGGCTACTACCCGCCCCCGCAAGGCGGCGCGCTGCACCATCGCCTCGACGTGATCCGTCAGGAAGCGCATGACATGGCCGCGCAACACGGCGGTGGCCTGTCCAGCGACGAACAGCGCGTGCTGAATCAGGAACTGGACAACGCGGCACACGCCATCGGCGAATAATCGCGCGCTCAGGCGCCGAAGCAGTGCAAGCGCGGGCATCGCGTCCCGCGCTTTTTTGGCGAGGGCAAGACGCCGCGTCAACCGCCGTGCCGCTCGCGGGCCCAGATTTGACAAGCCCCCGGCCCTCGCGTACATTCGCCGCACGCGTCGGGAGAGCGCGCTGGCCGCAGGAAACCGCAGGCCGCGCCGCCGAAGGGGCACACCCGCAAACTCTCAGGCAAAAGGACCGACCGCGTCGAAGAACCCGCGTTGAACCAAGCTCAGCGCACAGGTTTTTCGCACTCTGGAGAGCGGCAGTAGCCGTCTGCGTCGTTATAAATCGAGCGGATCTGGCAGGCTGCCCACCGAAGGGGCGCGCGTTTCACCGTGACGAATTCACATTCTCACGGCAACGCAATCTCTCAGGTATCGAGGACAGAGGGGCCATGCAACGCATCGCTCGCAGCTAAAAGGCCGCGAGGCGTAGCGCCGCATGGCCTTTTTTGTTTCGCGAGATGCCCGAGGCCCCATGACCGAACTCAAACACACCCCGCTCAACGCCACCCATCGTGCGCTCAATGCCCGCATGGTCGATTTTGGCGGCTGGGACATGCCCGTCAACTACGGCTCGCAAATCGACGAACACCGCGCCGTGCGTACCGACGCCGGCATGTTCGACGTCTCGCACATGTGCGTCGTCGATTTCACCGGCGAGCGCGTGCGCGCCTTCTTCGAATATGCGCTGGCCAATAACGTCGCCAAGCTGCAAACGCCCGGCCGCGCGCTGTACTCCTGTCTGTTGAACCCGAACGGCGGCGTGATCGACGACCTGATCGTCTATTACTTCGGCGAAGATCACTTCCGCGTGGTCGTCAACGCCGGCACCGCCGACAAAGACATCGCCTGGTTCGGCCAGCTCAACGCCGAAGGCAGCTTCGGCCTGACCATCACGCCGCGCCGCGACTACGCGATCGTCGCCGTGCAAGGCCCGAATGCTCGCGAAAAAGTCTGGCAAACCGTGCCGGCCGCGCGCGCCGCCACCGAAGCGCTGAAGCCGTTCAACGCCGCCCGCATCGAAGACACGCCGTTCGGCGAATTGACCGTAGCCCGCACGGGGTATACCGGCGAAGACGGCTTCGAAATCATCGTCCCCGCAGATCACGTCGAAGCGCTGTGGAACGCGCTGCAAGCGCAAGGCGTGCGCCCGGCCGGACTCGGCGCGCGCGACACGCTGCGCCTCGAAGCCGGCATGAACCTGTACGGCCAGGACATGGACGACAACGTCTCGCCGCTCGACGCCGGCCTCGCCTGGACGGTCGACCTCACCTCGCCGCGCGACTTCGTCGGCAAGGGCAAGCTGGAAGCGGACGGTTCGCAGGCCGCGTTCGTCGGCCTGATCCTGCTGAAGGACAACGGCAAGGCAGCAGGCGTGCTGCGTGCTCATCAGAAAGTCGTCACGCCGCAAGGCGAAGGCGAAATCACCAGCGGCACGTTTTCCCCGACCATGCAGGAATCGATCGCCTTTGCGCGCGTGCCGAAAGGCGTGCAGCCGGGCGACACCGTTCACGTTCAAATTCGTGACAAGAACGTTCCCGCAAGCGTGGTAAAACTGCCGTTCGTGCGCAACGGCAAAGTGCTCGCGGTTTAAGCAAGCCGGCGCGTGCGCAAACCTTCACAAGAAAACGCCGGGCCGCCCCAAGTTTTCTTGTTCCCCCTCGGGGGAACCTGGCGCGAAGCGACAGGTTTGGGGGCCCTTTAAGTCATTACCGAATCACACCGCATAGGAGCATCCGATGAGCATCCCGGCCGATCTAAAATACACCGAATCGCACGAATGGGTCCGTACCGAAGCGGACGGCACGCTGACGGTCGGCATCACCGACCACGCGCAGGAAGCGCTCGGCGATATCGTCTTCTTCGAAGTCCAGGAACTGGGCAAAACCGTGACCGCTGGCGACACCGTCGCCGTGATCGAATCGGTGAAAGCCGCTTCCGATATCTATGCGCCGGTCTCGGGCGAAATCATCGAAGCGAACACGGCCGTGGCCGACACCCCGGACTCGGTCAACACCTCGCCGTACGAAAGCTGGCTCTTCAAGATCAAGCCGGCCGCGGACGCCACGCAAGACCGTCTGATCGACGCCGACGCGTACAGCAAGTCGATCGGCGCCTGATTCACCTTTACGTTTAACCCGATTGGTGCGGCGCGTCCCTCGCGCAGAGATAGCCGCACCGCCAGGAACACCCATGAAGCTCGAACACCCGGATCGTCTGATGAACCGCACTCCTCTCTCGCTCGCCGCGCTCGAAGTGCATGACGCCTTCGCCGAACGGCACATCGGCCCGGATGCGGCCGACCAGCACGCGATGCTCGAAGCCCTCGGCTTCGCGTCGCGCGCCGCGCTGATCGACGCCGTCATTCCGAAGACGATCCGCCGCACCGAAACGCTGCCGCTCGGCCCCTTCGCGCAACCGAAAAGCGAAGCCGAAGCGCTCGCCGCGCTGCGTGAACTCGCGGACAAGAACCAGGTGTTCCGCTCGTACATTGGGCAGGGCTATTACAACGCGCACACGCCGACGGTGATCCTGCGTAACGTGCTGGAAAATCCGGCGTGGTACACCGCGTACACGCCGTATCAGCCGGAAATCTCGCAAGGCCGTCTGGAAGCGCTGCTGAACTTCCAGCAGATGATCGTCGACTTGACGGGTCTGGCGATCTCGAATGCGTCGTTGCTCGACGAAGCAACCGCCGCCGCTGAAGCGATGACGCTGCTGCAGCGCATCGGCAAGCCGAAGTCGAACGTGTTCTTCGTGGCCGACGACGTGCTGCCGCAAACCATCGAAGTGGTGAAGACTCGTGCCACGCCGGTCGGCATCGAAGTGAAAGTGGGCCCGGCTGCGGAGGCGGCGAACGCGAATGCGTTCGGCGTGCTGCTGCAATACCCGGGCGTGAACGGCGACGTGCGCGACTATCGCGCGCTCGCCGAAGCGATCCATGCAGCGGGCGGCCACGTGGTGGTCGCCGCCGACCTGCTCGCGCTGACCGTGCTCACGCCGCCGGGCGAATGGGGCGCGGACGTGGCCGTGGGCAATACGCAGCGCTTTGGCGTGCCGGTCGGCTTCGGCGGCCCGCATGCGGCTTACCTCGCTGTGCGCGACGAATTCAAGCGCCAGATGCCGGGCCGCCTCGTCGGCGTGACCGTCGACGCACAAGGCAACCCCGCGCTGCGTCTCGCGCTGCAAACGCGCGAACAACATATCCGTCGCGAGAAAGCCACCTCGAACGTGTGTACCGCGCAAGCGCTGCTCGCGATCATGGCCAGCATGTACGCCGTCTATCACGGCCCGCACGGCCTGAAGACGATCGCGCTGCGCGTGAACCGGATCGCCGCGTTGCTGGCCGAAGGTGCGAAGCAACTCGGCTATACGCTCGTCAACGAAACGTTCTTCGACACGCTCACCTTCGAAACCGGCGTACGCACGCAAGCGCTGCACGACGCAGCGATTGCGAAGCGCATCAACCTGCGCCGCGTGAGCGACACGCAAGTCGGCCTGTCGATCGACGAAACCACGTCGCGCCGCGATCTGGCCGATCTGCTCGAAGTGTTCGCGCAAGCCGCGGGCGCGAAAGACATTCCGCAAGTCGACACGCTCGACGCAAAACTGGCCGCATCGAACACCGCATCCGTGCCGGCCGCGCTCGAACGCACCAGCGCGTACCTCACGCACCACGTGTTCAACCGTCATCATTCGGAAACGGAAATGCTGCGCTATCTGCGCAGCCTGTCCGACAAGGATCTCGCGCTCGACCGCTCGATGATCCCGCTCGGTTCGTGCACGATGAAGCTGAACGCGACTTCGGAAATGCTGCCGGTCACGTGGCCGGAATTCGGCCAGATCCATCCGTTCGCACCGGCTGAGCAAACCGTCGGCTACCGCGAAATGATCGATCAGCTCGAAGAAATGCTGGTCGCGGCCACCGGCTACGCGGCCGTATCGCTGCAACCGAACGCCGGCTCGCAAGGTGAGTACGCGGGCCTCCTGATCATCCACGCCTACCACGCCTCGCGCGGCGAAGCCCATCGCAATGTCTGCCTGATTCCCGCTTCGGCGCACGGCACCAACCCGGCGTCGGCACAGATGGCCGGCATGCAGGTAGTCGTGGTTGCCTGCGACGCGCAAGGCAACGTCGATATCGAAGACCTGAAGAAGAAGGCCGATCAGCACGCCGACAAACTCGCGGCGATCATGATCACGTACCCGTCCACGCACGGCGTGTTCGAGCAGAACGTGCGTGAAATCTGCGAGATCGTGCACGCGCACGGCGGCCAGGTCTATGTGGACGGCGCGAACATGAACGCCATGGTCGGCCTCACCGCGCCGGGCCAGTTCGGCGGCGACGTCTCGCACCTGAACCTGCACAAGACGTTCTGCATTCCGCACGGCGGCGGCGGACCGGGCGTCGGTCCGGTCGCAGTCGGCGCGCACCTCGCGCAGTTCCTGCCGAACCAGATCTCGTCGGGCTATGAACGCGCGCCGAACGGCATTGGCGCAGTGTCCGGCGCACCGTACGGCTCGGCGTCGATCCTGCCGATCTCGTGGATGTATATCGCGATGATGGGCGCGAAGAACCTCACCGCCGCGACCGAAACCGCGATCCTCAACGCGAACTACGTCGCGAAGAAACTCGCGCCGCACTATCCGGTGCTGTATTCGGGCCCGGGCGGACTGGTCGCGCACGAGTGCATTCTCGATCTGCGTCCGATCAAGGAAACCAGCGGCATCACCGTCGACGACGTCGCCAAGCGTCTCGCCGACTACGGCTTCCATGCGCCGACCATGAGCTTCCCGGTGCCGGGCACGCTGATGGTCGAGCCGACCGAATCGGAATCGAAGGAAGAACTCGACCGTTTCATCGAAGCGATGATCGCGATCCGCGAGGAAATCCGCGCGGTCGAAGATGGCCGCTCGGACCGCGAGGACAATCCGCTCAAGCACGCGCCACACACGGCGGCGGTGGTCATCGCGAATGACTGGAAGCACGCGTATGCGCGCGAAACCGCAGCGTATCCGCTGCCCACGCTGATCGCGAAGAAGTATTGGCCGCCGGTCGGCCGCGCGGACAACGTGTACGGCGACCGCAATCTGTTCTGCTCCTGCGTGCCGATCGCCGACTACGAGTAAGCGGACCGCTGCCGCGCAGCGCCCGCTGTCTCGAAAAGAGGCGGCAGGGCGCTGTGCGGTTCTCTCCTGAGTTCTCTGTCGCTCCTGGCCGCAAACGGCTAACATCACACACCGAATCAGCCTAACGAGGAGTTTCGCATGGCGCGAAAGGTGCGATCGATGCAAAGCCGGACCGAACCAGGGCGAGCCCCCACGTGGCGGCAAACCTGCACACTGTTGCTGGCAGGCGCGGCAGTGCTGCTGCCGCTGGCGCAAGCGCAGGCCGCGATGAATTTCTGTGCGGCGCCCGCGTTGCAAACCAGTGAACGCACGAACGCCGATCCGGGCGTGAAAGCGCTGGTGAGCAACGTGCAGGCTCATCTGAACGACCAGCCGCATGCGCTGGCGAAACTGCATACCGAAGGCACGCTGCCGCACGAAGGCATTTACGACCAGAGCGTCGAAGCGGAGCAGGATCTCGATCTGATGCGCGACGCCGCGCTCGCCTGGCGCGCCACCAGCGACGACCGGTATCTGAAGCTCGTCGACCGCCTGCTGTTCGCGTGGGTCACGACGTATCAACCAAGCTTCAATCCCATCGACGAAACCCGCTTCGAAGGGCTGATTCTCGCGTACGACATGACAGCGAGCGCGTTGCCGGTTAAGACGCGCAATGCGTCGATGGCGTTTCTCACGAAACTCGCGACCGGCTATATCGGGCAAATCGACGCGCAGCCGCGGCCGCTCAAAGGCACGTACAAAAACAACTGGCAGAGCCATCGGGTCAAACTGATCGCCATGGCCGCATTCACGCTCGATAACCGCAAGATGATCAATGCGGCCCAGCGGTTGTTCGTCGAGCATATCGGCGACAACATCGAACCGGATGGTTCGACGGTCGATTTCAGCGAGCGCGACGCGCTGCATTACGTCACCTACGATCTGCAGCCGCTCGTGACCGCGGCACTCGCCGCGCGCCGCCATAACCGCAACTGGCTGCCGGACAAGGGCACGGACGGCGCTTCGCTGGAAGCCGCGCTGAACTGGCTCGCGCCATACGCGGCCGGCAACAAGACCCACGAAGAATTCGTGCATTCGAGCGTTCCGTTCGATGCAAAACGTCGCGAAGCCGGCTTGCCCGGCTATTCGGGTCAGTGGGACCCGAAGAACGCGACCGAACTGTTTCACCTGGCGGCACGCCTCGACGGGCGCTATACGCCGATCGCGCTACAGCTCGCACCCACGCCGCCTGCCTGGCTCGCCGTGTGTTTGCCGCTGCCGGCGCGATGAACCAACCATCTATCAGCAGGGAGCAGTAAATGGCAGTCAGCGTGTTCGATCTCTTCAAAATCGGCATTGGTCCGTCCAGTTCGCATACGGTCGGGCCGATGCGCGCGGCGCTGATGTTCGCTCAAGGGCTTGAACGCGATGGGCTGCTTGCTGCGACCGCATCGGTGAAGGTGGAGCTGTATGGCTCGCTCGGCGCGACAGGCAAGGGGCACGGCACCGATCGCGGCGTGATGCTCGGCCTGATGGGCGATGCGCCCGACACCGTGAACCCGGACACGATCGCCGAGCGGCTCGAAAACGTGCGCGTGTCCCGCAAGCTGGCGCTGCTCGGCACGCACGAGGTGCCGTTCGTGCAGAAAGATCAGATTGCGTTTTATCGCCAGGCGCTGCCCGAGCATCCGAACGGTCTCAAGCTGCGCGCTTACGATGCGCAGGGTGAGACGTTGCGCGAGTCGACCTATCTGTCGGTGGGCGGCGGTTTCGTGGTGACGGCGGGTGCGCCGAACACGAAAGTGCTGAGCGCCGTCGATCAATTGCCGCACTCGTTTCGCAGCGGCAACGAGTTGCTTGCGCTGTGCGAATCGACTGGCAAAAGCATCGCTCAGTTAATGTGGGAAAACGAGCGCGTCTGGCATACGGAAGAAGAAACGCGCACCGGCCTGCTGAAGATCTGGGACGTAATGCAAGCGTGTGTCGCACGCGGTTGTGGCATCAACAACCCGGACGCCGACGGTAACTTGCCCGGCCCGTTCCAGGTGAAGCGCCGTGCGCCGCAGCTGTATCGCGCGCTGTCGGGCAATCCTGAACTGGCGCTGCGCGATCCGCTTTCCATGGTCGACTGGATCAATCTCTATGCGATCGCCGTCAACGAAGAAAACGCCGCCGGCGGACGTGTGGTCACCGCGCCGACCAACGGCGCGGCCGGCATCATCCCGGCAGTGCTGCATTACTACACGCGCTTCATGCCCGGCTCGAATCAGCAAGGCGTGATCGACTTCCTGATGACCGCGGCGGCGATCGGCATTCTGTACAAGCTGAACGCGTCGATTTCCGGCGCCGAAGTGGGTTGCCAGGGTGAAGTGGGCGTCGCCTGTTCGATGGCGGCGGGCGCACTCGCCGCGGTCATGGGCGGCACGCCCCGGCAGGTCGAGAACGCCGCGGAAATCGGCATGGAACACAACCTCGGCCTGACGTGCGATCCGGTCGGCGGCATGGTGCAGATTCCGTGTATCGAGCGCAATGCGATGGCATCGGTGAAAGCGGTCAATGCGGCGCGCATGGCGTTGCGCGGCGACGGCAGCCATTATGTGTCGCTCGATTCGGTGATCAAAACCATGCGTGAAACCGGCGCGGATATGAAGACCAAGTACAAGGAAACGTCGCGCGGCGGCCTGGCGGTGAATATCGTCGAGTGCTGAGTTCCGCGCTTCATGGCGCATGACGGCAATCACGCGGGCTCTCGGGCCCGCGTTTTCATTTGCGCGGCGCGCAATGCGCGAGCGCTACAGTTGCGCTGCGCCGTGACAGCGCAGGCGCTGGCGGCGTAAGCTGTCGAAGCGCCACATCGGCCAGCGTCCGGTCGATGCTTGCATTCTCACATCGCACTCATGCACTGCCTGGAGGCTTCATCGCAATGTCGCAGCCGAATGCTCCCGTTTCAGTTTCCGGTTCCTCCGCCGCTCAAACCACCGGCGCGCGTCTTGTCGTCGATGCTTTGCTGACGCACGGTGTCGAACGTGTTTTCTGTGTGCCCGGTGAAAGTTTTCTCGCCGTGCTGGATTCGCTGCACGACGAAACCGAACAGATCCAGACCATCGTGTGCCGTCACGAAGCGGCCGCGGCGAATATGGCCGAAGCCGTCGGCAAATTGACCGGCCGGCCCGGCGTCGCGCTGGTCACGCGCGGGCCGGGCGCCACGCACGCGTCGATCGGCGTGCACACCGCGTTTCAGGATTCCACGCCGATGATCCTGCTGATCGGCCAATGCGCACGCGAGCATCTCGACCGCGAGGCGTTTCAGGAGATCGACTATCGGCGCATGTTCGGTCAGATGGCGAAATGGGTCGCGCAAATCGACGATCCCAAACGCATTCCCGAGTATCTGAGCCATGCGTTTCACACAGCGACGTCCGGACGGCCTGGTCCCGTCGTATTGTCGCTGCCGGAAGACGTGTTGAGCGACGCATGCGACGCCGTAGCAGGGGCGCCGGCGTATCAACGCGTCGCGGCGTCACCTTCGGCGGCGCAGATCGAGAAATTGCGCGCGTTGCTCGAAGGCGCACAACGGCCGATGGTGATCGCGGGCGGCAGCGGCTGGACGCCTGCTGCGTGCGCGGACTTTCAACGCTTCGTCGAGAATTGGCAACTGCCGGTCGGCCTCGCGTTCCGCTATCAGGACACGCTCGACAACGAGCATCCCAACTATGCCGGCGATGTCGGCCTCGGCATCAATCCTGCGCTCGCGCAACGTATCCGCGACGCCGACGTATTGCTCGCGATCGGACCTCGTTTAGGCGAAGCGACGACCAACGGCTACACGCTGCTCGACATTCCAAAAACGAAGCAGACGCTCGTGCATGTGCATCAAGGCGCGGAGGAGTTGGGACGCGTGTATGCGGCGGATCTGCCGATCGTCTCCGGCATGCCGGAGCTGGCGGCAATGCTTGCGGAGTTGGAGCCTTCGTCCGAGCAACTTGCCTGGTCCGGCGCCGCGAGCGAGGCGCATCAGGCGTATCTCGACTGGCGCAAACCGCGCCAGATTCCCGGCGACGTGCAGATGGGCGAAGTGATCCAGCAGTTGCGCGCGCATCTACCGGACGACGCGATTCTCACCAATGGTGCGGGTAATTACGCGACGTGGCTGCATCGGCACTTCTCGTATCGTCATTTTCGTTCGCAACTCGCGCCGACGAGCGGCGCGATGGGTTATGGCGTGCCGGCGGCGATCGCGGCGAAGTCGATGTATCCGCAACGCGCTGTCGTCGCGCTGGCTGGCGACGGCTGCTTCATGATGTCCGCGCAAGAACTCGCGACGGCGATGCAATATGACCTGCACGTGCTTTTCATCGTGGTGAATAACAGCCAGTTCGGCACGATCCGGATGCATCAGGAGCGGCATTATCCGAATCGCGTGCACGGCACCGGACTCACCAATCCGGATTTCGCGGCGTTCGCTCGCTCGTTCGGCGCGCATGGCGAGACGGTGGAGCGGACTGAAGATTTTCTGCCTGCGCTGAAGCGTGCGATGGAGGCGAAGCGCGCGGCGGTGATCGAAATTCGTATGCCGCAGGAAGCGAGCACGCCGGGGGCGACGCTGGAGCAGATTCGCGAGCAGGGGAGGAAGTTGCGGGGGGAATAACTGCGTTGTCGTGCGATCCGCACGCGTAACGAAGCGGCAAACAAAAAGCCCTGCGGTTAAGAAACCACAGGGCTTTTTTTGCGCTGGCTGCTGCGTCATAGCATGACGCAGCAGCCAGATGCTCAAGCAAAAAAACGGCTTACTTCCCACCCACGCTTTGCAGCGTCGTCCACTTGCCGTCGACAACCTTGTACAGCGTGATGCCGCCGTTCTTCAGGTCGCCCTTGCTGTCGTAAGCGAGGTTCGACGACGTCACTGCCGGCATCGAGGTCTTCGCGAGCATCGGCAGATACTTGGCCGGATCGGTCGAGTTCGCCTTCTTCATTGCGTCGAACATGGCCATTGCGCCGTCGTAAGCGTACGGCGAGTACGTTTGCACGTCTTCGTTGAAACGCTTCTTGTACTTTGCGACATAGTCCTTGCCGCCCGGCATTTCTTCCAGCGGCAGGCCGGCGAGCGAAGCCACCGTTCCGTTCGCCGCGTCACCCGCGATCTGGATGAACGTCGGCGTGTGGACCATTTCGCCGCCCATCAGCGGCGCCTTGATGCCCAGTGCCTTCATCTGCTTGACCATCGGTGCCGCTTGCGAATCCGCGCCGCCGTAATAGATCAGGTCCGGTTGAACAGCCTTCAGCTTGGTCAGGATCGACTTGAAGTCGACTGCCTTGTCGTTCGTGTACTCACGATCGACGATCTGGCCGCCCGCTGCCTTCGCTGCCTTTTCGAACTGATCGGCCAGACCCTGGCCGTAGGCCGTGCGGTCGTCGACGATCACGATCTTCTTCATGCCCAAGGTCTTCACCGCGAACGTGCCGGCGACCGAACCTTGCTGCGTGTCGGACGTCATCATACGGAACGTGGTCTTGAAACCTTGTTGCGTATATTCAGGCGCCGTCGCCATTGCGATTTCGGGGATGCCCGCGTTCGCGTAAATGCGCGAAGCCGGGATCGTGGTACCCGAGTTGAAGTGGCCGAGCATGCCCTTGATGCCGTCATCCACCAGCTTTTGCGCAACGGTCGTACCCGTACGCGGGTCGGCCTGGTCGTCGGCCGAGTCCAGCACGAAGCGCACTTGCTTGCCGCCGATCACCGGCTTGGTCGCGTTCATGTCTTCCACTGCCAGCGTGATGCCGTTCTGGAAGTCCTTGCCGTAGTGCGCCTGCGCGCCAGTCATCGGGCCGGCAAAGCCGACCTTCACGTCTTCCGTCGATTGAGCGTTGGCCGTCCCCGCCAGCGACATCGCCGCAACCAGTGCAGCGCCTGCCAGCTGTTTCATCTTGTGTTGCATAGCTTCTCCTTGGTACCAGGTGTGGATGGAGCGGTTTCGGGGTCGCCGTACCGCTTCCGTTTTATTGAGTGATCAGAGAGGTTCGCTCAACCGATCGTCATCAAATTCGCATTACCGCCTGCAGCTGCCGTATTCACGCTGACCGAGCGTTCCGTCAACAGACGCTCGAGCGCGTAATCCTCGTCGCCGCTTTCCAGCGCGCGAGACGCGACGCCCTGCACCGACACGATCGGGCCCGCGCGCTTCGCGACTTCCTTCACCAGCGCCAGCAGTTCATCGCTATCGCCTTCGAACAGCACGGCGTCGAACGGCGTATCCGCGCTCTTCTTCACGCTTGCATGCGACTTCAGCGAGGCGGGCAATTGCGACACCAATTGTTCCCCAGCCGCGCCTTCGAACAACGCGCGATTTCCCGTAGCCAGCGCCGCGGCGAACTGCACGCGCGCACCGCTTGCCGTCGACGCGACACACAGCACCGTGCCGCGCGCGCCCAGCGTGTACGTATTGCGCTCGCCGGTCGGTCCCGACAATACCGCCGTGGCGCCCGCCGGCACATGCGACAGATAGCCGTCGCAGCGCGCGGCGAGTTGCGGCTCGCGTTCGGTAATCAGCCAGTCGCGGTAAGCCGTCAACGCAGCGGACGGATTGTCGCCGTTTTCGGCAGCGCGCGGTACATCCACGACCAACGCCTGCGCGAGCGACTTCGGCAAACCGGCCGGACGCGTGGCGAGGAGACGCTGCAGATACAGCGCGCCGCCCGCTTTAGGCCCCGTGCCCGACAGACCTTCGCCGCCGAACGGCTGCACGCCGACCACCGCGCCGATCACGTTGCGGTTCACGTAGATGTTGCCCACGTGCGCGCGGCTGATCACATGCGCGATCGTTTCGTCGATCCGCGTATGAATGCCGAGCGTCAGGCCGTAACCGGTCGCGCGGATCTGCTCGAGCAGTTTGTCCAGCTGGCTGCGGCGGTAACGCACCACGTGCAGCACCGGACCGAACACCTCACGCTTCAATTCGTCGATGCTGTCGAGTTCGATCAGCGTCGGCGGCACGAAGGTGCCTTGCGCGCAACCGTCCGGCATCGGCAGTTGCTCGACCTTGCGGCCCTTCTCGCGCATCGCCGCGACGTGCGCGTCGATACCGCGCTTCGCGTCGAGGTCGATCACCGGGCCGACGTCGATCGACAGGCGGTCCGGATTGCCCACAGCGAGTTCGCGCATCGCGCCCGTCAGCATCTCCAGCGTGCGGTCCGCAACATCGTCCTGCAGACAAAGAACGCGCAACGCGGAACACCGTTGACCTGCGGAGTCGAACGACGATTGCAGCACGTCCGCGACCACCTGTTCGGCGAGCGCCGACGAGTCGACGATCATCGCGTTCTGGCCGCCCGTTTCGGCGATCAGCGGAATCGGCTTGCCGTCCGGATCGAGGCGGCTCGACAGCGTCTTGTTGATCAGACGCGCGACTTCGGTCGAGCCGGTGAACATCACGGCGCGGGTTCGCGGATCGGCCACCAACGCGGCACCGACCGTTTCGCCGTTACCCGGCAGCAGTTGCACCGCGCCGGCCGGCACGCCGGCTTCGCGCAGAATGCGCACGGCTTGCGCGGCGATCAGCGGCGTCTGTTCAGCGGGCTTGGCGAGCACGGTGTTGCCGGCTGCAAGCGCAGCGGCCACCTGACCCATGAAAATCGCCAGCGGGAAATTCCACGGGCTGATACACACCACCGGGCCGAGCGGACGATGCGTGTCGTTGGAGAACTCGTCGCGAATCTGCGTGGAGTAGTAACGCAGGAAGTCGATCGCTTCGCGGATTTCCGCGACGGCGTTCGCCAGCGACTTGCCGGCTTCACGCACCACGAGGCCCATCAGCGTATGCATCTGCGCTTCGAGCAGATCGGCGGCACGTGCGAGGCAATCGGCGCGCGCATCGACCGGCGTGGCTTGCCAGATCGGCGCGGCGGCGACTGCGTGAGCCAAAGCAGCGCTCACGTGCTCCGCCGTTGCTTCGACGACCGTGCCGACGAGGTCGCGATGATCGGCCGGATTGCGCACGTCGCGCGCGAGACCCACGGCGATCTCGTTGTCTTCGAGCATCGGCGCGGCGCGCCACGGATGATGCGCGCTCGCCAGCAACGCCGACGACAGCGACGCCAGACGATGCTCGTTCGACAGGTCGAGGCCCATCGAGTTGAGGCGCTCCGAACCGTACAGATGGCGCGGCAGCGGAATCTTCGCGTGCGGCGCGCCGAGCGGGACGATCTTCGAGGCTTCGTCGACCGGGTCGGCGATCAGGTCCTTGATCGCGACGGTTTCGTCGGCAATACGATTCACAAACGACGTGTTCGCGCCGTTTTCCAGCAGACGGCGCACGAGATAAGCGAGCAGCGTTTCGTGCGTGCCGACCGGCGCGTACACACGGCACGGACGGTTCAGCTTGTCACGGCCGGTGACTTCTTCATACAGCGGTTCGCCCATGCCGTGCAGGCACTGGAACTCGTACTGGCCGGGATAGTAGTTGTTGCCCGCGAGGTGATAGATCGCCGACAGCGTGTGCGCGTTGTGCGTGGCGAACTGCGGATAGACCGCGTCGGGCGCGCTGAGCAGCTTCTTCGCGCAGGCGAGGTACGACACGTCCGTGTAGATCTTGCGCGTGTAGACCGGATAACCTTCGAGGCCGTCCACTTGCGCGCGCTTGATTTCGGTATCCCAGTACGCGCCCTTCACGAGGCGCACCATGATGCGGTGACGGCTGCGGCGCGCCAGATCGATCAGGTATTCGATCACGAACGGGCAGCGCTTCTGATACGCCTGCACCACGAAGCCGATGCCGTTCCAGCCGGCCAGCTCCGGATCGAAGCACAGCGCTTCGAGCAGATCGAGCGAGATTTCGAGGCGGTCCGCTTCTTCCGCGTCGATGTTCAGGCCGATGTCGTAGCGGCGCGCGAGGATCGCGAGCGAGCGCACGCGCGGCAGCAGTTCGCTCATCGTGCGTTCCTGCTGCGAACGCGAGTAGCGTGCGTGCAGCGCGGAGAGCTTGATCGAGATACCCGGGCCTTCGTAGATGCCACGTCCGCCGGCGGCCTTGCCGATCGCGTGGATCGCCTGTTCGTACGACGCGTAGTAGCGCTGCGCGTCGGCTTCGGTGGTGGCCGCTTCGCCGAGCATGTCGTACGAGTAGCGGAAGCCGCGTGCTTCGTATTTGCGGCTGTTGGCGAGGGCCTCGGAGATGTTCTCGCCGGTGACGAACTGCTCGCCCATCAGGCGCATCGCCATGTCCACGCCCTTGCGGATCAGCGGTTCGCCGCCCTTGCCGATCAAACGCGTGAGCGCCGACGAGAGGCTCGTCTCGCTATTGGTCGTCACCAGCTTGCCGGTGATCATCAAGCCCCAGGTCGCGGCGTTGACGAACATCGACGGCGCCTGGCCCATGTGCGATTTCCAGTCGCCCTTGCTGATCTTGTCGCGGATCAGCGCGTCGCGCGTGGCGCGATCGGGAATACGCAGCAGCGCTTCAGCGAGACACATCAGCGCCACGCCTTCCTGGCTCGACAGCGAGAACTCGTGGATCAGACCTTCGACGCCACCGCCCTTGCTCTTGCTGCGCAGCGTTTCGACGAGCTTGCCGGCCATGGCCTGCACGTCGCCCGCGAGGTTGGCCGGCAAACGCGCCTGACCGAGCAGGAACGGCAGGCATTCCGGCTCCGGACGACGGTACGCCGCCGTGATCGCGGCGCGCAGCACCGACTGCGGTTGGACGTTCTGCGCGAAATCGAGGAACGGGTGCGATGCACCGTCTTCCTCGTGCTCGACCGCAGCACCGTCGGTCAGATCGGCCGAGCCTGCCACGCCTGACAGTTCGGGCGGCAATTGACCATGCTCGATCTTTTCGAGGTACGCGAAGATGGCCTGCTTGATGAGCCAGTGCGGAGTGCGTTCGAGACGGGTAGCGGCATCTTTCAGCCGCGAACGCAGGAGGTCGTCGACCTTAACGCCAAGGGTGGTGCTAGCCATGTTTCCTTCTTCGGAGACCAGACGAATGCGCTGGCAAAAAGACTAAAAGTTGGGCGAATCGTACGCCTCCCAATAAAAAGGTGCAACCACCTCAGGCGCGCGGTTGCACCCTGCCGTGAGCCTTATGTGACGGGGGTTTGCGCGCAATGGCGCTGCGCGGGGCGACGGCGGTTGCGATCAGTACTTTCCCTGGCGTGATTCTTTTTGCATTTACCCTTATCAGAACGGGTCGGCGCGCCGTTATACGGAACATAGCGGCGCGCGGCCTCCTTGAGGCACGCACAAAAAAAACGGTACGGGGTTTTAGAGGACAGGCGAAATGGAAAAATGGCTGGTGGTACTGGGCATCTGGGCAATGTGCGCGACTTGCGCGGTGTTGTTCATCCGCGGTGCGACAAGTGGCCCGGGCAGGCGGGAACCCGCGCAGGAACGAACACCCGCGGCTTCGCGCGCATCGGCGGGCGATCCGCGGGCCGCGCTGAACGATTGAATAGGGATGTCCGGCGTGGCATGCCGGAGTGAGCGACGCTGGCTTCCGGCCTGCACGGCGGGAAGCCGCGGGTAACGTCCGGCCTGGTGCCGCGGCGAAGCGCAGGCGGTGTCAGTACCGCAAAATCGGTTCGAACCGCGGACAGGCGTCGGCGGGCGAAACGAGTTGGTCGTGCAGCCGGCAAAGCCGGCTGTCCGCCACGCTCGCGCCAAATGCCGAACCCAACACCGCGAGACCCGGCATGCCCTGCTCCAGCGAGTCCCGACTCTCAGCACGATACCGGCAGCCGGCGCAGCACGGCGCGCACGCATCGTCGCGCGCGTCCGCCGTGCTGGAGATGCGAAGCGCGCCGCTCGTCACGAGCCCTGCCCCAAGCTATTCCAGTACGGCGCGAACACGTGCGCGGACAGCGCGTAGCCGATGGCGATATTGACCACCACGCCTACCGTAAAGGCCAGGAACGGCTTCAGGCCAGTGGCGCTCAGCGAACGCAGGCGCGTGGTCAACCCAATGCTCAGGAAACAGAAGGTGAATGCCCATGTGCGCAACGCGGTGATCGGGGCGACGAATTCGGGCGTCACGACCTTGCGGTAATCGGCCAGCGAATAGTGGCTGGCGACCCACGTCACCAGTGCCGACGCAATCACGAAGCCGATCACGAACTTCGGAAAGCGCGCCCAGATCTCGCCGGCGTTGGGTTTGGCTTTGACGCCGCTATCTTGCGACTCCCAGCGCGTGCTCGCGACGATTGCGAGCACGAACGCCCAGATACCGATCCAGATATCGCGGCCGACCACTTTCATCAGCGTGAACGCCTGTAGCGACGCCTCCGGCGCACCCGCGATCGCTCCACCCGCGTGTTTGGCGAGGTCGCCATAAGCTTGCGCGGCCGCGATCCCGGCCGCGTCGGCGAATTCGGAGGTGCCGATCCATGCGCCAGCGACCGCGGTCGACAATCCGAGCGAGCGGGACGCGAACGGCAACACGAAGATCATCACGATCGCCCACAGCACCACCAACGTGATCGCCACCGAAGCCTGTTCGCGCTTGGCCCGCACCGCGCCGGCAATCGCGATCGCTGCCGAGACGCCGCACACCGCGCCGCCGACGCCGAGCACGGCCGCAAAACGCCGGTCGAGGCCAAACGCCGTCGCAGCAAAAAAGATCACGAAGAACGTGACGAGCGAGACGATGCTCGCCTGCCCGACCGCCACCGGTCCGGCCCACACCAACAGCGTGAACGGCAATGTCGCGCCGAGCAGCACGATACCGACCTTGATGTAAAACTCGACGCGCAAGCCCGCCGAAAACCACTCGGGCAGCGTGAATACGTTCGAGATCAAAAGGCCCAGCGCCAGCGCGACGAGCGGTGGTTCGAGGTTGTACTTCGACGCGTTGACCCACGCGCCCAGCGTAAAAATCAGCGCCGATGCGATGAACAGGATCAGGAATGAGCCGAGGAAAGCGCCGACCCGCTGCTTGAGCGCTGCGAGGCTCACGCCGAACAGGAGCGCGAACACGCCGAACAGCGCGGCATAGTTCGGCACATGCTTGCCGGCGTCCTGCACGGCCTGCGCGACGCTCGACCATTTAGCCGGCGCAACCGCGAGCCACTTGATGCTGCTGCCGGACGCGAACAGCGCCCACGCAATCACGACCACCAGCAGCCCGACCCAGACCGCCCACCAGTCTTCGGTCGAAAAAAGTCCACCGCCGTGCGTGCTTTGCCGGTTCGCCGGAGCGGCGCCGGTTGGCAGCGTTTGATTGGTATCGCTCATCGCCATGCCCCGAGAGAGTTGAGGTGCGTCGGCGCCGGAATGTTGGAGTTTTGCCTGAATGTGCGCCGATTCGGCGAAATATAGGCGAGCGGCGTCACAAAACGAAACGACCATTCGCTCTATGAATATGACCGAAAGGAGTAACGGCGCCGCCGCGCTGGCGACGTGCCTCAAATGTCGAGCGGATCGACTTCGAGATTCCAGCGCAGCACGCCCTTCATGCCGCGCAGCAGTGGCTGCCAGGCGCGCAAGGTGGCGTGCAACGCGCCACGCGACGCACTCTCGATCAGCAACTGTGCGCGATGCACGTGCATCACCTTGACGATAGTAAGCGGCACCGCGTCATAGATGGTCACGCGTTCTGCAGCGGGAATGTCGCCCAGTGCGGCCGCCGCCTGCTGCAGAAAGGCCAGCGCGGCCTCGAGCGTGCGGCCTTCGGCCCGCAGCAACGCCTGATAGACGAACGGCGGCAAGTGCGCGTCGCGCCGCTCGGCCAGCGTGGAGTTGGCAAAGCCGACATAGTCGTGGCGGCCGAGCGCGTGGTAGAGCGCGTGGCGCGGATAGCGCGTTTGCACCAGCACTTCGCCAGGCAAACCCGCGCGGCCCGCCCGGCCGCTCACTTGCATCAGTTGTGCGAAAAGCCGCTCGCTCGCGCGGAAGTCGTGGGAAAAGAGCGCGGTGTCGGCGTTCAGCACGCCGACCAGCGACACGCGCTGGAAGTCATGCCCCTTGGCGATCATCTGTGTGCCGACGAGGATGTCGACCTCGCCCGCGTGCACGTCGGAGAACAAAGCCTGTGCGCTGCCTTTGCGGCGTGTGCTGTCGGCATCGATACGCAACACCCGGGCGCCGGGCACCGCGCTCGCCAGTGTTTCTTCGACGCGCTGCGTGCCGCGGCCCATCGGTGCGATGTCGACGTTGCCGCACTCGGGGCACGAACGCGGAATGCGCGCTTCCCAGCCGCAGTGGTGGCAGCGTAGCGCGCGCTCGGGCTTATGCAACACGACATACGCGCTGCAACGTGGACAGCCGGCGACCCAGCCGCAGGCATCGCAGGCCAGTTGCGGCGCATAACCGCGGCGGTTCAGGAACACGAGGCTTTGCTCACCGCGTTCGAGCCGCGCTTTCAGCGCGGCAATCAATGGCCCCGACAACCCTTCCACAGAAGCCCGCCCGCGCCGCCGCTCTTCTTCCAGATCGATCAGCTTCACGGTAGGCAGCACGGCCTCGGCGACCGCGCGGCGCGATAACGTGAGCCGCTTGTAGCGCCCCTGATCGGCCTGCCACCAGCTTTCCAGCGACGGCGTGGCCGAGCCGAGCACGACCGGCAAGCCGAGTTGCTTGGCGCGATAGACGGCCAGATCGCGGGCTGAATAGCGCAAGCCTTCCTGCTGCTTGTACGCCGGGTCGTGCTCTTCATCGACGACGATGATCGCGAGCTTCGGCAGCGAGGCGAGCACCGCCAGCCGGGTGCCGAGTACGATGCGGGCGCGGCCCGTGTGAGCGGCGAACCAGTTGCGAGCACGCTCGCCTTCCGCGAGACCGCTGTGCAGCGTGACGATCGACGTGCCCTCGAGCGCGGCGAAGCGGGCGCGGAAGGCCGCCTCGAATTGTGGCGTCAGATTGATTTCGGGCACGAGAACCAGCGCCTGAGCGTCGGGCTTTGCCGCGAGGATCTCGGCCAACGCGCGCAAATAGACCTCGGTCTTGCCGCTCCCCGTCACGCCGTGCAGCAGGAACGGCGCGAAGCCGTCGGCGTCGCGAATCGCTTCGACTGCGGCGGCCTGCTCGTCGGTGAGCGTCGGCAGCGAGGGCGCGGGCGCGTCGGACGACGCTGGAATAGCGACCGCTGCGGCGGCTTCGATGATGTCGAGCGCCACCCAGCCTTCCGCCTGCCAGGCATCGAGCGTCGCGATCGCTTTGGGATGCAGCGCGCGAGCGTCGGCAGCCAGCAGGAAGTCGGTCCCGGCCAATGTCTGCGCGAGCTTGCGCAACGCGCTCGCCCGCGCAGGCAGTGCGTCAGGTAGCGACGCGTGGCCAGCGGGCGTGAGGCTGTAGCGCTCCTGCGGCGCAAACAGGCGCGACCACCGGGAAGCATCGCGCAACGCCTGCGGCAAAGCCGGCAACGCCACTTCGCCAAGACTGCGCTGGTAATAGTCCGCGGCAAACGCGGCCAACCTCAACCATTCGGACGAGACGGGCGGGCACGCCGTGCACACGCCATTGACTGCGCGCAGGCGGTCGGGCGAGACCTCACTGTGAGTGGTCACTTCGCAGACGAGTCCCACGACATCGCGCTTGCCAAACGGCACGCTCACCAGCATGCCCGGCGCGACCGGCTCGGGCGTGTCGCACCGGTAGTCGAACAGGGTCGGCAGTGGATGATCCAGCGCGACGCGAACGAACACGTCACTCACGCGTGGGCGGAAATCAGAAGCACGGGCGCGACACGACGCCGCATCGTGGTGCCCGTCGAGCATACGGCGCTCCCCCCGAAGTTAAAGTAAAACTTCAATTTCGGCGCTAAGTTTTGGATTCCGCTGAACAATTGCAATCGGCCCGCGTGCCTGTGGATAACTTTGTTGAGAACTTTGCCCGGAACGCCCCGAAAGCACGGCGCAGCGGCCTTCTGTGGGCTTCCACACATTCTGTATCGCCCCCGTCAAACCCTTGCCAGACAAGGCTTAGATCAAATGCGCCTGCAATGTGCAAGGGTTGTGATGCGACTAAAGCTTCTACCGCGCCGCAGCGTGATGAATGTGCATAAGTCAAGTCTTGACTTTCGCAGGACCGCCAACTGACGGCCCGCCAACCGCAAATTTTCCCTTAGACCGAGAGCCCAGTTCGCTGCGCTGCAGCAAAATTGGTAACGATTACGGCCTCATACCGGTGCATGAGCCCCGCTGCGAATAGCCCGGCTATGGCGATGCACCTCGTCGACCAGTTCGGCGACATTCTCCGGCGGCGTGAACTGCGAAATGCCGTGGCCGAGATTGAACACGTGGCCCGGATGGTTGCCGAAACTGTCGAGCACAGCGCGCGCTTCCATGCGGATCGTAGCCGGCGGGGCAAACAACACCGAGGGATCGATATTGCCTTGCAGCGCCACCTTCCCGCCCACGCGTTCGCGGGCCTTGCTCAGATTCACGGTCCAGTCCAGGCCGACCGCATCCACGCCGATCTCAGCGATCTCGTCGAGCCACAGGCCGCCGCCCTTCGTGAAGGTGATTACCGGCACCTTTTCGCCGTCGTGGTCGCGCTTCAACTGGCTGACCACCTGCTGGATGTAGTGCAATGAAAAGCGCTGATACACGCCGTCCGCCAGCGCCCCACCCCACGTGTCGAAAATCATCACGGCTTGCGCGCCAGCTTCGATCTGCGCGTTCAGGTAAGCCGCGACCGAGCGCGCGTTGACGTCGAGAATGCGATGCATCAGGTCCGGACGCGCATACAGCATCGATTTGACCGTGCGGAAATCGGCCGAACCGCCGCCTTCGACCATGTAGCACGCGAGCGTCCACGGACTGCCCGAAAAACCGATTAGCGGCACGCGCTGACGTCCCTGCGCGTCTGTGAGCGCGGTGCGGATTTCGCGCACCGCGTCGGTCACGTAGCGCAGCGTGGCGTCGATGTCCGGCACCGCGAGGCGCGCGACATCGTCTTCTGTTCGCACCGGGCGCGCAAACTGAGGGCCCTCGCCCGTCACGAACTCAAGGCCGAGCCCCATGGCGTCGGGCACGGTCAGGATGTCGGAGAACAGGATCGCGGCGTCGAGCGGATAGCGCTCGAGCGGTTGCAGTGTGACTTCCGTCGCGAATGCCGGGTTCTTCGCCAGACCGAGGAAACTGCCCGCGCGACCTCGCGTGGCGTTGTATTCCGGCAGATAGCGGCCGGCTTGCCGCATCAGCCAGATCGGCGTGTAGTCGGTCGGCTGGCGCAGCAGCGCGCGCAGGAAAGTGTCGTTCAGGAGTTTATGGGCCACGTTGCGTACGACTCAGGGCAAAAAGGCATTTTACCGGAGCGGGCTCGCCACATCTCGCTTGATGCGGGCAATAAGTGTTGTGCGCCCCGCCGGCGACGGGTTTTGCAGGGGGCGGCGGCAGCGCTGCACCTGGCTGAACGGCCAATGTTCAAGCCCGAATTGCCGCGCTATGATCGAACGGACTTACCACGCAATTACATACAAGCAAGGAGACTCGATGAACAAGGCGACACTCGCGCTGCTCGGCGCGCTAACCGGGGTTTTGATGCACGCGGGCGCGGCTCAGGCTCAGAGCACCGCCGCTGCCGCAGCCCCTTCGCGGCTCGACGAAATCATCGCCCGTGGCACACTGCGCGCCTGTACGACTGGCGACTACAAGCCCTACTCGTTCTACAAGGCAGACAGCCAGTTCGAAGGTATCGATATCGACATGACGGAGTCGCTCGCCAAATCACTCGGCGTCAAGGCGGAATACATCAAGACGTCGTGGTCGAACCTGATGAACGACTTCGTCGCCAAATGCGACGTAGGCGTAGGCGGTGTATCGCCAACACTTGAGCGCCAGAAGCGCGCGTTTTTTACGCAGGCGTACATGATCGACGGCAAAACGCCGATCGTTCGGTGCGATGACGTTGCCAAATATCAGACGGTCGCGCAGATCGACCAGCCTGCCACTCGCGTGATCGTCAACCCGGGCGGCACCAACGAGCGCTTCGCGAAGCAGTATTTCCCGCACGCCAACCTGACCGTCTATCCGGACAACGTGACGATCTTCAAGCAGATCCTCGCCGGCAAAGCCGATGTCATGGTGACCGACGCGTCTGAAACGCTGCTGCAGCAAAAGCTGAATCCGGGCCTTTGCTCAGTGCATCCGGATAAGCCTTTCCAATACGGAGAAAAGGCCTGGTTGCTGCCGCGTGGTGATGTGGCATTCCAGGAGTATGTCGACCAATGGCTACACCTCGCGCGGGCAACCGGCGAATATCAGGCCATTTCGGACAAGTGGCTGAAGTAGCAAGGCGCTTTGCCTCGGCCGCCCGCGTTTCGCTCCCACAGTGAACCTGGGGCGGTCGGAAAATGCTGACCGATTTCGCTCACACGTCGAATCATGTAACGGTGAAGGGCTGACGTTAAGTAAAAGCGGAACAATTACCCCGGTTCGCCAGCAGACGAACCAGCCCTTTACGCGCCAATCGCATATCCGACGATATGCTGCGACACAACAAAGCGACGCCGTTTGCGCTGCTGAGATTTTTCCAGCGGTGGCAGACCTGTAACACAGGCGATTTCTCGCCCCAAAAGATGACCATGCAACCATTTCATGCGGAATCGACTGAACGGAATACGCCGCAATATGCTTCGCGAATAGCATTAATCATGCGTATGAAATTGCGAACGAGTCATCGGTAAATATTACGTTTCAAACAATTCTTTTTGGCAATATGTCCCGCAGCGCCTTATCTGGCGGGCGTTACAACCTGAAACACTTTGTTACCGCGCTCATAGGGTAATTCGCCCACAATGCCCTCAACGGTTTCAACACGGATGTGGCTGGGTGCGTGGTGTGAGCGGATACGATGCACTTGCCGGTCGGCGCATGCCGAAGCCCTGTGAAGGGGCATCCCTGCTGGGGCCGTAGTCGACGCAGGGTCGTCGTCTCAGTCGGTTCCTTCTTTGGTCTCCTCGCGCTAACCCCGTAGCGTGTGGTTTTTAGCGGGCTCCAGGCCCGCTTTTTTTTCGCCTAGCCAAACGTTTGCGCAGTGCAGTAAGGCGCTTTTTAGAGTGCGTTAGCGGTTGTTTTGCAACTCTTGCGCCGGGCAAACGGTTGGTGTTCTGTTCTTCAATGACTGGTCCGTCGCGCCATTACGTCGCGCGCGGACCGGCCATTGACCGTCACGCCGTCTTGTCTTCCCGCAGCTTCAATTCGCTAATCATCCGTTCGCGCATGATGAACTTCTGCACCTTGCCGGTCACCGTCATGGGCAGCTCGTCGACGAAACGGATGTACTTCGGCACCTTGTAGTGCGCAATCTGACCTTGGCAGAACTGCTGGATCTCTTCCGCGGTAGCCTGCTCACCGGAGCGCAAGACAACCCACGCGCAAACCTCTTCGCCATACTTCGAGTCGGGCACACCGAACACCTGCACGCTCTGGATCTTCGGGTGACGGAACAGAAACTCCTCGATCTCGCGGGGATAGATGTTCTCGCCACCGCGAATCAGCATGTCCTTCAGGCGCCCGACGATATTGCAGTAGCCTTCAGCATCGAGCGTCGCCAGATCGCCGGTGTGCATCCAGCCGTCGACAATGCTTTCGCGTGTCTTGGTCTCGTCGTCCCAGTAGCCTTGCATCACCGAATAGCCGCGAGTGCACAGCTCGCCGGTTTCGCCCACCGGCACGATGTTCCCAAGGGGATCGACGATTTTCACCTCCAGATGCGGCTGGATGCGGCCCACCGTGGTCGTGCGCTTGTCGAGCGGGTCGGTGGTCGAACTCTGGAACGAGACCGGGCTGGTTTCCGTCATGCCGTAGGCGATGGTGATCTCCGCCAGATGCATCCTGGAGACCACCTTCTTCATGGTCTCGATCGGGCACGGCGAGCCCGCCATGATGCCGGTGCGCAGGCGCGACAGGTCGTAGGTGGCGAAGTCAGGGTGATCGAGTTCTGCGATGAACATGGTCGGCACGCCGTGCAGCGCTGTGCACTGCTCTTCCGCGACCGCGGCTAGCGTTGCCGCCGGGTCGAATCCCTCGCCGGGAAACACCATATTGGCGCCGACCGATACGCACGCCAGCACCGACAGCACCATGCCAAAGCAGTGATACAACGGCACCGGGATGCATAAGCCATCTTGTTCGGTCAGCCGCATCGCCATCGCGATGTAGCGCGCGTTGTTGACCACGTTGCGATGGGTCAGCGTCGCGCCCTTCGGATTGCCTGTCGTGCCGCTGGTGAACTGAATGTTGATCGGCTCGTGGCACGTAAGCGTGTCGCCGATGGCGTCCAGTTTTGGAACATCCAGCGCCGCTCGACCTTGTTCGATCACGTCGGAAAAGCTCAACATACCCGGCGTTTCGGTATCGCACATGCGAATCACGTAGCGCAGTTCGGGCAATCTCGACGCATGCAATTCTCCCGGCGCCTGCGTGGCCAGTTCGGGCGCGAGTTCCCGCAACATCTCCAGATACATGGAGGTCTTGAAACGCTCGGCCGCAATGATCGCCTTGCAACCGACCTTGTTCAGCGCGTATTCGAGCTCCGCGAGCCGGTATGCCGGATTGATATTGACCAGCACGGCGCCGATGCGCGCGGTCGCAAACTGGGTAAGCAACCATTCCACCCGATTCGGCGACCAGATGCCCACCCGGTCGCCTTTCACGATGCCGAGCGCGAGCAAACCGGCCGCCAACACGTCGACTTCTTCTGCGAACTCCTTCCATGTCCAGCGAATACGCTGCTCGCGAAACACCACGGCTGGACGATCCGGAAAGCGCTCCGCCGTATCGCGCAGAAACTGTCCAACTGTCGCGTCGCTCAACGGGATGTCGGTCTTACCGCGGACGTAAGACAGCCCGTCTTTGGGTTCGATGAGTGCACCTTCGCCTGACACGTGCGTTGCCATGGTGTTGTCTCCGTGAACTGAGCGGAAGCTCGCTTATTGAAATGAATTTGAAATCGATTGTGCCATCGGCATGTGTCCGTCAGGCATCAAGTCTTACCCGCAGCGCATCACCATCTATTAAAGCGTGGCATCCATCAATGCTCGACCACAATTTTGCTGACCTTTCCGTAAACGTCAATTAAAGGTCAAAAAAAAGCAGCCAAGAAGGCTGCTTTCTCTCTGATACGTGTTGCTTAGTGCTGACCGCGCAGCTTGCGCAGACGCTGAATCGCAGCGAGCTGAGCCGTCGCATACGCCAGTTCCGCTTGCGCGGTCGCGTATTCGAGGTTCGAACCCGTGTTCTGCAGCGCTTCTTCCGCACGCTTGCGTGCATCTTCAGCCTTGGCTTCGTCGAGATCCTTGCCGCGGATCGCCGTGTCGGCGAGAACCGTCACAGCGCCCGGCTGGATTTCGAGAATGCCGCCGGCGACGAAAACAAACTCTTCCTCGCCATTTTCAGCTTCGATTCGCACCGCACCCGGACGAATCCGCGTGATGAGCGGCGTGTGTCCCGGCAGAATGCCGAGTTCACCCGCTTCGCCCGGCAGCGCGACGAACTTCGCCTGACCCGAGAAGATCTGCTCTTCCGCGCTGACGACGTCTACCTTGATTGTTGCCATAAGTGTCGACTCCTGTGACGACCAGAGTTGGCGCTTTAGCGCTTACTCGGGTCCCCTGCAAAGCTCGACGAGAGCGAGCGCTTTAACGCTTACTGTCGTCCCATGCAAGGCTGGGTTGAGCGTATTAAGAGGCGCCGGCTTTGCGATCCCGATACCTTTAATAGTATCCGTTCCGCGCGAGAACCGACGCCCGCTTCGTTACACCCGACCTTTACTGGATCTTCTTGGCCTTTTCGAAGGCTTCGTCGATCGTGCCGACCATGTAGAACGCCTGTTCCGGCAGGTGGTCGCATTCGCCTTCAACGATCATCTTGAAGCCACGAATCGTTTCCTTCAGCGGCACGTACTTGCCCGGCGAGCCCGTGAACACTTCAGCGACGTGGAACGGCTGCGACAGGAAACGCTGGATCTTACGAGCGCGCGCCACGGCGAGCTTGTCTTCCGGCGCCAGTTCGTCCATGCCCAGAATCGCGATAATGTCGCGCAGTTCCTTGTAGCGCTGCAGCGTTTGCTGCACGCCGCGCGTGATCGAGTAGTGCTCTTCACCGATCACGTTCGGGTCGATCTGACGCGAGGTCGAATCGAGCGGGTCGACTGCCGGGTAGATACCCAACGAAGCGATGTCACGCGACAACACAACGGTTGCGTCCAAGTGGCCGAAAGTCGTAGCCGGCGACGGGTCGGTCAAGTCATCCGCAGGGACGTACACGGCCTGAACCGACGTGATCGAGCCGGTCTTGGTCGACGTAATACGCTCTTGCAGCTTACCCATTTCTTCAGCCAGCGTCGGCTGATAGCCCACTGCCGACGGCATACGGCCGAGCAGTGCCGACACTTCCGTGCCTGCCAGCGTGAAACGGTAGATGTTGTCCACGAAGAACAGCACGTCGAGACCTTCGTCACGGAAGTGCTCAGCCATCGTCAGACCGGTCAGCGCGACGCGCAGACGGTTGCCCGGCGGCTCGTTCATCTGGCCGTACACCAGCGCGACCTTGTCGAGAACGTTCGAGTCCTTCATTTCGTGATAGAAGTCGTTCCCTTCACGGGTACGTTCGCCAACACCGGCGAACACGGAGTAACCACCGTGTTCCTTCGCGATGTTGTTGATCAGTTCCATCATGTTCACGGTTTTGCCCACGCCGGCGCCACCGAACAGACCAACCTTACCGCCCTTGGCGAACGGGCAGATCAGGTCGATAACCTTGATGCCGGTTTCAAGCAGTTCCGTCGACGGCGACAGTTCGTCGAACGCCGGAGCCTTCTGGTGAATGCCGCGAACCACGTCCGAGTTGATCGGGCCGGCTTCGTCGATCGGGCGACCCAGAACGTCCATGATCCGGCCGAGGGTCGGCTTGCCGACCGGCACGCTGATCGGCTTGCCGGTATTCTTCACGACCGTGCCGCGGCGCAGACCGTCCGATGCACCCAGACAGATGGTACGGACGACGCCGTCGCCCAGCTGTTGCTGGACTTCGAGGGTCAGTTCCGAACCTTCGAGAATGAGCGCGTCGTAAATCTTCGGCATGTGGTCACGCGGGAATTCCACGTCGATCACCGCGCCGATGCACTGTACGATCTTGCCTTCTACCAAAGCAGTAGTACTCATCGCTTTTCCTTTAGATACTCAATTCTTCACTCGCGCAAAGGCGCAATTTCGATGGGGCCGCTCAGGTGGGTGCGCCACGAAGGCGCACACGAAGCGGCGTGTTTGACCGTTAAGGTCAGACTGCCGCCGCGCCACCGACGATTTCCGACAGTTCTTTCGTGATCGCGGCCTGACGGCTCTTGTTGTACACGAGCTGCAGTTCGTTGATGACCGTCTTCGCGTTGTCCGAAGCGGCCTTCATCGCAACCATCCGTGCCGACTGTTCCGATGCCATGTTTTCCGCGACGGCCTGATAGACCAGCGCTTCGACATAACGCACCAGCAGTTCGTCCACCACTGCCTGCGCGTCCGGCTCGTAGATGTAGTCCCACTGCGTGCTCGGCGTCGTGCCGTCTTCTTCCTTGCGCTCGAACTGATCTGCCGACAGCGGCAGCAGTTGCTCGATCACCGGCTCCTGCTTCATCGTATTGACGAAGCGCGTGTACGCCAGGTACACCGCCGAAACCTTGCCTTCCGAGTACAGGTCGAGTTGCACCTTCACCGCGCCGATCAGCTTTTCCAGATGCGGCGTGTCGCCCAGATGCACGACATTCGACACCACCTTGGCGCGCAGACGGTTCAGGAAACCCAGACCCTTGGTGCCGATCGCAGTTGCTTCGATCGTCTTGCCCTGGCCTTCCAGTTCCTTGAACTTCTGCAGCGACGCGCGCAGCACGTTGGTGTTCATGCCGCCGCACAAACCTTTATCGGTCGTGACGAGGATGATGCCGGCCGTCTTCGCGCCTTCGTTCGACACCATGAACGGGTGACGATACTCCGGGTTCGCACGGCTCATGTGTGCAGCGATATCGCGGACCTTGTCAGCATACGGGCGAGCAGCGCGCATACGCTCTTGAGCGCGGCGCATCTTCGATGCGGCCACCATCTCCATCGCTTTCGTGATCTTGCGCGTGTTTTGCACGCTCTTGATCTTGCCGCGAATTTCCTTCATTCCAGCCATTGCTTGCTCCTTGTCGGCCCGAGTTGCCGCTTTAGCGGTTACTCGGGTCCCATGCAAAGCGATCGAAGCAGCACGGGTTCAGTTTCCTGCGGCCCGCGCCGCTTCAAGGTCCGTTTATGCCTTGCGGGTCACTCGCGGATCAATAAGCGCCGGACTTCTTGAAGTCTTTGAGGGCCGTGTGCAGCAGGCCTTCGTCGTCCTTCGAGAGTTCCTTGGTGTCTTCGACGCGCTTGATCAGGTCAGCGTGCTTCGACTTCAGGTAGTCGCGCAGGCCCTTTTCGAACGGCAGCACTTGCGAAACTTCCAGATCGTCGAGGTAACCGTTGTTCGCTGCGAACAGCGCGACAGCCAGTTCCCACACTTGCAGCGGCTGATATTGCGGCTGCTTCAGCAGCTCCGTCACGCGGCGGCCGCGTTCCAGTTGCTTGCGGGTTGCTTCGTCGAGATCCGACGCGAACTGCGCGAACGCGGCCAGTTCACGGTACTGCGCGAGGTCGGTACGGATACCGCCCGAAAGCTTCTTCACGACCTTCGTTTGAGCCGCGCCACCGACGCGCGACACCGACACGCCGGCGTTAATTGCCGGGCGGATACCTGCGTTGAAGAGGTCGGTTTCCAGGAAGATCTGGCCGTCGGTAATCGAGATCACGTTCGTCGGAACGAATGCGGTCACGTCGCCTGCTTGCGTTTCAATGACCGGCAGTGCCGTCAGCGAACCGCTCTTGCCCTTCACTTCACCGTTCGTGAACTTCTCGACGTAGTCTTCCGACACGCGAGCCGCACGTTCCAGGAGACGCGAGTGCAGATAGAACACGTCACCCGGGTAAGCTTCACGGCCCGGCGGACGGCGCAGCAGCAGCGAGATCTGACGGTATGCCCAAGCTTGCTTGGTCAAGTCGTCATAAACGATCAGTGCGTCTTGACCGCGGTCGCGGAAGTATTCGCCCATCGTGCAGCCGGCGTACGGTGCCAGGTACTGCATGGCAGCCGATTCCGAAGCCGAAGCGGCCACGACGATCGTGTATTCGAGCGCGCCGGTTTCTTCCAGCTTGCGCACCACGTTCATGATCGACGAAGCCTTCTGGCCGATCGCGACGTAGATACAGAAGAGGTTCTTGCCCTTCTGGTTGATGATCGTGTCGACTGCGACTGCGGTCTTGCCGCACTGGCGGTCGCCGATGATCAGCTCACGCTGGCCACGGCCAACCGGCACCATCGCGTCGATCGACTTCAGACCGGTTTGGACCGGTTCCGAAACCGACTTACGCCAGATCACGCCCGGAGCAATCTTTTCGATTGCGTCGGTCTTCTTCGCGTTGATCGGGCCCTTGCCGTCGATCGGGTTGCCGAGCGCGTCGACCACGCGGCCGAGCAGTTCCGGACCCACCGGCACTTCCAGAATACGGCCCGTCGTCTTGACGACGTCGCCTTCCGAAATGTGTTCGTACTCACCCAGAATCACGGCGCCGACCGAGTCGCGCTCGAGGTTCAGTGCGAGACCGAAGGTGTTGCCCGGGAATTCGAGCATTTCGCCCTGCATCACTTCCGACAGGCCGTGGATGCGCACGATACCGTCGGTCACGGAGATCACAGTGCCCTGGTTGCGAACGTCTGCGCTCGCTTCAAGGCCCTGGATCCGGCTCTTGATCAGCTCGCTGATCTCAGAGGGATTGAGTTGCATTATTCGCTCCTGATAGTCAATTCTGTTGCGTGCCAGCCGCTTCAGCGCCTTGGGCGCTTCAGGCCGTCAGAGCCGTCTGCATGCTGGCAAGCCGCGCGCGGACCGAGGTATCGAGCACTTCGTCGCCGACCGTCACGCGCACGCCGCCGATCAACGACGAGTCGACTTCGATCGTCGGCTTCAGCTTGCGTTTGAACTTGCGTTCGAGACTTGCGACGAGGTCATTCAACTGCGCGCCTTCGAGCGGGAATGCGCTGACGATCAGCACATCGGCCGCCCCTTCGCGGGCGTTCTTCAACTCTTCGAACTGCACGGCGATTTCCGGCAGCAATTGCAGGCGATGGTTGTCCACCAGCATTTGCACCAGATTCTTCGCTTGTGCGTTGTCCTTGAGCGGCGACTTGACCGCGGTGAGCAGCAGTTCGCTGACCTGGGCGCGGCTTACTTTCGGGCTCGAGGCGATCGACAGCACTTCGGGCAGACGCGCAACCTGTGCCAGCTCCTGCACGAGCGTGGACCAGGCGGCGATGTCACCAGCTTCGGCCACGCCAAACAGCGCTTCTGCGTACGGACGGGCGATGGTTGCAAGTTCGGCCATGATCAGAGCTCGGCTTTCAGTTGATTCAGCAGGTCAGCGTGAGCTGCCTGGTCGACTTCGCGCTTCAGGATCTGTTCAGCGCCCTTCACGGCGAGTGCAGCAACTTCGCCGCGCAGCGTTTCGCGCGCTTTCACGACTTGCTGTTCCGCGTCGGCCTTCGCTTGCGCGATGATGCGAGCGGCTTCAGCTTGTGCTTGAGCCTTGATTTCGTCAGCGACTGCCACAGCGCGCTTTTCCGCGTCAGCAATACGTTGCTGACCGTCGTTGCGTGCCTGAGCGAGTTCCTGGTCGACGCGCTTGTGAGCGGCTTCGAGTTCTGCCTTGCCCTTTTCAGCAGCCGACAAACCGTCAGCAATCTTCTTCGAGCGCTCGTCGAGGGCGTTGATCAGCGGCGGCCACACGAACTTCATCGTGAACCACGCGAGGATCAGGAACACGACCATTTGCGCAAACAGGGTTGCGTTGAGATTCACGGTGTTTCCTTAAACGTTGCTAGTTCGGAAAGTGAAACGGCAAGGCGCTCATCGATTCTGTGTTCGATCAGCGCCCGAGTGCCCGTTCCGCCCTGCGCCCTCACTAGTTATAGCTCAGGCGCAAACTTCCGAGGAACCTCAGCCTGCCAGCTTCGACAGCAGCGGGTTCGCGAACGCAAACAGCATTGCCACACCAACGCCAATCAGGAACGCCGCATCGATCAGACCAGCCAGCAGGAACATCTTGGTTTGCAGCGGGTTCATCAGTTCAGGCTGACGTGCACATGCTTCGATGTACTTGCCGCCCATCAGGCCGATACCGATACAGGCGCCGATTGCACCCAGGCCGATGATGATGCCGATACCGATGGCGGTCAGACCCTGGATGTTGGCGATGAAAGCTTGCATGATCACTCCTTTGTGAAAAGTCTTTTAGAACTGGTTGGAACTGGGATTTAAAAAACGATGATTCTTTGTCGACGGCGCAGGTTAGTGCGTGTCGTGTGCCTGGCCGATGTACACCAGCGTCAGCATCATGAAAATGAACGCCTGCAGCAGAACGATCAGGATGTGGAAAATTGCCCACACGCTGCCGGCGATCACGTGGCCGATGAAGCCAAGCACCGTCGTGTCCGCGCCGAAGCTCCAGATGCTGCCGAGCAGGGCAATCAGCAGGAACAACAGTTCGCCCGCGTACATGTTGCCGAACAGCCGCATGCCGAGCGAGACCGTCTTCGCGACGAACTCGATGATGTTCAGTGCAAGGTTCGGGATCCACAGCAACGGATGTGCGCCGAACGGAGCGGACAGCAGTTCATGCACGAAACCGCCGGCGCCCTTGATCTTGAAGTTGTAGTAAATCATCAGCGCGAACACACCGAGTGCGATGCCGAGCGTGCCGTTCAGGTCGGCGGTCGGCACGATGCGGTGGTGCGGGATGACTTCGGAAAGACCCAGCCAGCCAATCACGTGGCCCGGCAGGTCGACAGGGATAAAGTCGAGCGAGTTCATCAGCGCGACCCAGACGAACACGGTCAGGGCCAACGGTGCGATGAAGGTGCGCGTGCCGTGGATCATCGACTTCGATTGATCCTCGACCATCTCCACCAGCATTTCGATCGCGCACTGGAAACGGCCCGGCACGCCGGACGTTGCCTTGCGGGCAGCGAGATGCAGGATGAAGATCGTGGCCAGACCGCAAACGATCGACCAGAAAAGGGTGTCCAGATTCCACACGTGAATGTCGAAAATCGACGTCTGGTGCGCGGTGGAAAAGTTCTGCAAGTGGTGCGCGATGTACTCGGACGGATCCATTGCGCGCGTGCCTTCGCTAGCTGCCATATCGTTAAAGCCACCCAAATTGTCGAAAATCGTCTTAGGCCGTTCCCGCTGCAATTCTGTATTGCGGGAACACGCCGGGTGCGGACCGTGTCATATCCGCACACCTGTTGCCGGCGCTGCGCGCCGGCCTGAATTTTTTGCTGCTACTTTTTTGCTGCCACTTTTGTTGCTGCTACCTTAGCGCCAGGCCAAGGCAATCCAGTACGTCTTGAGCGCGATGAGGTAGGTCACGAGCAGCGGAACCCAGCGTACGTCGTGATACCAGAAGGCGATGGCTACGAACATCGCGATCGTTGTCCCCATTTTGAGCGCTTCGCCGATCATCCAGCTCATGACTGTTTCGGCGCCGCTCAGCGTTCTAAGCCGTGCCGCGAACAACGCGCCCGGCACCCAGCAGATCGCTCCTCCCAGGAACGCGGACAGCGCAGCAGCGCCCGGCGGCTTGTAGAACAGCCACCACACCAGCGTAGCACCCAGGGACAAAGCCATTTGCGCTGCCACGACCTTGAAAGGCGTAACGCGCGATGGACGGCTCACGTTGGGACCAAACAGCTTTTCAGCTTCAGCCCGCGTGAGCGGAACGATATTGTTATCTTGCTGCTCGACATCCCACGCTTCATCAGGTGTCGCTTGCTGACCGGTGGACGCAACGGAATCTTTGCGTTCAGCGCGGTGTTCGTCGTGCCCATTCTTCGGCGCTTGATTCGACGTTTTGACCGCCATCGCAGTGTTCCGAAAGTCTTGTTCCAGCCCGCGAGCTTACGCTGCCATTACGGGGTTGCCGTGCAATTAAATCCGGGCGATTGTAAGCGATAGTTGCAGGCAATTCAAGACTTTAGGCCGTTCAATAACCGGCGTGAAAAGCCTCCTCACGATGCGGGAACAGCTGCCTGGCGGTACGAAACACGTCAAATGTAAGGCTGTCGGGGGGCGTCAAATCATGCGGTTTGGATCAAGCGACTTTGCACTCGCCGACAGGTCGTTTAAACGCAGTAGCAGACGTCTCGAAAATGCAACAAACGCCGATTTTTGCCTCCGCAGGTGGACATACGGGTTGGCACCAGTTAGGCGGCGACTCGGCGCGAGCGTATTCGGAAACTCGTGTGTGTCGATGACAAGAGGGATCGCCGTAATCACACCGCCGCGCCGAATGAATGGGCGACCGAGAACGGCATGCGCTTTCGCCTTTCGTTTCGGGCACGCCCTACTTCGTGAATTCATCAGCGCGGAGTTGGTGACGCGACCGCTCTCGGGATGCTTGACGCGAATCAGGCGGCATTGCAAACGCATCGGCGCTCGGCATCGCCCCAACGGCGCGATCAGACCAATATATCAGCGATCCTGATTATTTATCGCCGCATTTATTTAGGAATCCATTAAATATAGGCCGTTTGACATGCATCAAGTCGGGCCCAATCTCTATGTGTTTGCAACTCGCCAGGAAAGCTGCGGCGCCAGAGGCGCACAGCGCACCAAATAGCTTGCGATCGGCATTAAGCCTGATCGCAAGCCTTCGGTGCCGCTTACGTTCAACGCGCCGATCAGGCGGCGGTGGCGTTGCCGCGCAACCTCACCAAGATGCCTTCCAGCGCGTCCAGATCGCCGAAGTCCACCAGTACCTGCCCTCGCCCGCGTCGGCCGAGTTTGATCTTGACCGTCGCCGCCAGCAAATCCGACAACTCTTCTTCGAGTCGTCGCGTATCACGACCACCGTCCGGATTCGCACGCGCCTTCACTGCTGGCGCGGCTTTGGTCGTCGTCGTTACCAGCTTTTCGGTTTCGCGCACCGACATGCGCTTGTTGATAACCTGGTTGGCCAGCGTAATCTGCGTTGCAGCGTCGACGGCCAACAGCGCGCGGGCGTGCCCCATGTCGAGATCGCCGGCCAGCAGCATCGTCTGTACGGGCGACGCCAGATTGAGCAAGCGCAGCAGATTCGACACGGCACTACGCGATCGGCCGACCGACTCCGCCGCCTGTTCGTGCGTGAAATTGAACTCGTCGAGCAAGCGCTGGATGCCCTGCGCTTCTTCCAGCGGATTCAGATCTTCGCGCTGAATATTCTCGATCAGCGCCATCGCGGCAGCGGCCTGGTCCGGCACGTTCTTCACCAGCACCGGCACTTCGTCGAGACCTGCGAGACGCGCCGCGCGGAAACGCCGCTCGCCGGCAATGATCTCGTACTTGTCCGCGGAGACGGGCCGCACGAGAATCGGCTGCATCAAGCCCTGCGCCCGGATGCTGGCCGCCAGTTCCTGCAATGCGCCTTCATCCATACGCGTACGCGGCTGGTATTTGCCCGCCTGCAACTTGCTGAGTGGCAGCACGTTCGGAGCACCCTCTATCGTCACCGCCTCGGTGATGTCCGCAGTGCCGCCAAGCAATGCTTCCAGGCCTCGTCCCAACCCCTTCTTTCTCGCTACTGCGTTCATCGTGCTTTCCCGATCCACTTAGGATGCCTGGGGCGCGTCATTCAATGCGCGCACCCGCTCAATCATTTCCGCGCCGAACTGCACGTACGCTTGCGCGCCGCGCGATGCCCTGTCGAACACCACGCCCGGCAAACCATAGCTGGGCGCCTCGGCGAGGCGCACGTTGCGCGGGATCACGGCGTCGAACACCTTGTCACCAAAATGCTCTTTCAACTGATCTGAGACTTGCTGTTGCAACGTGATACGCGGATCGAACATGACGCGCAGCAGGCCGATCACTTTCAGGTCACGGTTGAGGTTCGCGTGCACCTGCTTGATCGTGTTGACCAGGTCTGACAAGCCTTCGAGAGCGAAGTACTCGCACTGCATCGGAATCACCACGCCGTGTGCGGCGCACAGGCCGTTGAGCGTGAGCAGCGACAAAGCCGGCGGACAGTCGATCAGCACAAAATCGTATTCGTTTTCGACTGCCGCGAGCGCGACCTTCAATTGACGTTCGCGATTCTGCACGCTGACCAACTCGACCTCGGCGCCGGCGAGTTCACGGTTCGCCGGGAGCACGTCGTAACCAACGGCTTCGGGCCGCACTCGCGCATCGGCCACCGCGACGCCATCCACCAGCACTTCGTAGACCGTGTTCGCGCACGCGGCTTTGTCGATGCCGCTACCCATCGTGGCGTTGCCTTGCGGGTCCAGGTCGATGAGAAGGACTCGCTGTCCCTGCGCTGCCAAGCTCGCGGCCAGATTGACTGTGGTCGTCGTTTTACCGACGCCGCCCTTCTGGTTCGCAACGCAGAAGATTTTTGCCATCGTTGGTGTGTCCCTTTTGCTGCTTGGATAAAGTGAAAATCATGGGTGATACAGGGTGCGGATGCATGACAAGCCTGAGCGCGCCGCTAGCTGCCGGCATCCACCAAAACCTTGATCAGGTGTCGCTCGGCGTCGAGCGACGGCACGTTCAGCCGAATAACCTGTTCCACGTGGGCGCCAGCCGGCAAACGTTCGATCTCGCCGTCCGGGCGTACGCCCTTCATTGCCCAGATCGCACCCTGCTCCGCAACGAGATGACGGGCCAGTGTAACGAAATCCGCGAGTTCTGCGAATGCGCGCGAGACAATTACGTCGAACTTTGCCGGTACTTCGGCGCCCGGCTGCAAAGTCTCGACTCGGCCGGTCACCACCGAGAGATTCGCAAGGCCGAGCTCCGCCTTGGCCTGAGCCTGGAACGCCGTTTTTTTATGAACGATGTCGTTCACCGTCACCATCCACTCCGGCAAAACAATCGACAGCACAATGCCCGGCAAACCGCCACCGGAGCCGACATCGAGTACCGAGGACGGCCCGAGCGGAGCCAGATGCGGCACGATCGAAAGCGAGTCCAGAATGTGCTGAATCAGCATCTGCCGCGGATCGCGGATCGCCGTGAGGTTATAGACGGCGTTCCACTTCGACAGCAACGCGACGTAGTCGAGCAGCTTGCCGAGTTGCGTGTCGCTCAGATCGAGGCCGAGCTCGCGCACGCCCTCTGTGAGCAGCGGCGCCAACGCCTCCCTACCGCTTCCCTTCTGGCCTACCGTCATTGCGTCACCGGCGTGCTGTCGGTGCCCGGCTCAGTGGGTTTCGCCGGACGACGACCCAAACCACGCTTCAAATGGACCATAAGCAGCGAGATGGCCGCCGGCGTAATGCCGGAGATGCGCGAGGCCTGACCAATGGTTTCAGGGCGGAACTGCGTCAGCTTCTGGCGCGCTTCGAAGGAAAGGCCCCGGACTTCCGCGTAATCCAATCCTTCAGGTAGACGCGTGCTTTCGTGCGCCTCGTTCCGCTCAATCTCTCCCGCCTGACGGTCAATGTAGCCCTGATATTTGATCCCGATCTCGATCTGCTCCTTGATCTGGGCAAGCAGAACGTCGTCTTCCGCCAACGTTTCAGGCGCAGCGCAAGCACCGGCACGCAACCCGCAAACACCGTCGTAAGACACACCCGGGCGGCGCAGCAGATCCGCCAGGCTGTACTCGTGATCGATTGGCTTGCCGAGCAAAGCCGTCGCCTCGTCAGCCGATAACGTCTTAGGATTGACCCACGTGGCGCGAAGGCGCTCTGTTTCACGTGAAACAGCGTCGCGTTTGCGGCTGAAGGCATCCCACCGAACGTCATCCACCACGCCCAGCTCGCGGCCGATCTCAGTCAAACGCATATCCGCATTGTCTTCACGGAGGCTCAGGCGATATTCGGCACGGCTCGTAAACATGCGATACGGCTCCGACACGCCACGCGTAACCAGATCGTCGACCAACACGCCAAGGTAAGCCTGATCGCGCCGAGGGCACCATGCTTCCTTACCTTGCACGTACAGACCCGCGTTGATCCCAGCCAGCAAACCCTGCGCGGCGGCTTCTTCATAGCCAGTCGTGCCGTTGATCTGACCGGCGAAGAACAACCCGTTAATGACTTTCGTTTCCAGCGAAGCCTTCAGTCCACGTGGATCGAAGTAGTCGTACTCGATCGCATAGCCCGGCCGGAGGATATGCGCATGCTCCAACCCGCGCATCGAACGCACCAACTCCAGCTGGACATCGAACGGCAGGCTCGTGGAGATCCCATTCGGGTAAAACTCGTTGGTGGTCAGCCCTTCAGGCTCAAGGAAGATCTGATGCGATTCCTTCGATGCGAATCGGTGAATCTTGTCTTCGATCGATGGGCAATACCGCGGCCCCACCCCTTCGATCACGCCGGTGTACATGGGCGAACGATCGAGGCCGCCGCGAATGATGTCGTGCGTCCGCTCGTTGGTGTGCGTAACCCAACACGGCACCTGCCGCGGATGCTGCTCAACACGCCCCAGAAACGAGAACACTGGCACCGGATCCAGATCGCCCGGCTGCTCTTCGAGTTGGGAAAAGTCGATGGTGCGGCCGTCGATACGAGGAGGCGTCCCGGTCTTCAACCGACCTTGCGGCAGCTTCAATTCCTTGAGACGCGCCGACAACGACACGGACGCCGGATCACCAGCACGGCCCCCCGTATAGTTGTTCAAACCCACGTGAATCTTGCCGTCGAGGAAGGTCCCAGCCGTCAGCACCACCGCGCGCGAACGGAAACGGATCCCCACCTGCGTGACAGCGCCAACCACTCGGTCACCTTCCACCATCAGGTCATCAACCGCTTGCTGGAACAACCAGAGATTCGGCTGATTCTCCAGCCGATGCCGGATAGCCTGCTTGTACAGTAAACGGTCGGCCTGAGCGCGCGTCGCACGGACGGCCGGGCCCTTCGACGAATTCAGGATGCGGAATTGAATGCCGCCCTCGTCCGTCGCGGCCGCCATTGCACCGCCGAGCGCGTCGACTTCCTTAACCAGATGGCCCTTGCCAATACCGCCAATCGACGGGTTGCAGCTCATCTGGCCGAGCGTTTCGATGTTGTGGGTCAGCAGGAGCGTCGTATTGCCCATGCGTGCTGAAGCCAACGCGGCTTCCGTGCCGGCATGACCGCCGCCGACGACGATTACGTCAAATTCTGTGGGAAAGAGCATCGCGGATCTCACGCCAGATCATCGCGTGAGCCTTTCAAAGGAAATGTATGGGCGAATTATAACGGGTTCGGTTTAGGCCCGAATTTCGTCCGAACGGCCAACCCATAAAAAAAGCGGTGTGTTTCACGTGAAACACACCGCTTTAATCGTCGGCGATCAGCGTAGAGCGGGAGCGTTACGCCACTTTTTTGGCCAGCCCAAGGTACGTTTCGATCACGCGCGGATTCTGCGCCAGGTCTGCCGCCGGCCCTTCCAGCGCCAGTTCGCCCGTCTCCAACACATAACCGTAGTCGGAGATTTGCAACGCGGCTCGGGCGTTCTGCTCGATCAGCAGCGTGGCTACGCCGGTCTGCCGTAGCGCGCTGATGATGTGGAAGATTTCTTTTACGATCAGCGGCGCAAGGCCAAGACTCGGCTCGTCCAGCATGAGCAGATCGGGCTTGCCCATCAATGCCCGGCCCACCGCAAGCATTTGCCGTTCACCACCCGATAAGGTGCCGGCCGCCTGCTTGCGGCGCTCCTTCAGTCGTGGAAACAGCGTGAAGACCGGCTCAAGTTGGTCGAGAAAGTTGCGCTCCCCTGCCCGCTTGCGACGGTAAGCGCCGAGCACGAGGTTGTCCTCGACCGTCATCGAAGCAAACAGCTCGCGCTTTTCCGGCACAAGGCACATGCCGCGCGCGACACGTTTCTCGACCGGCACGGCGCTGACATCTTCGCCTCGATACACCACGGCGCCCTTGGCATGACCCGTGGTCGGCAGTGCACCCATGATCGCGTTCAGCAGCGTGGACTTGCCCGCGCCATTCGGGCCGATCACCGAGACGATCTGCCCAGCCCGCACCTTGATCGCCGCGCCGTGCAGCGCCTCGACCTTGCCATAGCGGACCGACAATCCGTCTACGTCGAGAATGGGATCAGCAGCATTCATCGTGTTCTCCATCACTCCACCCCACCGAGATACGCTTCCAGCACAGCCGGATCCTGTTGTACGTCTTGCGGCAAACCTTCCGCGATCCGGGTCCCGAACTCCATGACCACCAGCCGGTCGGTGAGATTCATCACGAAATCCATGTCGTGCTCAACCAGCAGCACGCTCATGCCTTCCGCCTTGAGGCGACGCAGCAGATCGGCCAGCTGGAGTTTTTCCTGATAACGAAGACCGGCGGCCGGCTCATCCAGCAACAACAGCGTCGGGTCGCAGCACAATGCGCGTGCGATTTCGAGAATCCGCTGCTGTCCCAAGGCAAGACTGCCCGCCTCGTCATACATGTGCTGTTCCAGGCCGACGCGGCGAATCTGGCGCGCGGCTTCGGCCATCAAGCGCGCTTCTTCCGCGCTGTTCAGGCGCACGACGCTACGCCATACGCCCGCCTGCCCCCGCAGATGTGCGCCGATCGCGACGTTCTCGAGCACCGTCATTCCCGGCAGCAGCTTGACGTGCTGGAAGGTGCGGCCAATCCCGCGCTTGACGATTTCACGTGAACTCAACGAATCGATTCGCTCGCCACGGAACTTGATCTCGCCGCTGGTCGCTTGCAGCACGCCGGTGACAAGATTAAACGTCGTCGACTTGCCGGCGCCGTTCGGCCCGATCAAGCCGATGATCTGCCCTGCTTTCACCTCAAAGCTGACGTCGTTCACCGCGACCAGACCGCCAAATTGCTTGCGCGCCTTGTTCACCGTCAGCAGATCTTCACCGGCCTCCGGCTTGCTGCGCTGCGGCAACGGTTCGGCATGGTCGGCCAAATGGGCACGCGGACCTTTCGGGAAAAAGCGCGCGACAAACGGCCATACGCCTTGGCGCGCGTACTGCAGCAGCAGCACCATCAAGATGCCGAATACGATCACTTCGAAGTTGCCGTTCTCACCCAGCAGCTTGGGTAGCAGCGTTTGCAGATAATCCTGCAGCACTGTCAGGATCGCCGCACCGAGCACGGCGCCCCAGACATGCGACACCCCGCCCACCACCGCCATGAACAGGAACTCGATACCGTGATTCAGTCCAAACGGCGTCGGGTTCACCGCGCGTTGCAGGTGGGCGTAGAGAAAGCCCGACACCGAAGCCAGCACCGCCGCGTAGACAAAGATCACCACGCGCATCCATCCGGTGTTCACGCCCATCGCTTCGGCCATCATGCCGCCGCCGCGCAGCGCGCGGATTGCTCGTCCCGGCCGACTATTAAGCAGATTCTGAACGGAAATCACCGCACCCAGCACGACCACCCAGATCAGGTAATAGATATGGCGCCCGGACTCCAGGTTGATGCCGAAAACATTCAGCACAGGAATTCCGTTGATGCCGTCGTACTTGCCCAGCATTTCAAGATTGCCGAACAGGTAGAACAGCGCGAGCCCCCACGCGATCGTCCCGAGCGGCAAAAAGTGCCCGGACAGACGCATCGTCACCAACCCGAGCATCAACGCGATCAGGGCCGTCACCACCACGCCCGCGATCAGCGCGAGCCACGGCGAGACGCCGTATCGCGTCGTCAGATACGCGGTCGCGTAGGCGCCGATGCCGACAAACGCGGCCTGGCCAAAGCTCGTCATTCCGCCGATACCGGTCAGCAGCACCAAGCCGATCGCCACGATCGAATACAGGCCGATGTAGTTGAGCAGCGTCACCCAATATTCCGGCACGTGAATCGGTTGCGGCAATACGGGTAGCGCGAACAGCACCACGAGGAACAACCAGAAGAACTTGTTTTGCATGATCCGTTTCATCGCGTCACTCCTCGTCCTCTTCGGTGTGCGGGCTGGCAAGACTTCGCCAGAGCAGCACCGGAATGATCAGCGTGAACACGATCACTTCTTTATAAGCACTCGCCCAGAACGACGAATACGACTCCAGCAGACCGACCAGGATCGAGCCCGCAGCCGCCAGCGGATAACTGACGAGGCCGCCGATAATCGCCCCCACGAAGCCCTTCAAGCCGATCAGGAAGCCCGAGTCGTAGTAGATGGTGGTGAGGGGTGCGACGAGGATGCCGCACAGCGCACCGAGGCCCGCCGCCAGCGTGAAGGCGAGACGCCCCGCTTGCGTCGTGCCGATGCCGACAAGCCGTGCGCCGAGCCGGTTCACCGACGTTGCGCGCAACGCCTTGCCAGAGATCGAGCGGTCGAAGTACAGATACAGCGCACCGATCAACACGACCGCCGTGCCGACGACCCACAAGCTCTGCCCGGAGATCGACAGGCTGCCCACGTTGAAGGTCGCGTCGGAAAACGCCGTGGTGCGCGAACCCTCCGCACCGAACATCACGAGACCCAGGCCGACCATCGCGAAGTGCACCGCCACCGCCACGATCAGCAGCAGCAGCGTGGACGCCTCCGCGATCGGCTCATACGCAAGCCGGTAAACATACGGTCCCATCGGAATCACGATCAGCAGCGTCAACGCGATCTGCGCGATCATCGGCAGCGTATGCATGAAAACGCCCTGCGTGAGCGCGTAGACCGCGATCGGAAACAGCAGGTATTTGCCGACCAGCATGACCAGCGTGCGCGCCGCATGCCGGCGCCGCTCGGGATGGCGTACCAGCCCCGCTACCTCGACGACGAAGCAGGCCGCGCCCATCGCCATCAGCAGCCAGCAGGTGGCCGGAAATTTCTGTGTCTGTAGCGCGGCGAGCGTCAGCGCGCCGTACGAAACAAACTCCCCCTGCGGGATGAAGATCACCCGCGTCACGGAGAACACCAACACCAGCGCGAGCGCGAGCAGCGCGTAGATCGCGCCGGTGGTGATACCGTCCTGCGCGAGGATCGCCGCAATTGATAGATCCATACTTCCTCGTCCTGAAGCGTCGTAATCGAAACTGGGAAACCGTCGTGGCGGCAGAACTCGCGGCCGTCCGCGGACCCGCAATGCCTGAAAAGGCGACCGCCGCGCCGGAACACGGCGCGGCGGTCGATGCCATTGTCATCGAACAGAATGGCAATGCGGCGTCACATGCCGCACGTTGCGCGAGAGGCGCGTACCGCTTTTATGCTTAGTCGTTCTGCAGCTTCCACTTGCCGTCGACGATCTGCACGATCACGCGTGCGCGCTTGTCGAGGCCGTTGTGGTCGGTCGTGGTGGTGTTCATGATGCCGTGCGAAACCGGCAGCTCCTTGATGTTCTCAAGTGCACCGCGCAGTGCCACGCGGAACGCTTCCGTGCCCGGCTGCGCCGTCTTCAGCGCGACGGGAATCGCTGCTTGCAACATCTGGCCGGCGTCCCATGCGTGACCGCCAAACGTCGCCACCGAGCCCGCGCCATACGCTTTCTCGTACGCCGCTTTGTAGGCCAGCGACGACTTCTTCACCGGGTTCGAGTCAGGCAGTTGATCCGCCACGAGAATCGGGCCAGCCGGCAGGAATTCGCCTTCGCAATCCTTGCCGCACACGCGCAGGAAGTCGTTATTGGCAACGCCGTGCGTCTGGTAGACCTTGCCCTTGTAGCCGCGCTCCTTGAGCGTCTTGGCTGGCAATGCCGACGGCGTGCCCGCACCCGCGATCAGGACCGCGTCGGGGTTCGCGCCAATCGTCTTCAGCACCTGGCCCGTGACCGATGCGTCGGTGCGGTTGAAGCGCTCGTTGGAGACGATCTTCAGATTGTGCGCGGCGGCCGCAGCGGTAAAGACGTTATTCCAGCCGTCGCCGTACGCATCCGCGAAGCCGATGAAGCCCACGGTTTTCACGCCGTGATGCTCCATATAGTCGGCGATGGCGTCAGCCATCAGGCTGTCGTTTTGCGGCGGTTTGAAGGCCCATGCGCGCTTCGCGTCCATCGGCGAAATGATCGCCGCCGATGCCGCCAGCGAGATCACCGGCGTCTTGCCTTCGGAAGCGGCGTCGAGCATGGCCAGCGAATTCGGCGTGACGGTCGAGCCGATGATCGCGTCGACGTGGTCTTCGTCGATCAGCTTGCGCGTGTTCTGCACGGCCTTGCCCGTGTCCGATGCGTCGTCGAGAACGATGTACTGCACGGTCTTGCCGCCGATCTCTTTCGGCAACAGCGCAATCGTGTTCTTTTCAGGAATCCCGAGCGATGCGGCCGGCCCCGTCGTAGAAAGTGTCACGCCGATTTTCACCTGGGCGAACGCCACGCCCGCGCCACACATCAACGCCATGGCGATGCCGGTGCGTACCCATTGCTTTGTCTTTTTCATTGCAAGTCTCCAAACGCTTTGAAGCGCGTATCTGTAATCCGACTCACGGGCCGGGTGTCTGAATCTAGTTATCGGGTGGAGGCGTGCCAAGCATGGTTTTCCCTGCTCAGCGCGGATGCCTTCGCCGCTTTGGTGCCACTCCTTTGCTACGTACGACGGCTGCAAACTGCTGCGAAATCCTGCGAACAAAACACTAACATGTTAGTAGTATTGCGTTCTGCATGAACGACGGTCAATAGACCGCAACCCAAATACGGGTTTGTCCTGAAGCCGCGCAACCACACTTTTTCACGTGAAGCGGACAATAAAAAAGACGCGTCAACTGCACGCGTCTTTTTCTATGAGGTTCCGTATCGCTTCGCCCTCGCTCAGTCGCCGGACAACTTCCACTTGCCGCCGACAATCTCCACCATCACGCGCGCCCGCTGGTCGAGGCCAGAGTGGTCATTCGCGCTCATGTTGAAGATGCCGTGCGACGCGGGCATGTCTTTGGTGCTTTCCAGCGCTGCGCGCAACGCCTCGCGGAACGCAGGCGTGCCCGGCTGCCCCTTCTTCAGCGCCAGCGGAATCGCGCGTTGCAGCAGCAAGCCGGCGTCCCATGCGTGCCCGCCGAAAGTCGACACCGAGCCGGCGCCGTAAGCGGTTTCGTACGCGCGCTTATAGGCGAGCGCGCTCTTCTTCACCGGATTTGAATCGGGCAATTGATCCGCGACCAGCAACGGGCCGGCGGGCAGATACGTACCTTCGCAATCCTTGCCGCACACGCGCAGGAAGTCGTTGTTGGCGACGCCGTGCGTCTGATAGTACTTGCCCTTGTAGCCACGCTCCTTGAGCGTTTTCTGCGGCAGCGCAGCCGGTGTGCCCGCGCCTGCGATCAGCACCGCATCGGGATTCTGCGACATGACCTTCAGCACCTGGCCGGTCACCGAAGCATCATTGCGCGCGAAGCGTTCGTTCGCGACGATCTTGATCTTCGCGAGGTCCGCTGCCTTGCCGAATTCCTTGAACCAGCTCTCGCCGTAAGCGTCCGAGAAGCCGATAAACGCGACCGTCTTCACGCCGTGATTCGACATGTGCTGCGCGATCGCGGTTGCCATCAGAATGTCGTTTTGCGGCGTTTTGAAGACCCACGCGCGCTTCGCATCCATCGGCTCGACAATGCTTGCCGCGGCGGCCATGGAGATCATGGGCGTAGTGGTTTCTGCAGCGACGTCGATCATGGCCAGCGAGTTCGGCACGACGGTCGAGCCGATCAGCGCATCCACGTGATCTTCGCTGGTGAGCTTGCGGGTGTTCTTGACGGCCTGAGTCGAATCAGTGGCGTCGTCGAGCACGATGTATTCGATCTTCTGGCCCGCCACTTCTTTAGGCAGGAGCGCAATCGTGTTCTTTTCCGGGATACCGAGCGACGCGGCAGGACCCGTTGCCGACACGGTCACGCCGATTTTCACGTCTGCGAACGCATGGCCGCTCCATGCCGCAGTGATTCCAGTGGCGACCAATGCCGCGCTGATCCAACGCAATGCCGACTTCATCCCGCTCCTCTGTCTACCCCGTTATTCATTCGAATCTAAATCCGTGGATTTAAATCCCGACCCAGCGGTCGGTGAATAGCGAGTTTAGCGGCGGAAGCCACGCGCTGCAAGCGTTTTGCAGGGTTGTGCGCTGCGAAATAGAGACAAGTCCGGTGAATAAAAAGGGTCACCGAATTAGCGGGGAATTCGAATAGCGAATAATCGAAAACACAAATAAAAAGCGCTGTTGGATATCAATCCAACAGCGCTTTCGTCTGGGCACTGAGTGCCTCATTGTCTCCTCGTTCTCCACCTGCAAATTTCGTGGTGCATCAGAACTGCATGAAGATTAAAGGAGCACCTGCTCTACTACAACTAGCAATTACCCTAGTGGTGCACTGCGGCACTAAATTGGGGCGCGCTTGCCAGGACCTGTTCAACCCCGCCGGGAGTCTTGGCAACCCGCGCTCCCGCTTCATTACATCAAGAGCGGCAAACTAGATCGGATACCGAAACGATGACGAATTTCGCTGCGTTCAGGCCCGCAGCGGCCGCACCCGCGCGATGATCTCACCGACAATGCCACGCCGGAACGCCAGCACGCACGCAATGAAAATCACGCCGGTCACAATGGTTACCGATTCGCCCAGCGAACGGAACCACTCAACGCCGGTGGATGACGCCAGCGCCCCGCCGAAATCGCCGAGCCGGTCTTCGAGCGCGACAATCAATGCAGCGCCGAGCAGCGGTCCAAACAAGGTGCCCATGCCGCCGACCAGCGTCATCAGGATCACGAGGCCCGACATGGTCCAATACGCGTCGCTCAATGTCTCGAAGCCTTGCACGAGCACTTTGAGCGAACCCGCGAGACCGGCAATTCCCGCCGACAGAATAAACGCCAGCAGTTTGAAGCGATCCGTATCGTAACCGAGCGACACCGCGCGCGGCTCGTTTTCCTTGATCGCCACCAGCACCTGTCCAAACGGCGAATGCACGATCCGCACAATCAGCAGGAAAGCGAGCACCATCACGGCGAGCACGACGAAGTACAACGCCGTATCGGACGAGAGATCCAGCACGCCGAACAGCTTGCCGCGCGGCACGCCTTGCAGACCGTCCTCACCATGCGTGAACGGCGCCTGCAGGAACACGAAGTAGACCATCTGCGCGAGCGCCAGCGTCACCATCGCGAAGTAGATGCCCTGGCGGCGAATCGCGAAGATGCCCACGATCAACCCGAGCAAGGTCGCCGCCGCGGTGCCGGCGAGCACGCCCAGCTCCGGCGAGAAGCCGAGCGTCTGCATCGCATAGCCGGTGATGTAGCCGGCCGACGCGAGAAACATGGCGTGGCCGAACGACAGCAATCCGGTGTAGCCAATCAGCAGATTGAACGCCGCCGCGAACAGCGCGAAGCACAGCACTTTCATCACGAAGAGCGGATAGATGCCGAGCACGGGCACCGCGAGAAGCACGATCAGCAGCAGACCGTAGAGCACTTTTCTCTGCATCATTTTTCCTTGCCGAAGAGACCCGCCGGGCGCACCAGCAACACGAGCGCCATGATCACGAAGACGACGGTCGCCGACGCTTCCGGGTAGAACACGCGTGTGAGCCCTTCGATCACGCCCAGCAGCAAGCCGGTGAGAATCGAGCCCATGATCGAACCCATGCCGCCGATCACCACCACCGCGAACACGGTGATGATCATCGGCTGGCCCATCAGCGGCGAGACCTGGATCACCGGTGCGGCGAGCACGCCGGCAAATGCGGCCAGTGCGACGCCGAAGCCATAGGTCAGCGTGATCATCAACGGCACGTTGATGCCGAACGCTTCGACCAGTTTCGGATTTTCAGTGCCCGCGCGCAGATAGGCGCCGAGGCGCGTCTTCTCGATCACGAACCACGTCGCGAAGCAAACCACCAGCGAGGCCACTACGACCCACGCGCGATAGTTCGGCAGGAACATGAAGCCGAGATTGGTCGCACCGGAAAGCGCCGACGGCACGTCGTACGGCTGGCCGGACGAACCGTAGATGGAACGGAACACGCCTTCCACGACCAGCGTGAGTCCGAAGGTCAGCAAGAGACCGTACAGATGGTCGAGCTTGTAGAGCCAGCGCAGCATCGAGCGTTCGATCGCCATGCCAAACAGCCCGACGAGCAGCGGCGCCAGTACGAGCATCACCCAGTAAGGCAAGCCGAAATACGACAGACCCATCCACGCGAGCATCGCGCCGAGCATGAATAACGCGCCGTGCGCAAAGTTGATCACATTGAGCAGGCCGAAGATCACCGCCAGCCCAAGACTCAGAATTGCGTAGAACGAGCCGTTCACGAGCCCCAGCAGCAGCTGGCTCAGCATCGCCGGTAGCGGAACGCCAAAGATTTCCATTGAAGCCTTAACCCCTTAAGCCATCGCCAAGGTGAGATCGGTCACGCACGATCCAGCCGGCGCACGGTGAGCGTCAGCGACGCCGATCGTGCGCGGCATGTGAAACGGTTCGCCGTCAGCCTGTGTGCCAACACAGCACTGTGTATTGCCCGCCAGTACGAGCAGACAGACGGCTATCTGGTTACCAATCCACGTTTATTTCCACAGCGCGCAGCGCGTTTCCGTCTTGGTCGTGAACGCCTGCTCGCCGGGGATCGTCGCCGTAATCTTGTAGTAGTCCCACGGCTCCTTGGACTCGGCCGGCGTCTTCACCTGCATCAGGTACATGTCGTGGATCATGCTGCCGTCCTGACGGATGTAACCCTTCGCGTAGAAGTCGTTGATCTTGGTCTTCTTCAGTTGCGCCATCACCTTGTCGGAGTCGGTCGAGCCCACCGCCTTCACCGCGTTCAGATAGGTCATGGTCGCCGAGTAGTCGGCGGCCTGCAGGCTCGACGGCATCTTCTTCATCTTGTCGAAGTAGCGTTCCGCCCACTTGCGAGTGGTGGCGTCCTTGTTCCAGTACCAGCTGTCCGTCAGAACGAGGCCTTGGGTGGTTTCGAGACCCAGGCTGTGGATATCGTCAATGAACACCAGCAGCGCGGCGAGCTTCATCGTTTTGGTGATGCCGAACTCCTTGGCTGCCTTGATCGAATTGATCGTGTCGCCGCCCGCGTTGGCGAGGCCCAGAATCTGTGCCTTCGACGCCTGCGCCTGCAACAGGAACGACGAGAAGTCCGATGCCGACAGCGGATGACGCACCGCGCCCAGCACCTGGCCGCCATTAGCCTTCACCACGTCCGAGGTGTTTTTCTCGAGCGCCTTGCCGAACGCGTAGTCAGCCGTGAGGAAGTACCAGGTCTTGCCGCCCTGCTTCGTCACCGCCGAGCCCGTGCCCTTGGCCAGCGCCGTGGTGTCGTACGCATAGTGGATCGTGTACGGCGTGCATTGCTCGTTGGTCAGCGTGTCGGCGCCCGCGCCGATGCTGATGTACACCTTCTTCTTTTCACCGGCCACGGTGTTCATCGACAAACCCGTTGCCGAGTTCGTGCCGCCGATCAGCAGGTCGACGCCGTCGCGGTCGAACCACTCGCGTGCGCGTGAGGCCGCAATGTCCGCCTTGTTCTGGTGGTCCGCATACACCACCGTGATCGGCTTGCCGTTGACCTTGCCGCCGAAGTCCGCCACTGCCATGCGGATCGCTTCGAGGCCCCCCTGGCCGTCGATATCCGCATACAGACCCGACATGTCGGTGATGAAGCCGATCTTCACCGCGTCGTCAGCCGCTTGCGCGCTGCCCATCGTCAGAGCGGCGCCGGCGGCGACCGCGAAACAAAGGGAGGCTAGCCGCGCGAGTGGGTTCTTTTTCATTCCTGTCTCCTGGTTTCTTCGCTTGTGGTTATCAGAGGCAAATCGGGCGGTTTTTTAAACGCCCAAAAGATCGTGCAGGACCGGCATCTTGGTTTCGAGTTCACTTGCCCCGAAGTGCTCGACAATCGCGCCGTGCTCCATCACGTAGAAGCGATCGGCAAGCGGCGCGGCAAAGCGGAAATTCTGCTCGACCATCACCACGGTGTAGCCGCGCGCCTTGAGCGTCATGATCATGCGTGCCAGCGCCTGAACGATGACAGGCGCAAGCCCTTCCGAGATTTCGTCGAGCAGCAGCAAGCTCGCGCCGGTGCGCAGAATGCGCGCTACCGCGAGCATCTGCTGTTCGCCGCCTGAGAGCCGCGTGCCCTGGCTCATGCGGCGTTCGTGCAGATTCGGAAACATCGAATAGATTTCTTCGAGCGACATCATGTGCGCCTTGTCCCCGACAGGCGGCGGCAACAGCAGATTCTCCTCGCAGGAGAGGCTCGAAAAAATACCGCGCTCTTCCGGGCAATAACCAATGCCGCAATGCGCGATGCGATGCGTGGGGAGATTGATCGTTTCACGACCGGCAATGCGGATCGAACCGGTGCGCCGACCGGTCAGGCCCATGATGGCGCGCAGCGTCGTGGTCCGTCCCGCGCCATTGCGGCCCAGAAGCGTGACGACTTCGCCGCGGTTCACCGTCAGATCGACGCCATGCAGAATGTGGGATTCCCCGTACCACGCCTGCAAACCCTTAATGTCCAGCGCGGGCACGGCATTATCCGTCCCGCTAACGTCGAGACTTTCGCGCTCGGCAATCGTATTCATGCGTGGGCTCCGGCAAGCGCCGCGTCGGCGCTACCCATATAGGCTTGCATCACGAGCGGATTCTTCGACACTTCGGCGTAGCTGCCTTCGGCAAGCACTTCGCCACGTTGCAGCACAGTAATCGTGTCGGAAATGCCGGCGATCACATTCATGTTGTGCTCGACCATCAGGATGGTGCGGCCGCTCGATACCTTCTTGATTAGCGCCGTCACGCGATCGACGTCTTCGTGGCCCATGCCTTGCGTGGGCTCGTCGAGCAGCATGAGCTCCGGCTCCATGGCGAGCGTGGTGGCAATTTCCAGCGCGCGTTTGCGGCCGTAGGAAAGTTCGACCGTCAACACGTCGGCGAAATCGGTCAATCCGACCTGCGTGAGCAAATCCATTGCGCGATCATCGAGTTGGCGAAGCGTGCGTTCGCTCTTCCAAAAATGAAATGCCGTGCCGAGCTGACACTGCAAGCCAATGCGCACATTCTGCAATGCTGTCAGATGCGGAAATACAGCGGAAATCTGGAATGACCGGATAATGCCGCGCCGTGCGATTTGCGCCGGGCGTTCGCTCGTAATGTCGATACCGTTGAAAACGATTTGACCCGCAGTCGGTTCGAGAAATTTGGTGAGCAGATTGAAGCAGGTGGTCTTGCCTGCCCCATTCGGGCCGATCAGCGCATGGATCGAGCCACGGCGCACGCGCAGGTTCACACCGTTCACGGCGATAAAGCCTTTGAACTCACGGGTGAGGCCGCGCGTTTCGAGAATCGTATCGCCGAGAATCATGTTCCCTTCCATACGGAGTAAGGCGAAGCATTACGATCTTCCGCGCGAACCGCTGCGCGACTTTTTATGACGGCGGCACCCCGTGCCGCTCGTTGGCGTGCTGCACCAATCCGGACGGTAATCCATGGGGCCACACGCAGCATGGCTGCCATTGTCGCGCCAATGATGCAGCGCATTCATTGGGATTTGCACTTAGTGGATGATGCCGGTCTGCAACATGACCCTAAGCACGTGATGCCCGCCGTGCACGTCGGACGGGCATCTCATGCCAGCCATATGACACTTGTCACACGGCGAACACGGAGGGCGTCGAGCTTGTATGTGCCACGGAACTGCCGGCAACGCGCGCACGGCGATCCTCGCGGATCATCTCGCTGGCGCGCTCCGCGATCATCAGCGTGGGCGAATTGGTGTTGCCCGAGGTGATGGTCGGCATGACAGATGCATCGACCACTCGCAATCCGTCAACACCGATAACTCGTAACCGGTTGTCGACCACCGCGCCGGGGTCGTCGGTCGTGCCCATGCGGCAGGTGCCGACCGGATGGAAGATGGTCGTGCCGACGGCGCCGGCAGCCTGCTGCAACTCTTCCTCGGTCTGGTACTGGACGCCCGGCAAAATCTCTTGCGGCCGGTAGCGCGAGAGCGCGGGCGCCGCGGCAATGCGTCGCGTGAGACGCAGCGCATTGGCGGCAACGTGCCGGTCGTAATCGGTAGAGAGATAGTTGGGGGCGATCAACGGCGGCGCTGACGCATCGGCTGATTCAATGTGAATGCTGCCGCGCGAAGTGGGCCGCAACTGGCACACGGACGCAGTGAACGCGTTGAATCGGTGCAGCGGTTCGCCGAATCGATCGAGCGAAAGCGGCTGGACGTGATACTCGAGATCGGGCCGCGTCAGCGAGCGATCATTCGGGTCCGATTTGGCAAACGCGCCGAGTTGCGACGGCGACATCGACATCGGCCCGCTTTGAAACAGCGCGTACTGCATGCCGATCATCAGCTTGCCCCACCAATGCGCGGACGCTGTGTTGAGTGTGCGCACGCCATCGACTTTATAGGCCATTCGCAATTGCAGATGGTCCTGCAAATTTTCTCCCACGCCGCGCAGATCGTTGACGACTTCAATACCCAGGTTCTGCAGACGTGCACCGTTGCCGATACCGGAGAGTTCGAGCAATTGCGGCGAATTGACAGCACCAGAGCTGAGGATCACTTCGCAGCGTGCTTTGGCCAGATAGTCCGTGTTGTCGCCGCGATATTCGACGCCTGTGCAACGGCGACCTTCGAATACGACGCGTTGCGTGTGCGCGCCGGTAATGACCATGAGATTCGGCCGCTTGAGTGCGGGACGCAGAAATGCCTTCGACGCATTCCAGCGAATGCCGCGCTTCTGATTGACGTCGAAGTAGCCGACACCGGTGTTATCGCCGCGATTGAAGTCGTCCGTGGCGGGGATGCCGGTCTCCTGCGCAGCGCGTGAAAACTCTTCGAGTATTTTCCATTTCAACCGCTGTTTCTCCACGCGCCAAGGACCGCCCGCGCCATGCGACTCGGTCGCGCCGGCATAGTGATCTTCGCTGCGCCTGAAGACGGGCAACACCGAGTTCCACGACCAGGACGAGTCGTTCGTGACGCGAGCCCATTCGTCGTAGTCTTCGCGCTGCCCACGCATGTAGATCATGCCGTTGATTGAGGAGCTTCCGCCCAGGACGCGTCCGCGCGGGTACGAAAGCGCGCGGCCATTCAGCCGCGGCTCAGATTGTGTTTTGTAGAGCCAGTCCGTGCGCGGGTTGCCGATGCAATAGAGGTAGCCGACCGGCACATGAATCCAGTGGTAGTCGTCTTTGCCGCCGGCTTCGAGCAGCAGTACCCGCACGTCTGGATCTTCGCTCAGGCGATTGGCCAGCACACAGCCCGCCGTCCCCGCGCCCACGATGATGTAATCGAACTCGCCTTCGAGCCGCCGCGGGGTCTCGGGCCTGGTGTCGGAATCGCTCATTGTTCAGTCTCCTAAGCTTTTTTGCAGACCGGTCGTATGATTGGCATGCGACCGCGGCGTTGGGCTCTAATCGTGTTTCCAGCTTTTCTTCTGCATGTGCGGCGGCCGTTTCGCTACTGCCTTCGGCCGCCACGAGCAGCGCTGCCGAAGGCCAATGCCTCAATCTACTTAGCCACCGGCATCGTAAACTCAGCGCCTTTGGCGATGCTGTCCGGCCAGCGCTGCATGATGCTCTTGTAGCGGGTGTAAAACCGCACGCCTTCTTCACCATACGCGTGATGGTCGCCGAAGAGAGACTTCTTCCAGCCACCAAACGAGTGCCACGCCATCGGCACTGGAATCGGCACGTTGATGCCAACCATGCCGATCTGGATCTGGCGCGAGAACGCGCGAGCGACACCGCCATCGGACGTAAACAGCGACACGCCGTTGGCAAACTCATTGGCGTTGATGAGTTCCACCGCGGACGCAAAATCCGGCACGCGCACCACACAAAGCACGGGTCCGAAAATCTCTTCCTGGTAAATCTTCATGTCGGTCGAAACATCGTCGAACAAGGTGCCGCCAAGAAAGAATCCCTTCTCGTGTCCACTGACCTGATGGCCTCGCCCATCGACAACCAGTTTCGCGCCCGCCGCGACGCCAGAGTCGATATAGCCCACCACTTTCTCGCGATGCACCGCCGTGACCAACGGTCCCATCTCGGCATCCGACTCCATGCCGTTGAGAATCTTCAGGCTCTTCACGCGCGGCGTGAGCCGCTCGACCAGTTCATCGGCGATATGCCCGACGGCGACGGCCACCGAAATGGCCATGCATCGCTCGCCCGCCGAGCCGTACGCCGCGCCGATCAAGGCGTCGACTGCCTGGTCGAGATCCGCGTCCGGCATCACTACCAGATGATTCTTCGCTCCGCCCAAAGCCTGCACACGCTTGCCGTGCTTCGTGCCCTCCGTGTAGATGTATTCGGCGATCGGCGTCGAACCGACGAACGACAACGCGCTGACTTCCGGATGCACGAGCAATGCGTCGACCGCCACCTCGTCGCCGTGCACGACGTTGAAAACGCCATCCGGCAAGCCGGCCTCCCTCAACAATTCGGCAAGCCGGTTCGAACAGGAAGGATCCCGCTCGGACGGCTTCAACACGAACGTGTTGCCGCACGCAATCGCGACGGGAAACATCCAGCACGGCACCATCATTGGGAAATTGAACGGCGTAATGCCGGCGACCACACCGAGCGGTTGACGCAGGTTCCAGTTGTCGATGCCGCCGCCGATCTGATCGGTAAAGTCGGACTTCAGCAGATTCGGAATGCCGCAGGCGAACTCGACGATTTCGATGCCGCGCATCACTTCACCCTTCGCGTCCGAAAACACCTTGCCGTGCTCACGCGTGATCAGTTCCGCCAGTTCGTCGTGATGACGGTCGAGCAGCTCCTTGAACTTGAACAGAACACGCGCCCGCTTGATCGGCGCGGTTTCGCTCCATGCCGGGAACGCGTCTTTGGCGGCGGCGACGGCCGCGTCCACTTCGGCGACGCTCGCGAGCGGCACGCGTGCGCTGACGCTGCCTTGAGCAGGATTGAAGACGTCGCCGAAGCGCCCGCTCGTGCCTTCGACGGTTTTGCCGTTGATGAAATGCGTCAGCGCGGTCGCGCTCTTCGCGCTGCGCACGGCTTCGTCCTGATATGTCTCGCTCATGGTGTCCTCTTTCCTGTGAAGTCTTCCGCCCCGGCGCCTGCGGCTCGATCAAGGCGTGCTGAAGCTGAAGCGTACGGCGCTTCGGGCCGGCAAATCCAATGAGTAATGCTCAACTGCGTTATAAGGCGGGTTAATATCAGGATATGGATCTGACTCTGCTCCGGGCCTTCGTCACCGTGGCGCGCGAGGGCAACCTCACGCGCGCCGCGGTGCAGCTTCACCTGACCCAACCCGCCGTCAGCCTGCAAATCAAGCATTTGCAGGAGACGCTCGGCGTGACGCTGTTCACGCGGACCTCGCACGGGCTTTCGCTGACGCGCGACGGCCAGGCGCTGCTGCCGCACGCCGAACGCGCGCTTGGCGCGGCGAACGACGTGCAGCGGGCGGCGCAATCGCTGCGCCACGAAGTACGCGGGCGCTTGCGGATCGGCACGATCCTCGACCCGGCGTTTCTGCGCCTCGGCGGCTTCCTGAAGCAACTCGTGGAAACCTGGCCGCGCATCGAGACAGCCTTGCGCCACGGCATGTCGGGATGGGTGCTGGAGCAGGTTCGCGCGGGTGAGCTCGATGTCGGCTACTACATCGGCCTGCCGTCCGAAGACGAACCGCGCGACGGGCCAGCTTTTCACGCCGTCACGCTGACTCACTTCCAGTACCGTGTGCTGGCGCCCGCCGGCTGGAAAGACCGCGTCAAAGGCGCGCGCGACTGGCGCTCGCTTGCGGCGCTGCCGTGGATCTGGACGCCGCCCGCGTCGGCGCATAACCGCTTGTTGTCGCGCTGCTTCGACGAGGCCGGCGTGAATCCCATCAAGGTGGCGGAAGTGGATCAGGAGCCATCCATGCTCGACCTGGTCAAATCAGGCGTGGGCCTCACGCTCGCACGCGACGCCACCGCGATCGCCGAAGCGCATGCGCACGCGCTGACCATTGTCGAAGGTGTGACCGTGCCGACTCAGCTCAGCTTCATCACGCTCGCGCAGCGCAAGGAGGAGCCGGCCATTGCGGCAGCGCTGAAGTTGATCGAGCAACAATGGGCGACCTGATGAGCACGCGAACGACGATTGCGTGAAGCATGATCGGCCGTCAGCCAGAGTGCGAGAGGCAAGCGATATGAGCCGCTCTCATGATGTCCGTGTACCGCGCAGTCCTCGCGGCGATCCTCACGGCGGTCCTCTCGCGCGGCGCTTTCCGCGGACCACCGCGATGATCGCCCGGTGAGTTCCATCACCCGCCGCGTCCATCCGCCCCACATCTGAAACCACACCGTCACGCAGTTTTTGTTAGATTGAGGCTTCGCGCTCACGCGCTGTCCCCGCATTGTTTCCCGTTCCGCCTGACTTTGTCCTTCCCGGCAGCTTCGCCCCGGCAACACCGGAAGTCGCCGACCACTCCATCCTTCGACAGGAGCCTGACATGGCACGCAACATTGAAATCAAAGCCCGCGCCCAGCATTTCGAGCAACTCCGCGAACGCGCGGCGCAGCTCGCGCCGGACGCGCCGCTGATCTTCCGCCAGCAGGACTTTTTCTACGACGTGCCGCGCGGCCGCCTGAAGCTGCGCCAGTTCGACGACGGCACGCCGGCCGAGTTGATCTTCTACCAGCGCGACGACCGCGACGGCCCGAAAGCGTCTTATTACACGCGCAGCCCGGTGACCAACCCGGAAGCCATGCACGCGCTGCTCGCCACCGCGCTGACCACACGCGGCATCGTCACCAAGGAACGGCATGTGTATCTGACCGGGCGCACGCGTATCCATCTGGACCGGGTGGACGGTCTGGGTGACTTCGTCGAACTCGAAGTCCTGCTCGCCCAGGACGACGACGAAGAAGGCGGCCATGCAGAAGCGCACGCGATGTTCGCCACGCTCGGCGTGCCGGAATCGGATCTGGTGGCGGTGGCCTACGTCGATTTGCTGAGCCCGGACAGCGCCCCAAAGCAAGCCGCGTAAGACCAAGGCGCTACAAGCCGCGGCCTGAATCCGCGCGACCGGCGCCGCATGCGTAACGCCGCCGCTTCAAGCGGCGGCTGCGCCCGGCGACAGATGGCCGAGCGGCAACGGCCCGTTGCGTTTGAAGGTGGTGAGCACGATATTCGAACGTACGCTATCGACGCCCGGCACGCGCATCAGCTTTTTCATCACGAACGTCGACAGATAGTTCAGATCGGGCGCGACGATGCGCAAAAGATAGTCGGCGTCGCCCACCACGGCATGGCACTCCAGCACTTCAGGCAGCACGTCGATCTGTTGCTGGAATTGCTCGATGATCGAATCGCCGTGGTGCTTCAACTTCAAGCTCGTAAAAGCGGTGACGCCGAGCCCGAGTTTTTCCGGCCGCAGCACGACGCGATAGCCGTCCACCACGCCCGCCTGCTCCAGACGCTGCAAGCGCCGGCCAATCTGTGACGGTGACAGCGGCACCTGCTCAGCCAGTTGCTGATGCGTTGCCCGGCCGAAGCGCTGAAGCACCTCCAGCAGCGCGAGATCGAAGTGATCCAGTTCTAACATGACGACTTCCTGCATTAAATGGTGATTTCATGCATGATTATTGCATATCACATCTATAAAACGCCAACGTTGCGCCCTTTCCGCATACTTGCCGCTCTACACTTGCATCACCGATTTTTACTGCCGCTACCGCAGAGCGTTGCACCATGTCGACCGCCAATACCGCCAAACTGAAAGAGCAATTCGACGCCGGGCTCGAAACCCGTGCCGATTTCACCATCGATCAACCAACCGAAAGCTACGGCGCGGTCGACCACGCAGTATGGCAACAGCTCTACGCGCGCCAGACGGCGTTGCTCAAAGGGCGCGTATGTCACGAGTTTCTGGCGGGCGTCGAACGCATCGGCATGCCGGCCGACCGCGTGCCCTCCTTCGACGAGATCAACGCGAAGCTCATGCCCGCCACTGGTTGGCAGATTGTCGCCGTGCCGGGCCTCGTGCCGGACCAGGTGTTCTTCGAGCATCTGGCGAACCGCCGGTTTCCCGTGACCTGGTGGATGCGCCGGCCCGACCAGCTCGATTACCTGCAGGAACCGGATTGTTTTCATGATCTTTTCGGCCACGTGCCGCTGTTGGTCAACCCGGTATTCGCCGACTACATGCACGCATACGGCCGCGCCGCGCTTGCCGCCCATGACGCCGGCGCCCTGCCGCTGCTCGCGCGCCTCTATTGGTACACCGTGGAGTTCGGCCTGATCCGCGACGCGGCAAGTCCGAACGGCGTGAAGATTTATGGCGCGGGAATTGTGTCGAGCAAGGGCGAGACGCTCTACAGCCAGCAAAGTGCCGCGCCGAACCGGCTCAGCTTCGACCTCGAACGCGTGATGCGCACCCGCTACCGCATCGACACGTTCCAGAAGACCTACTTCGTAATCGATGATTTCGCGCAGTTGTTCAACGTGACGCAAACCGACTTCGCGCCGCTGCTGGCAAAGCTTGCCGCCCAACCGGCGTTCGCGGCCGGCGACGTGCTCGAACACGATCGCGTCATCACGCGCGGCTCACGGGAGGGCTGGCTGGCAGACGGCGATATCTGACAGGTAACGCCGGGCAGGCCGGCAACGGGCAGGCTTTATCCATGAAAAAATAGCGGATGTGCACGCCCACCGGCGTGCCCGTCCAGACTCAATGAGGTAGCACCATGATTCACAAACTCACTTCAGAAGAACGCGCCACCCAGATCGCCGCGCTGAATGGCTGGCAAGCCGCGACGGGCCGCGACGCAATCCAGCGCCAGTTCACATTCGCCGACTTCAACGAAGCATTCGGTTTCATGACCCGCGTCGCAATCAAGGCGCAGGAAATGGATCACCATCCGGAATGGTTCAACGTGTATAACAAGGTGGAAATCACGCTTTCGACGCACGAGGCCAACGGCTTGACCGAACGCGACATCGAATTGGCCGCGTTTATCGACAGTATTACGGCGTAATACAAACAAACAGGTCGGCTTCAGGCGTGATTACGCGCCGCATACGGAACAATTCGGCGGCAATGAAAGGGCATTGCAGGTAATCCCTTGTCCAAACCTTCAGTTCTACAGGCTATTCTTAAGGTGCACGTAAGAATCCCACGCAAGCCTCGCAGTCGCGTCCAAACGATCCGGCGATAGCGTGTTCTGACGCTGTACAATCATCAACGCATACGGCTTGGAGAGCGCGCTTGCCTCCTTGCACAGAACGAGTTCGTCGCCGCTCGAAGGTGAGCGGGCGCGCCAGAAGTTGATCGCGGCTTCCAGTTCGTGAATGCTTATCTCGGACATGACTTCGTGATCGCTCTCAAGAAAACGCCGGCCCGTCCCAAGTTTTCTTGCCCCTCGGGGGACTCGCGCGAAGCGACAGGTCCGGGGCGCCGAACAGGTGCTTCGAGGCTGCTCGATGCCTGCTTCGTGGCCGCTTCTTCGTGTCAGTCCGGTATAGCCACGCCGCACGCTGCCTGTGCAGCAGGCGCCCCGGCGAACCGCTTGCCCAAACGCCTAACCCATTGTACTTGAGCGAAATCCATGCGACTCCTTCTGATCGAAGATGACCGCCCCATCGCACGCGGCATCCAAAGCAGTCTCGAACAAGCCGGCTTCACCGTCGACATGGTTCACGACGGCATTTTCGCCGAACAGGCCCTAACGCAAAATCGCCACGAACTGGTGATCCTCGATCTGGGCTTGCCCGGCATCGACGGCATGTCGCTGCTCTCGCGCTTCCGTCAGAGCAATCGTCACACGCCGGTGATCATCCTCACCGCGCGCGACGAATTGAACGACCGCGTGCAAGGTCTGAATTCCGGCGCCGACGACTACATGCTGAAGCCGTTCGAACCCACCGAACTCGAAGCGCGCATTCGCGCGGTGATGCGCCGCAGCGGTCCGCACGGCGACATGCCGCGTCCGGAAGTGTCGCTGGGTGGTGTACGCCTGTCGGGCGTCGACCGCCGCATTTTCAACGACGACAAGCCGCTCGAGCTCTCGCCGCGTGAATTCGCCGTGCTCGAAATGCTGCTGTTGCGTCATGGCCGGGTGGTCAGCAAGGCGCAACTGCAAGACCATCTGACGCATTTCGGCGGCGATCTCGGCGACACCGCGATCGAAGTCTACGTGCACCGGGTCCGTAAAAAGCTCGAAAGCTGCCGTGTCGAGATCGTCACGGTGCGTGGCTTCGGTTACCTGTTGCAGGAAATCCGCCAGGCCGCATAATCGTCATGAAGGCCGCAATGCCCATTGCGGCCTGACGGCGCCGGGCCGGCGCCGCGCACTGGTTGCGCAACACGCCGGCCGTCGGCGAAATTTCACGGTGCTTGCGCCGTTGCCTCTTTCCCGCGCGTTCGATCATGCCCCAGCCGGCCGCCAATAGTCTGCGCCGCACGCTGCTGCGGCGCCTCGCTGCTCCCCTTTCGCTGCTCGCGCTCATGAGCGGCCTGATCGCATACTGGCTGGCGTGGCAGTACACGCAGCACGTGGTCGACCGTTCGCTCGCCGATCTCGCCACCGCGATCTCCAAACAGATCCAGATTGCCGGCCCGGACGCCAAAGTCACCGTGCCGCCTCTTGCCCAAGCCATGTTCTCGGACCCGGTGGAACACCTCGTCTACCGGATCAGCACTGGCGAAACCGAAATCGCCGGCGACCATAATCTTCCGCTGCAGGGCACGAGCGTGCGGCGCATGCATTACGCGTACGTATTCGAAACGCAGCATCAGGGTGTGACGGTGCGCGTGGCACAGGTGCGGGTCGATCAACCAACGGGCAATCCGATCGTCGTCGAGGTCGGCCAACCGGTGCACCACCGGTTTCGAATCGCCGCCGAGTTTCTCGTCGCGATCATGATGCCGCTGCTATTGCTGCTGCTGGCGGGCTGGGTGATCGTGTGGCGCGTGGTCAATCAACAGCTCAATCCGCTGACCGATCTTGCGGATTCACTGAACCGGCAAACCCACACGTCGCTCGAACCGGTCGACGAGACCTATGTGCCGGTCGAAATCCGGCCGCTGACCGGTGCGCTGAACGCGTTGCTCGGTCGCCTGAAAACCGCGCTCGACGGCCAGCGCAAGTTTATCGCCGACGCCGCGCATCAACTGCGCACGCCGCTCACCGCGGTCAAGCTGCATGCCGAGCAGGCGGCCGTTGCGCGCGACCCGCAGCAAACGCTGGCCGCGGTGCGTGAGCTGCGCGCCGCAGCCGACCGAGCGGTGCGGCTGTCGAATCAGCTGCTTTCGCTCGCGCGCGCCGAGCCGGGCGAACAGGCGGCTCGCTTCGTCAACGTCGACATGGCCGCGCTCGCGTTCGATACCGGCGCGGAATGGGTGCCGCGTGCGTTGACGTTCCACGTCGACCTCGGTTTCCAGCGTCTGGACGACCCGAGTAACGGCCATCCGTTGATGGCGCGCGGCAATCCCGTATTGCTGCACGAAGTGATCGCCAATCTGCTGGATAACGCGCTGAAGTACATGCCACCGTCGCGATTCGATGGCGGTCGCATTACGGTAACGGTGTCGCAAACGGTGATCGACGACCTGCGCATGGCGGAGATTGCCGTTGAAGACAACGGGCCTGGCGTGCCGCGCAATCAGCAAGCCGATCTCTTCAAGCGGTTTTTCCGCGGCGACGGTCAGAGCGATGCCGGCGTGGACAGCGGCGCCGGTCTCGGCCTCGCCATCGTTCACGACATCATGGTGTTGCATCACGGCAGCGTGCATTACGAAGACGCGCCGGAAGGCGGCGCACGTTTCATTGTGCGCATACCGCTCGTGCCGATCAGCGTACACATTGAAGCCGCGCCCGATACAAGGCGGCCGGCAAAAAAATCGGCGCACTCGGCGCCGGTGGATAGCTAACGGATCAGCTGTGCGACGGACTGCCTGGCGCGTTCACCAATGTGAACGACTCAGGCAGCGCGCATGTCATTTCTTCTTCGCTTTCTTTGCAGTCGTCTTAGCCTTTTTGGCCGACTTCTCGGACTTGCCCGCGCCCTTCTCCTTCTCCGGCGGGGCCAGCATCGTGCCGCGGCACTTGCGCGCGCCGCAACGGCATTCGTATTCCTTCTTGAGCTTCTTGGTCTGCCGCGCGTCGATCACGAGGCCATAGTCGTAAAAGACTTCCTCGCCTTCGGCGATATCGCGCAACGCGTGCACATACACGTGACCGTCGATTTCTTCGGCTTCGCAGTTCGGCGCGCAGGAATGGTTGATCCAGCGCGCGCTATTGCCATTCACTTTGCCGTCGATCACCTTGCCGCTGTCGAGTGCGAAATAGAACGTGTGATTCGGCTCCGCCGGATTGTGCGGATGACGGCGCAGCGCTTCTTTCCAGGAGATCCGTTCGCCCTTGTATTCGATCAGCCGCTCGCCGGCCGCAATCGGTTCGACGGCAAACACGCCTTTGCCGTGCACACCCGAACGGCGCACGGCGATCCTGCGTGAACTCATTGAATGAATCCTTGTGAAGAACTTGGGGGTGAAGATCGGCAGCCGTCAGGAATGCCCGCGTCTAATGCGCTGCTCTTTTCCGACGCGCATAGCAAACGCGGCGCCTTGCGAGCGCCGCGTCGATCTGCGACGCTCATGCGCCACAACCGGCATCGTACACGCTCACGACGGCTTCGTTCAACCGTCAAAAAGACGCGCGCGCGAGACGTGCCACCAATTTCACCGTTGTCCGAACGAAATGTCGCCGAACAGCGCCTTTTGCTCGCGCGGTTGCGAGCGCCAGTACTGCGGCGGCGCTTCGACCGTCGCACCGAGTTGCGCCGCGGCGTGCCATGGCCAACGCGGGTTGTACAGCAATGCGCGAGCCAGCGCGATCAGATCGGCGTCGCCGGCTTCGATCAGTTGCTCGGCGTGCAATGGGTCGGTGATCAAACCGACCCCGATGGTGGTGAGGCCCGTGGCCTCCTTGACGGCCTTCGCAAAGGGGATCTGATAACCCGGTTCAAGCGGAATCTTCTGTAGCGGCGAGACGCCGCCGGACGACACGTCGATCCAGTCGCAGCCGCGCTTTTTCAGCTCCTGCGCGAACGCAATCGTATCCTCGAGCGTCCAGCCGCCTTCGACCCAGTCGGTTGCCGAGACGCGTACGCCAACGGGTTTGTCGGCGGGAAATGCAGCGCGCACGATATCGAAGATTTCAAGCGGAAAGCGCATACGGTTCTCAAGCGAGCCACCATATTCGTCGTCGCGTTGATTGGCGATCGGCGAGAGGAATTGATGCAGCAGATAGCCGTGTGCCGCATGCACTTCCAGTCCGTCGATGCCGAGCCGCGCGGCGCGCCGCGCCGAGGCCGCGAATGCCTCGCGGATCCGGTTCAACGCAGGTATGTCGAGCGCCAATGGCGGCTCTTCACCTGCCTTGTGTGGCAACGCGGACGGCGCGTGCGGCAACCATCCGCCTTGCGACACCGGAATCAGCTGGCCACCTTCCCAAGGCGCGTGGCTCGACGCCTTGCGCCCGGCGTGCGACAACTGCATCGTGACCTTGATGTGCGAATGCTTGCGGATCGCGGCGAGCACGGGAACGAGCGCGGCTTCGGTGACGTCGTCCCACAAGCCGAGATCGCCCGGTGTGATGCGTCCGTCCGGCTCGACTGAAGTCGCCTCGATGCACAGCATGCCGGCACCCGACAATGCCATGCTGCCGAGATGGATCATGTGCCACGCCGTTGCCTCGCCACGCTCGGCGGAATACTGGCACATCGGGGACACGACGATACGATTGGGAAGCGTCACGCTGCGCAGCGTGAGCGGAGAAAAAAGCGCGCTCATGGATTACGCCCAGTAAAAACCCAAGAGCGAACGAGCATAGCACCGCAATGGATTTACTGCTGGCACGGGCCTATCAGGGTTTCGCCTCGACCTGATCGAGCCATTCGCTGAACATCCGGCGCGCGGCGACTTCGAGCGCGGGACCGAACTGCGCGGTCTCGGCCCGCAACTGGCGGGCGTCGATACCGTGGCCCGCAAGCTCACCGGCGTTACCAATCAGCCAGGGCTCGAAGCGATCGGTCCGAATCTCCGGATGACACTGCAGACCCAGCACATGGCTGCCCCAGGAGAACGCCTGGTTCTCGCACGCAGGAGTCGACGCGAGACGTGTCGCGTTGTCAGGCAAATCGAAGGTGTCGCCGTGCCAATGCAGCATGGAAGTCTGCGCGCCATCCAGATGACGAACCGGCGAAGCGCGGCCGGCATCGGTCAACGTAAGCGGTGTCCAACCGAGTTCGGTGCGGCCCGCGGGATAGACGCGAGCACCGAGCGCGCGGGCAATCAGTTGCGCGCCAAGGCAGATGCCGAGTGTCGGCAAACCCGCCGCTATGCGTTTCTCGATCTTGGACAGCAGCGGCACGAGTGTCGGGTAATGCGCGTCGTCGGTTGCGCTGATCGGGCCGCCGAGCACCACCATCAATGACGCGGAGACGGGATTCGGCGCCTCGATGCGGGCCACCCCGACATCGAGATAGCGAACCGGACGCCCGCGCTCGCCGAGCACCAGCTCAAGACTGCCCAGATCCTCGAAGTGCACGTGGCGAATGGCCAGAACTTCGTGATTCATCGGCCTGCCCCACCTTCAGGTTGACTAAAGACTTGCCGCCACGCGGCACCGGATGGCTGACAGGCGGCATGCGCCGCCCGCCAAAGCCGGCTGGCAGTGTAGCGGATTGTCCCGGAAGAAGCCGCCTTATTGGGCGAAGATCTTCCAGGTCTTCTTCTGGGTGGCGACGTCGGCAATCTCATACACCGAGCAATCGAGGCGCAGATCCGTATCCGTCATGTTCAGATCGAGCAACGCGCAATGATGCGGCGTCTTCTTCGGATTCTTGCTCGGCTCGAAGTGCGTGCAGGTCAGGCACATGCGGTGCGGCGGAATCGTGCCTTGCGCTTCCAGCTGATGCACGGTCTTGAGCAGCGTGCGATAGAACACAGCCTGCTCGTCGTCGCGCAGCGTGCCGACCGCCTTGGCCAGAAAGTCCGGCCATTGCGCGGCGCGCTTCGCGGCCGTGCGGCCACGCGCCGTCAGGCGAACTGCGAGGGCGCGGCCGTCGTCGAGGGCACGGCGTTTTTCGACCAGGCCTTTGGTCTCGAGCGTGCTGACTGCATCGCTGGTTGTCGCGGCGGTGAGGGCCGTTTCACGGGCAATTTCGCCGAGACGCATCGGGCCTTTGCGCTGCATCAGCAAAACCAGAATTTCGCCTTGAGTCGGCGTCAGGCCAGCGCCTTCCGCCCATTCCCAAGCCTGGCTCCGCATTGCCGTGCTCAATCGCAATAGGCTGTGGGTCACCCGCCCGGTCGCCTGTTCTCCGTATACGCCTTCGCTCATAATCTTCGATTGGTTTATTTACAGCTTTCGTGCGCCGCTGGCGAACCATTCGCCGACCGCACCCGTAGCCTGTGTGGGGTAGCCTCGCCCAACTGCGGACAAGACGGTTTTCTACTATCTCAAAAATTTACCGCCCTGCAAGGCAAGGCAGCGAAAACGACATTCTATGCGAGAGCGGCGAATCGTACAGCTAACTTATCCAACGCAAGCTGTGGATAACCGCGGGAAAACGCAAGGACAGGTTGTGCGCCAATTCTTGATAAGCCGCGAGGCCTGCCTGGCCGCACCGAAGTTGTCCTCGTATACCGGCCTCCATGCAGCCTCGATCAGCTCACTTATGGTTTACGCAGCGCATTGACTTTGCAGGGAATTATTCAGTTGTCCACAGGCCGGCGCAATGCTTGTTAACTACTACTACGTCTGTATACGTTAACTTTATAAAACCTAAGATACGCCGAGCTGGAAATTTAATTTATTGAAAAAAACCCGCTCGAGGCGGGTTTCCTTACGATTTACCGCGAGCCGTTCAGTCTCCGGCTACGCGCGCCACTGCAAACACTGTTGCCTGACGGCTTCGTGCAGGGACTTCTCCCGTTCGACGACGCCACGCAGCCAGGTCGCATCATTGACCTGACTGCGAGCGATCGAGCCGATTTCAGCCAGCGCATTACCCGAACCCAACGCTTCGGCGTGCGGAGCGATCCGATCCAGCGTTTCGAGAATGTCTTCGGAAATCGTCTTGCGTTCGCCCGTTTGCGGATTGATACAGGTGCCGGCCAGACCAAACCGGCATGCTTCGAAACGATTGAAGGTGTAGACGAGGTAGTCGTCTTCCTTCGGTGTGATCGGTTTGTCGAGCAGCAGATGCCGCGCGAGCGTCTGGATGTAGCAGGCAATCGCCGCCGCGCGATCCACCGACAACGGCGTGTCCATCACGCGCACTTCGATCGTGCCGAAACCGGGCTTCGGCCGGATGTCCCAGTAAAAATCTTTCATGCTGTTGACGACCCCCGTGTGGACCATCTTCGAGAAATATTCCTCGAAACTGTCCCACGTCAACACGAACGGCGCCCGGCCCGAGAGCGGGAACGCGAACACGGAATTCAGTCGTGCCGAATGAAAACCGGTATCGACACCCTGCACGAAGGGCGACGATGCGGACAAGGCAATGAAGTGCGGAATGAAGCGCGACATGGAATGCAGCAGGTAGAGCGCGCTGTTCGGATCCGGGCAGCCGATATGCACGTGCTGGCCGAACACCGTGAACTGCTTGGCGAGGTAGCCGTACAACTCGGACAGGTATTGAAAGCGCGGCGTATCGACGATCTGCCGTTCGCTCCATTGCTGGAATGCGTGCGTGCCGCCGCCGCACAAGCCGACGTTCAGATGATCGGCCGCCGAAACGAGCGTGTCGCGAATCTTGCGCAAGTCGGCAACGGCTTGCTCATGCGACGTGCAAATGCCGGTGGACAGCTCGATCATGCTTTCGGTGATTTCCGGCGTGATGTTGCCGGGGATCTTTTCGTCCTTGATGAGGCGCAGCAGATCCGAGCCGGCTTTGGTCAGATCATAGTCATGCGTGTTGACGATCTGCATCTCGAGTTCGACACCGAAGGTGAACGGTTTCGAGTCGATGAAGGGTTCGAGTGACATGGCGTCCCCTGAGTCAGGTCGGCCGGGTGTGGGTCACGTGCCCGGCCGTTTTTGAATCGAATATAAGTTGGATGGAGCGTAGCAGGCACCGAGCTTCGAGCAACGAAGTGCGCCCACTGGCGCACTTACTCTTCGCGCCGTTCGCTCACCAGCGCGAGGCTGCGATAGACGAGCCACGGCCCGAGAATCTGCAGCACGAAAATGGAACACATGACGATCGCCCGCAGTTGCGGATCGAAATTCGGATACAGGTTGTACGTATCGTCGACCAGCAGATAGGCGAGCGCCGACATGGGCGATAACGACAGACCAAGCGCCATGCCCTGCTTCCAGTTCAAACCGCTCGGCTTGGCAAACGCCAGCACGCCGACCAGTTTCGCCACGAGGCGCGCAACAATCAGACCCAGCGCCGCGACGCCGCCGAGCGCAATGTCTTTCCATTCGAACGAAGTCAGCGTCAGCACGAACAGAATCACGGTCAACAACCAGCCGGCCGTGCCGAAGTGCTCCGGCCACAACTGCGGACGCGCTTCATGATTCTTTACGATGATGCCGGCGGCCAGCAACGCAAGAATGGTCGACAGCTTGAACAGATGCGCGACCGCAATGGCCAGCAGCACGAGGCCGAACAGCGCGACGAACGAATGTTCGTCCTGCATGTTCAAACGTCGATAAAAGAATGTGCAGGTGCGCGCGAGCAGATACGCGAGCACGAGCGAGCCGACCAGCAGATAAAGCGGTTGCAGGATGGTCGCGAATACGTTGCCGTACATTTCCTGATGCAGCCAGCTCGACACGAGCTTCTCGATCACCACCGCATACATGCTGTTCAGCGCGGTCAAGGTCAGCAGACGCTGGGTGACCTGGCCTTCCGCGCGCAATTCCGTTTTCAGCTGGATCACCATGGCCGGCGAAGTTGCCATGGCAATCGCGGCGAGCACGGTGGCCACCATGAGCGGCACGTTCAGAAACAGCAAGACCGGGAGCACGAGCGCGAAAGTCAGCGTGGCTTCGGCGACGCTCGACAGAATCAGCCACGGATTGCGACGGATCCAGCGCAAATCGAGGCGGCTGCCGAGTTCGAACAACAACAAGCCTAGCGCGACATCGAGCAACGGCCGCGCGGCGCTCGCGGAATCCGCGTCGATCACGCCCGAACCGGCGGCGCCGGCAATCAGACCAATCACCGCATACCCGGAAATGCGCGGCAAACGCCACGCGCGATAGCACAGCTCTCCGCACAGACCGGCGGCAAGCAATGCGAGACCAGCCCAAAAAATGGCGTCGGGTGAAAGCGGCCAGGCTGGAAAAAATGAAAACGCCGAATTCATCGTGATGGGTTCTCCTTTGCAGCAACGGCAGACGACACGAACCGGCGCAGACGCCGGCGAGCGGGTGGGCGCATGGAGCGCTCACTGTCGCGATCGCTTCGCATGGCCAGCGTTGCGAGTGTTCAACGATCGGATGATCTGAATGCGCCGCAGCCGCGGGGAGCCTGACGCATTCGGGGTGCGGCCGTAGCAACCGGCACGGTGAAAGAACGCCGTCGACTTTGAATCAGATTCTGATTGAGCGGCACCGTTCCGTTTGCCGCGTGTGCCGCTGTAGAAGCAAGGCACGACGCGGAAAAGAACGGCGATTGTGCCATAGCTTTTTCAGCCTCGACCGAAAAGACACGAACATGCTGGCAAAACGGTAAAAACGTACGTTATCTCGCCGACATGAGGAAAAAGCGACCGTTTTTACGTCCAAACTCAGCCGCGGATGCGGCCAGTTTGAATTCGGCAGATGTGTTTTTCGGGACACTGCCGAGGCAGTTTTGTCTTGGGTCATGGGACGGAGCTACGTCGATAGGCTTCACTCCAGCCACGGCCTTGCTGTTTACTGGTTTACCGTATGTATACGTAGTAACAGTTAACAAGGTGCCTCGTTTTCTGTGGATAACTCCTGTTTACCGAAATGAATCATTGGTTTGCCGACCGCATAACCGGATGCACAGCATGTGCGGCAGCGGCGGGTATACAAGAGCAACTTTTTGCGATTTTCGGCGGCGGCAAAGTTACCCCGTTTACGTCCACAACGGCTCCACATGAGTTGCGCGGGTAAACGGCGCAGTTATCCACAAGTTTCAGTGGATAACTCATCGGGTAAGCATGCGGGGACGCCAGCGGTTAACTCACCGTTAACGGACCGTTCCCTGACGCAATGCGCGCAACAGAAAGCGCGCGGGATCGAGGTCTTCGGCCAGATCCCGTTCAAGTGGCCAAGGTTCGCCTTCCAGTTGCGAGGCGATCAGCTCTGCGCCGAGCGCTGCCCACACGAGCCCACGCGAACCATAGGCGAATGCGCCGTACAGCCCGTCCGTACGTGGCAGATCGAGTGGCCATGCGCCGCGCAGACGCTGGGCGTCGCGCGCTGCGAGCGCTTCGTCGGCGAGCTGGCCGATCATCGGCATGCGATCGCTGGTGACGCAACGGAACGCGACACGCCCTGCCAACGCCGCTGACTTAGCGTGATCGGCGATGCCCGCGAAGGCCGGCAGCATCTGCGCGACGCGCTGCAGGTTTTCCAGATGGCCAGCCGCGCGCAGCGTGGTGTCGGGGTCGTCGAGTTCGTAGGTGGCGCCGGTTAGCGTCATGCCGTCGGCGAGCGGTACAGCGTAGCCTTCGCCGATCACCGGCATGCCGAGCGGCGGCAGCACCGTGCCTGCCGGCAGCAATGTGAGTTGGCCGCGAATGCTGCGAGTCGGCGCGTGCTGCAAACGGGCGATGCGCGCGGCGTCGTGAGCGCTCGCGACGATTACCACCGGCGCTCGCGCGAGCGCCTCGCCCGCTGAGTTGAACACGATCCACTCATCGCCCGACCGCTCGATTCGAGCGACATCCACACCGAAGCGTCGTTCGAGCAACTGACCCGCCGCGGCGCACTGTGCTGCGCAGAGCGACGCCGGGTCGATCCAGCCGCCGTGCGCAAAGAACCAGCCGCCGCGGGCGAGCGGCATGCCGGCCAGTTGCTGAGCTTCATCCGGCAAGACGGGCCTCACGTAGTCGGATGGATAGCCTGACGCGGCAATCGCGTTGCTGATCGAGCGGGCTTCTTCGTCGTCCGCTGCAATCTGCAACAGGCCTTGGCCGCCGCGCGTTGATCCGTAACCAAGCCGTTCGAGGGCGGCCCAGCGCTTGAGCGAATACAGAAAGCCCGCACGCGTGACGCGTGAGGCGACGCTATCGTCACGCGAAATCATGGGATGAAAAACGCCGGCCGGATTGCCCGACGCGTCCTGCGCCACCGAAGCATGCCGTTCGAGCGATGTGACGCGCCAGCCGCGCGCCGCGAGCCGTTCGATCACCGCACAGCCCGCCAGGCCGGCGCCGATCACCACGGCATGGCGCTCGCCGAGCGCGAGCGGCGCGGGCGGCTCGTAACGCCGCACGCGCCAGCGGGGGGCGAAGTGGCCGACCAGCATCGCGCGTTTCCAGCCGAAGCCGTCCACCTTGCGGTATTCGAAGCCGCATTGCGTCAACGCACGTTTGATCTCGCCGGCGCTGCTGTAGGTGGCGAAGGTGGCGCCCTCGCCCGCCAGGCGCGCGAGCGCCTTGAAGATCGCGGGATTCCAGAGTTCGGGGTTTTTGGCCGGCGCGAATCCGTCGAGGTAAAAAGCATCGGCACGCAGTCTCAAGGCCGGCAGGCTGTCCTGCGCGTCGGCGAAAACGAGCGTGAGCACGACGCGCCCTTCTTCGAACTCGAGCCGATGCGTGCCTGGAACGAGCATCGGCCAGGCGTTCGCGAGGGCTTGTGCGAGGCCCGCAATCTCCGGATCGGAAATGGTCGCGGCTACTACTTTGCGTAAATCGTCGACGGTAAACGGATGTTTCTCGGTCGACACGAAATGCAGCCGCTCACAGCGCGACGAGTCGGCACGCCAGGCGGCCCAGGTCACCAGAAAGTTGATGCCCATGCCGAAGCCGGTTTCGACCACAGTGAAGACGCGGCGGCCCTGCCACCGCTCGGGTAGCGCGTTGCCGCGCAGGAAAACATATTGGGCCTGTTCGAGACCGCCCACGGCGCTGTGATAGATATCGTCGTAAAGCGGCGAAAAAGGCGTGCCGTTGTCGCGAAAAGCGAGGACGGCGGGGATCAGCGGATCAGTCATGCGCGACGGAAAATGACGCTCGGAAAAAGGCCCCCAGAACCTGTCGCTTCGCGCCAGGGCGCCCGTGGGGGATAAGAAAACTCGGGCCGCCCGGCGGTTTTTCGCACGCGGGTTGAACGTTACCGCCCGCGCGCAGCTCGCCGAACGGCGAAAAAGACGCGCTGAACGTTGGCAAATACCAACGCCAAGCCCCGTCCGGACTGGGTTTCAGCCCTCGGTTGAAGGTCGCCGGGAGCAAAAATGGCAGTTTCGTTGCTTTATCCGCTCCGCAACCGTGCAATTCTTCGAAACCCTTATCCTGATTGGGTTTGCGCTGCGCTATCATAGCAAGCGCCGCGAAGGGAGTGGCAGCACGGCCGACGGACAGTCATCTGTCCGGCGCTATTGGTCCGGAGGGGATCCGGAGCCGGAGCTGCTCGACGGCGCGGCCCGCGCACGTATAATCGGCGCGTTCGCGCTGTTCGTGTCAACCTAAACTCAGAAAGGAACCTTAATGAACAAACAGGAACTGATCGACGCCGTCGCAGGACAGACGGGCGCCAGCAAGGCTCAAACCGGTGAAACGCTGGACACGTTGCTTGAAGTGATCAAGAAGTCTGTGTCGAAGGGCGATGCGGTCCAGTTGATCGGCTTCGGCAGCTTCGGTTCGGGCAAGCGCGCAGCACGTACGGGTCGTAACCCCAAGACCGGCGAAACTATCAAGATCCCGGCCGCCAAGACCGTCAAGTTTACGGCTGGTAAGGCGTTCAAGGACGCAGTCAACAAGCGCTAAGCAGATTACTGCCAGGCAGTTGACACCCGCCAATGGCGGGTTTTTTTTCGCCTGCGCGTTTTCGTCCGCACACTGCGCAAGGGATAGCGGCGACGAGCGTCGCGGCTATCCCGCCGGGGGGCAAAGGGCGCTCAGTCGTGGCGATGCACGATTTCGCCGTGACCATGGCCGTGATCGTGGTCGTGATGGTCGTGACCATGGTCGTGATCGTGATCGTGATCGTGGTCGTGGTCGTGGTCGTGGTCGTGATCGTCTTCGTCGAAATCCCAGGCCGGGAACGGATCGGCGAGCTTCTCCCATGCTTGCGGTCCCTGCGCGTATTCCTCGTCGGTCAGCAAACACGCGTCGAACTTCGCTTTCCAGCCAGCCGGATCGATGCCGACGCCGATCATGACCAGCTCCTGGCGACGGTCACCAATGCTCAGATCGTCCGGTTCGCCATACCAGTCCGCGGCGATTTCGGCAGCCAGCTCGTCGTCGCCGTCAGGCCATTCGCTGCGATCCTGAGCGGCCCACCACATGCCCGCTGGACCGTGCCGGCAAGCGCCGCCCGCCTGCGAAAGCGAGCCGGCGATATCGTTACGCGTAGCCAGCCAGAAGAAGCCTTTACTGCGCAGAACGCCCTTCCACTCCTGATGCAGCAGCGCCCACAGTCGTTCCGGGTGAAACGGCCGACGCGCGCGGTAAATGAAATTGCCGATGCCGAATTCGTCTGCCTCACCGTGATGCGCATGGCCGTGCTCATGCTCATGATTCAGCGACGTCAACCAGCCCGGCGCGCTCGACGCCTCGTCGAAATCGAAGCGGCCGGTGTTCAGCACTTGCGCGAGGGGCACGTCGCCGAAACGGGCAACGACCTGTACCGCGCGCGGGTTGATCCGGCCGAGAATGCGCTGCAGGCGCGTGAGTTCGTCCGCGCTGACCAGATCCGCCTTGTTTACCACCAACACGTCGCAGAATTCGATCTGCTCGATCAACAGCTCGACGAGTGTGCGGTCGTCCTCTTCGCTCGCAGCGATGCCACGCTCGGCGAGCGCGTCGGCCGAACCGTAGTCGCGCAGGAAGTTGAATGCATCGACCACGGTCACCATCGTGTCGAGCCGCGCGACGTCGGAGAGCGACGCGCCTTCGTCATCGACGAAGGTGAACGTTTCGGCGATCGGCATGGGTTCGGCCACGCCGGTCGATTCGATCAGGATCGCGTCGAAACGCTGTTCGGCCGCGAGGCGCTTGATCTCGACCCGCAGATCGTCGCGCAGCGTGCAGCAGATGCAGCCGTTCGACAACTCGACCAGTTGTTCCTCGACGTGAGACAGCGCGGCGGCATCGCGCACGAGCGTCGCATCGATATTGACGGCGGCCAGATCGTTGACGATCACGGCCACGCGCAAACCGGCGCGATTCGCGAGAATGTGATTCAGGAGCGTGGTCTTGCCGGCGCCCAGAAAACCGGAGAGCACGGTGACGGGCAATAGCGGCTGGTTCATCGCAGTACGGAAAAGCTAGAGGATTGGAAGGCGTGCCGGGCTCGGGGTCGCATGACGGCTCGACCTGAACGATGTTCGAGCCTCGACGGCAGCACGAAGCCGCATTGTGCATCAAAACGGGCGACGGCCGGGTAATAGGCCGGATTAGGCCGGATGGAGTCAGATCAGCCGGCCGGCTCACGAGACCGACTCAGCGCGTAGCCGGCATCAGATTCCACTTGCGCAGGATCGCGACGATCTGCTGCGAGTACTTGTCCCGCAATGCCGGCGTTTCCGAGTGGTATGCGCCGACAGCCTGCCATGTGTTGCCGTACTTGTTCATCTGGCGGCGCAGATGCCATGCCGCGATATAGACGTTCTTGCAAGGCTCCATCAACGTGCCTTGCGAGATACCGTACTGGGCGAGTGTGGGCAGATGAATCGAATTGATCTGCATGACGCCGTAATCGGTCGAGCCATTGGCGTTTTTATGCTGTGCGTCGGGCCTATTATGTGACTCTTGCCACGCGATTGCGCGCAGAATCAGAGGATTGACCTTTTGATACCTGGCCGCTTCGTCAAAGCAATCGGCGCGCGCCGACCCTGCTGCTATCAGCACGGCAAGTCCTGCAGCGACAGTGACGAGGGAGCGTTTCATCGGTCAAGACCACTAAATAAAGTGCAAGCGTAAGGGTGGGTTAGGGATCGCGTCGGCCATACTTCAGCCGCTGACAGCAGCCGAGCCGCGCCAGCCGGGCATTCACGGGACATCGGGGAAAACCCGCGCCAGCAACACGCAACAAGGGACTCGAACGGCTCGTATCATACCGGCAGGCGGACCTCCGTCAAGTTGGCTAACCGACATAAGCACGCAGAAAACGAAGCATTTTCGCGCTCATCACAGACCATCCTGTTAGCTTTCAATTGTTTGACAAAATAGGGCAATCTTTAGAGGAATCGCACAGCGCGGTCTGTTTTGTGACAAATCCGACATGAAAAACTGGTACTGTTCATTTTTTTCGGACATCGGGCGGCGGGTTGCGAGGGCGATGAACGCCCGCGAGGCCGGCCGGCAGATCGATAGGGCGGTGGCCTGCTCCCATGTCCGCACTGCATGACCGTCAACGGCTACGGCCGTCGGCATCAATACCCTATTCCATGAGAAGAAATCGTATGGCTTTGCGTCGCGTCGCAACGGCGCTGCTGGTGGCTGGTTTGATCACCGCGCAGACAGCACAGGCACAGGTGACACTCAACTTCGTCAACGCCGACATCGACCAGGTGGCCAAGGCGATCGGCGCGGCAACCGGCAAAACGATCATCGTCGACCCGCGTGTGAAGGGTCAGCTGAATCTCGTTTCGGAAAATGCGGTGCCTGAGGATCAGGCACTGAAGACCTTGCAGTCCGCGTTGCGGATGCAGGGCTTCGCGCTGGTGCAAGACCACGGCGTGCTGAAAGTGGTGCCCGAGGCGGACGCCAAGCTGCAAGGCGTGCCGACCTATGTGGGCAACGCGCCTGTTGCGCGCGGCGACCAGGTGGTCACGCAGGTATTCGTGCTGAAGAACGAATCGGCCAACAATCTGCTGCCGGTGCTGCGCCCGCTGATCTCGCCGAACAATACCGTGGCGGCCTACCCCGCCAACAACACGATTGTAGTGACCGACTACGCCGACAACGTGCGGCGCATCGCCCAGATCATTGCGGGTGTGGATACGGCGGCGGGCCAGTCGGTTTCGGTGGTGCAACTGAAGAACGCCAATGCGATCGACATTGCCACGCAGCTCTCCAAGATGCTCGACCCGGGCGCGATCGGCAGCACTGACGCGACGCTGAAGGTCTCGATCACCGCCGACCCGCGCACCAACTCGCTGCTGATCCGCGCGTCGAACGGTGCGCGTCTCGCGGCAGCGAAGCAACTGGCGAAGGAACTCGACACGCCGACCACGATGCCCGGCAACATTCACGTCGTGCCGCTGCGCAACGCGGACGCGACGCGGCTCGCCAAGACCTTGCGCGGCATGTTCGGCAAAGGCGGCGACACGGGCTCGTCGGCGAACTCGAACGATGCGAACTCGTTCAACCAGAACGGCGGCGGTGGGCTGGGCGGCAACAATTCGACGGGCACGTCGGGTACGCCGCCACTGCCCTCGGGCGGTCTCGGCAGCAGCTCGATGGCCTCGCCCATGGGCGGCAGCGGGGGCGGCGGCTACGGCGCGGGCGGCGGTTCCAATTCCGGCGGGCTGCTGGGTAACGAGAAGGAAAAGGGCGACGACAATCAGCCCGGCGGCATGATCCAGGCGGACGCCGCGACCAACTCGCTGATCATCACAGCAGCCGAGCCGGTGTACCGCAACTTGCGGGCGGTGATCGACCAGCTCGACGCACGGCGCGCTCAGGTTTATCTTGAAGCGTTGATCGTCGAGTTGAACTCGAACACGAGCGGCAATCTCGGCATTCAGTGGCAGGTCGCGAACAATTCGATCTTTGCCGGCACCAATCTGCAGACCGGCAGCAGCAATAGCATCATCAATCTGACGGCGGCGGCCGCGGCGACCGGCGCCACAGGTGGTCTAGCCGGGGCGCTCGCCGGCCAAAGTCTCCAGCAAGGCCTGAACGTCGGCTGGATACACAACATTTTCGGTGTGCAGGGACTCGGTGCGTTGCTGCAGGCGCTCTCGCAGACCGCCGATGCGAACGTGCTGTCCACGCCTAACCTCATCACGCTCGACAACGAGGAAGCCAAGATCGTCGTCGGCACCAACGTGCCGATCCAGACGGGTTCGTATTCGAACCTCACGAGTTCGACGGCGACTTCGGCGTTCAATACCTACGATCGCGTGGACGTTGGGCTGACGCTGCACGTCAAGCCGCAGATCACCGACGGCGGCATTCTCAGACTGCAGCTCTACACGGAAGACTCGGCGATCGTGACCGGCACGAACAACGCCGCGACCAACCCGGCCGGCCCCGAATTCACCAAGCGTTCGATCCAGTCGACGGTGCTCGCGGATAACGGCGAGATCATCGTGCTGGGCGGCTTGATGCAGGACAACTACCAGGTCAGCAACAGCAAGGTGCCGCTGCTCGGCGATATTCCGTGGATCGGCCAGCTGTTCCGTTCGGAGCAGAAAACCCGCAACAAGACCAACCTGATGGTGTTCCTGCGCCCCGTGATCATCAACGATCGCGGGACGGCTCAGGCCGTGACGTCGAATCGCTACGACTACATTCAGGGCGTTCAGGGCGCGTACAAGCAGGACAACAACCTGATGAAGGACAATGACGATCCTGTGGTGCCGCCCATGCCGATCGGTCCGAGTCAGGGCGGTTCGCCCGAGATGAACCTGTTCGATATCGACAAGATGCGCCGGCAGAAGCTCACGCCGCCGCCGGCCAACGGAGGCGCTGTTACGAATGGCGCCGCTGTCACCAACGGCGCGGCGGCCACGAATGGCGCCGCCGCGCAGAACAGTCCGGCCACCGTTGGGCCCGCCGTGCAGAGCAGTCCCGTCACCGTGACGCCCTCTACCGAGTCGCCGGGAGTGCGGCCGTGAGCACGCCGTCCACGCCGCCGTCAGCGGCCGCTACGCCGGCAGCAACGCGGGCTGGCGCAGCGGCGCTTCCGCCTGCGGGCGCGACAGAGCATGCCGGGCGCGAGGCGCCGTCCGCGATCGCCGCTCGGCTCGTGCCCTATGGGTTTGCGCGTGCCGGTCAGATTCTGGTTGCGCATCAGCATGCGGACAGTCTCGAAGTCTGGATCAGCGAACGCACGAGCGACGCCGCGCTTTCCGAAGTCGCGCGTAACTTCGGCGCGGTGTCGATCGTGCGCGTGCCCGCCGACGAACTCGCGCAGGCGATCAACCAGGCGTATGCGCGCCAGGACGGCAGCGCCGCGCAGGTGGTCGGCGAAGTGGAAGGCGAAGTCGATCTCTCGCGCCTCATGCAGGACATTCCCGAGGTGGAAGATCTGCTGGAGTCGGAAGACGACGCGCCGATCATCCGCATGATCAACGCGCTGCTCACGCAAGCGGCGCGCGAGCAGGCTTCGGATATTCATATCGAGCCGTTCGAGACTTCTTCCGTGGTGCGCTTTCGTGTCGACGGTACGTTGCGCGATGTGGTGCGCCCGAAGAAAGCGTTGCACGGCGCGCTGATCTCGCGGATCAAGATCATGGCGCAGCTCGACATCGCCGAAAAGCGCTTGCCGCAGGACGGCCGGATCACGCTGCGCGTAGGCGGCCGCCCGGTCGACGTGCGCGTCTCGACGCTGCCGACCGGCCACGGCGAACGCGCGGTGCTGCGTCTGCTGGAGAAAGACGCGTCGCGTCTGAATCTCGAAGCACTCGGCATGGCGCCCGACACGCTCGTCAAGTTCGACAAGCTGATCGGCAGACCGCACGGCATCGTGCTGGTTACGGGTCCGACGGGCTCGGGTAAAACGACCACGCTCTATGCGGCGATGTCGCGGCTCGAAACGGCGACCACCAACATCATGACGGTCGAAGACCCGATCGAATACGACCTCTCCGGCATCGGCCAGACGCAGGTCAACGAACGGATCGGAATGACTTTCGCGCGGGCGCTGCGCTCGATTCTGCGGCAGGATCCGGACGTCATCATGATCGGTGAAATCCGTGACCTGGAGACCGCGCAGATCGCGGTGCAGGCGTCGCTGACGGGCCACCTCGTGCTCGCCACGCTGCACACCAACGACGCGGCCTCCGCCGTGACACGTTTGACCGACATGGGCGTCGAGCCGTATCTGCTGGCGTCGTCGCTGCTCGGCGTGCTGGCGCAGCGGCTCGTGCGGCGCTTGTGCCCGGTGTGCCGCGAAGAGCGCGTGGAAGAAGACGGCAGCGTGCGCTGGCATCCGGTGGGTTGCGACCGGTGCGGCCACTCCGGTTATGCGGGACGTCGCGGCGTCTACGAACTGCTGCTGATCGACGACAACATTCGTACGCTGGTTCACCGCAACGCGGCGGATGCCGAGATTCTCGCGGCCGGCCGCGAGCAAGGCATGCGTACGCTGCGCGAGGATGCGGACCGCTGGCTCGCCTCCGGGCTGACATCGCTCGAAGAAGTGATCCGCGTCACGGGCGGAGCATAAGCGCATGCCGGCATTTCGTTTCGAAGCGATCGATGCGGCGGGCAAGGCGCAAAAAGGCGTACTCGACGCGGACAGCGCGCGCGGCGCGCGGACCAATCTGCGCTCGCAGGGACTGACGCCGCTCGTCGTCGAACCGGCCGCCACACGCACGCGTGGCGAGCGCAGTCAGCGGCTGTCGCTGGGGCGGCGTTTGTCGCAACGCGAGCAGGCAATCTTGACGCGCCAGCTCGCCAGTCTGCTGATTGCCGGCCTGCCGCTCGACGAAGCGCTCGCCGTGCTCACCGAGCAATCGGAACGCGACTACATTCGCGAACTGATGGCGTCGATCCGCGCGGAAGTGCTCGGCGGCCATTCGCTCGCCAATGCGCTGACGCAGCATCCGAAAGATTTCCCCGAGATTTACCGCGCGCTGGTCGCGGCCGGCGAACATACCGGCAAACTGGGTCTCGTGCTGTCGCGCCTCGCGGACTACATCGAGCAGCGCAACGCGCTGAAGCAGAAGATCGTGCTCGCGTTCACGTACCCGACCATCGTCACGATTATCGCTTTCGGCATCGTCACGTTTCTGTTGAGCTACGTGGTGCCGCAGGTGGTGAACGTGTTCGCCAGCACCAAGCAGCAACTGCCCTTCCTCACCATCATGATGATGGCGCTATCGGGGTTCGTGCGGAACTGGTGGTGGGCGATGCTGATCGGCGTGGCCGTGCTGTCGTATCTGGTGCGCTCCATTCTCAAGCAGCCCGGCCCGCGCCTCGCTTTCGACCGCTGGCTGCTGACCGCCCCGCTGCTCGGCAAACTCGTGCGCGGCTACAACACCGTGCGCTTTGCCAGCACGCTCGGCATTCTCACGGCGGCCGGCGTGCCGATTCTGCGGGCGCTGCAAGCAGCAGCCGAAACGCTCAGCAACAACGCCATGCGCGAGAACATCGACGATGCGATCGTGCGTGTTCGCGAGGGCACGTCGTTATCGCGCGCGCTCGGCAATACGAAGACCTTTCCGCCCGTGCTGGTTCACCTGATCCGCTCGGGCGAAGCGACCGGCGACGTGACCACGATGCTCGACCGCGCGGCTGATGGCGAAGCGCGCGAACTCGAGCGCCGCACGATGTTCCTGACGAGTCTGCTGGAGCCGTTGCTGATTCTGGCGATGGGTGGCGTGGTGCTGGTGATCGTGCTGGCGGTGATGCTGCCGATCATCGAGTTGAACAACCTGGTGCAGTAAGGCCGGGAGAGCGGCTGGATTGCGCGATGAGCGTGCCGGTTATCGGCGCGGTGACCGCGCAATCGGTGCAGCGTGGCGGTTTGTTCGGTGCGTGACTTTAGCGCACGTAGATCGTGGGACCTGCGGGGTTGGCCGGCAGGAACACTTCGGAGTGCGCGCCATTGCGGTCGATGATGATCGAGCGGGCACGGACTTCGGAGAGTTTGGCGCCTTGCATCAGCGCGCTGCCGAGCGACACCGCATGCGGCGGTTCGCCGCCGACGCTGACGATAGCCGCGGCGCCTTCCCGCAAGGCGAGGATGCCGAACAGTCGCACGTCCTGGTTGGCGCTGCGCGTGAGCTGGCCGCCGAACAGCGTGGCGGCCTGGTCGGTCGAGACCTGCGCATGCGCGGCCGCTGCGGGCAACGGCGCACCGGACATCGTGCTGAGCGTGATGACCCAATAGGTCAGCGTCGCGCAGAACACGGCGAACAGCGCGAGCGACAGAAGGCGGATTTGGATGGCGTTCATGCGCATCATTGTACGGACTATTGTGAAAATTGCGTTGGGTTGAAAGCGCCCTCTAACCAGGCGCTTTGCACGAGGCTCCGCGAGCGCGTGAGCGAACTTGCGGCGGCCCGGCGGTTTCTTACGACCCTTCAACTCCATGACATTAAAATGACCGGCCGGACGTGTTCAATGGCACCCTGTTCGCTGAACGATGAATTCCGCCCAGTCGAAAATTTCACCTGAAAAGAGGTAGCAAGCTATGCAACTGTCGACCACTCGCCGTCATGAAATCGCGGGTCCGCGCAGCCGACGTCAGCGCGGTTTTACGCTGATCGAAATCATGGTCGTGATCGCGATTCTGGGCATTCTGGCCGCGTTGATCGTGCCGAAAATCATGAGCCGTCCCGACGAGGCGCGGCGTGTGGCCGCCAAGCAGGACATCGGCACGGTCATGCAGGCGCTCAAGCTCTATCGTCTCGACAACGGCCGTTATCCGACGCAGGAGCAAGGTCTGCGCGCGCTGATCGAAAAGCCGAGCACGGACCCCGTGCCGAACAACTGGAAGGACGGCGGCTATCTCGAACGTCTGCCGAACGATCCGTGGGGCAATGCCTATCAATATCTGAATCCGGGTGTGCACGGCGAGATCGACGTGTTCAGCTATGGTGCGGACGGCAAGGCTGGCGGCGAAGGCAACGATGCCGACGTCGGCTCGTGGCAGTAGGCAGTTAAGGAGATGATTCTTACGCGCTCTTCGATGTGTTGTCGTTTGATTGTGAACTGATCGTTCGTGGCCGGCACTATGCGATTGTCCGCTTGCAAGTCCCGTGTGGACACTCCGTGTACGGCTTCGTTGCCGCGCGCGGCGTGTGCCGGCGCGCGCCTTCATCGCGTGTCGTGCTCACGTGACGCGCGCGCGCGCGCCGGCCGGCAACGCGCGGCGGGTTTCACGCTGCTGGAAATGCTGGTGGTGCTGGTGATTGCGGGCCTGCTGGTGTCCTTGACCGCGTTGACGATCACGCGCAATCCACGCACCGATCTGAACGAGGAAGCGCAGCGTCTCGCGCTGCTGTTCGAATCGGCCGGCGACGAAGCGCAGGTGCGCGCGCGGCCGATTGCCTGGCAACCGGTTGAAGGCGGCTTCCGTTTCGACCTGCGCACCGAAGACGGCTGGCGTCCGTTGCGTGACGATCTGCTTGGGCCGCGTCGCTGGGAAGGCGGCGTAACGGGCGTGAGCATCGACTATCCGGGTTCGGATACGCAGCCGAGCCGAATAGTGTTCGGTACCGAGGCGATCGACGTGCCCGTGCGGATCACGCTGTTTTCGGCGGCCGGGAGCGCGACGATCGTCGGCACCGGCAATGGCCGCTACGAGGTGCACTGAGATGCGTCGTTGCAGGAGCAGGGTGGCGCGCGAAAAGATCCATGTCGCGCAGCGCGGTTTTACGATGATCGAAGTGCTGGTCGCGCTGGCGATCATCGCGGTGGCGTTGGCGGCGTCGTTGCGCGCGGTGGGGAGTCTCGCGAGCGGCGAGGCCGATCTGCACCGCCGCTTGCTGGCGGGCTGGAGTGCTGACAATACGCTGGCGCAATTGCATCTGGCGCATGCGTGGCCGAACGTAGGCTCGACGAGCTTCGATTGTTCGCAAGGCAACTTGCAGTTGATCTGTACCGAGCATGTGACGGCAACGCCGAATCCGGTGTTTCGTCGTGTGGAAGTGATGGTGACGATGCCGGGCGGCTCCGGCAATCTGGCTCAGATGGTGACGGTGGTCGCGAATGAAAACAACCGTTCGCTCTGAGCGCCGCCGCCTGTCACGCGCGAGGGGCGCGCGCGGCTTCACGCTGATCGAATTGCTGGTGGCGATTGCGATCCTGGCGGTGATTGCCGTGCTGTCGTGGCGCGGGCTCGACCAGATCATTCGCGGCCGGCAGACCATTACGAACGCGATGGAAGACGAGCGCGTCTTCGCGCAATTGTTCGACCAGATGCGGATCGACGCGCGCCAGGCCGCGTCGGATGACGAGGCTGGGCAGCCGGCCGTGTCGGTGTCGGGCAGCGTGTTGCAGATCGTACGGCAGATGAATTTGCCCGGGGCGGCGCCGCGCTTGCAGGTGGTGCGGTATCGGGTGTCTGGTGGGCGTGTGATTCGGTATGCCTCGCCGCCCTTGGGCAATATGGGCGAGTTGCGGCGGGCGCTGCGCGGTAGCGAAGGTGACGGATGGAGTGGTGTGCCCTTGATGGGCGGTGTCGGTTCGATTTCCGCGCAGGTTTATGTGCCGAAAGTGGGTTGGACTACGCAGATGGGCGATGTGCAGAGTGCCATTACGGAGGCGGACAATAATCTGAAAGTGCCCCAGTTGGGGAGTGCGCCGCTGCCGCGGTCGGTGACGGGGTTGCAGGTCAGTGTCGGAGCGACGTCTTTGGCTCGGCCGGTGACTCGGGTTTTTCTCGTCGGAGAGTGAGATGAAGGGTTTTGTTTTTTCTCCGCGGGACGTGTTGCGCTGTGCTCTTTGGGGTGTTGGCCTTTCCTTGATTTCACGGTGGTCTATTGGCGTTGCCCCTGTGCGGGGCGGCACTCACTTTCTTTGCCGCCGCAAAGAAAGTAAGCAAAGAAAGCGGCTTCACACCGCTAACGTACAAGCGGAGCCCTCGCGCAGCCACGGTAGTGGCGCGATTGACGAACGATCCCTCGCACAGCAAACGACAGTGACCAAGCCGTCATCCGTTCCGGCGGCGCTGCGCGCGCCGAGCGGTTCATCACAAAACCAACGGCCCTTTGCAACTCGTCGCCGTATCTCAAACCATCTTCGGTCCGCTTCCGCTTCCGCTCCCAGCCGAGGCGAAGCCGACGGCACCCGCGAGGGCGAGCTTAACCGATGGTGTTCCCTGCCTGCCGTTCCGGCGAGCACGCAGTGTGAGGCGGGAGGTATGACTGCCTTGTCACGGGCGGGGAGTGTGCGGGATGACGGATTCCAGATGGGCCGCTACCGTGACTGTGCGGGGGACCCGCTTAGCATTGGCGGTGTAAAGCGGCTTTCTTTGCCTACTTTCTTTGCCGCGGCAAAGAAAGTAGGTGCCGCCCCGCACAGGGGCAACGCCAATAGACCACTAAGAAAGCAAGGAAAGGCCAACAACAAAAACCAAACCCAACCAACCCAGAAAGGCGTAGCAATCATCAGCGCCCTACTGGTAGTAGCCCTATCCGCCATATTGGTCTCCGGCATGCTCTGGCGCCAACAAGTCCAAATCCGCCGAATAGAAAACCAGCGCCTCCTATCCCAGGCCCAATGGGTAGCCCGCGGCGCGCTGGACTGGACGCGCCTGATCCTCCGCTCGGAGGGCGACACCTCAGCCGGCATCACCTACCTGGGCGGCCTATGGGGCGTCCCCATCGCCAAAACCCGGCTATCCGATTTCCTCGGCCAGATCGGCGAAGTGCGCGCGCAACAAGGCGCGGATACCTATTTATCTGGCTCAATCGAAGACGCCCAGGCCAAATTCAACCTCCGGAATCTGGTCGAGAGCCCCGCCCCCGGCGTCATGCAACTGGACATGAACCAGATCGGCGCCTATCAGCGCCTGCTGGCGTCGCTCGGCCTGAACAGCCAGTTGGCCAAAACCACCGCGGTCCAGGTCCGCGCAAGCCTTGCGCAATCGGCCACCCGCTTTCAAACGGTCACGTCCGTGAACGGCACGACAGCGACCCCGCAGGTTCAAGGCGGCGCCACCGGCGGCAGCTTCACCGACAAACCCGGTATCGAAGACAGCAACGACAGCTCGGCCAACGCGCCGCTGCAAATGACCAGCGTCGACTCGCTACTCGATATTCCAGGCTATACGCCCGAGATGGTCGCGCGCTTGCGCCCTTTCGTTACCGTGTTGCCGACCGTTTCGGCCGTCAACGTGAACACGGCCTCCGCCGAAGTGATCGCGGCGGTCGTACAGGGAATGAGCGTGTCGACGGCGCAAGCCTTCGTCGCGCGTCGGCAGACGGTGTTTTTCCGTAACGCCGGCGACGTACAGCTCGCGTTGCGCGGCGCCGGCGTGCAATCGGTTTCGATCGATCCGAACGAACTCGACGTCAACTCGAATTACTTCCTGATCCACGGCCGCGTGCAGCACGAACGCGCCGAGGTGGACCGCACGACACTCGTCTATCGCGACGCATTGACTCACACTACGCGTATCGTGCGAGTAGAAGACCAACTATGAATAACGCCTTTCCCAGAGAGAGTGGCCTTTGAGCACGCTGATCGTTCTATTGCCGCCGCGTGATCCGGCGGTGCCGTCGCAGGAATGGCAACTGCCGGAGTTGCCGTTCGTGCTGCTCGACAAGTCGGGGCGCACCCAGCGTGCCGGCCGTTCGGCGCTCGCGCTGCTGCCGCGCGCCACCACGACGGTGCTGATGGTCGCCGCGCGCGACCTGCTGATGATGCCCGCCACGCTGCCGCCGCTGCGCGGCCCGCGGCTGCGTCAGGCGTTGCCGAATATCGTCGAGGATCAACTGATCCAGGACCCGCAGACCTGTCACATCGCCGTCGATCCGAAACCGCTCGCGGGCGGCCGGCAGTTGCTGGCGATCATCGACCGCGGCTGGTTCCGGTTTGTCTGCGAATCGTTCGCCAACGCCGGTCACCGCAGCTTGCGCGCGGTGCCGGTCACACGCTGCCTGCCGCAGGCCGCCGCGCTCGATCTCAATGCGCCCGCCGAAGTCGCGGAAATGGTGAACGCCGGTGAGCCCGCCATGGCAGGCTCCGCCAGCGTGGCGACTTCGCTGCCGGGCGTCGCGCCGGTGGTGGCGCCCGGCGTGGCGTCCGTGGTGCCGATGGTGGCTGCCGTGCTCGGCGCCGTGGTGCAGACCGCGCCCGCCCTGCTGCTCGAAGGCGCGGTGGAAAGCGCCGCGAGCAACAGTGTGCCGCGTGTCGAACTGGCGATCGCGCGGGGCGTGCAAGGTGAAGGGCTGGCCGTGCCGGCCAACGCCGTGAACGCGACACTCGGCGCGCTCGCCGGCGCGGCACCGGTCTCGTTGTACATGCTCACCGAATTGCCGGGCAATGAGCCGAGCCTCGCCACGAACAGCCCGGCGCGGCTGGCTGCGTATATCCACGGGGCGAGCCCGTTGCCGTTCGAGCAACTCGCGCGGCGAGCGCTGGAGTGCCGCTTCGACCTGTGCCAGTTCGAGTTCGCTTCGCAGCCGTGGCGGCTCGACCGCGCAACGCTGCGGCGTTTGCGCCTGCCGGTGTTGCTCGCGGTCGGCGCGCTGGTGATCGCGATTGTCGGCGCGAACGTGCAGTGGCTGATGCTGGCGCGTCAACGCGACGCGATCAACACGCAAATGACCGAACTGCTGCTCACTACCTTCCCCAAAACGACTGTCGTGCTCGATGCGCCCGACCAGATGGCGCGTCAGTTGCAGCAGTTGCGTATCGCCGCGGGTGAGCTGTCGCCGGACGACTTCCTGGTGCTGGCCGACGGCCTCGCGCGTTCGCTGGCGCCGGTGCCGGTCAACGGCATTGCCGCGCTCGACTATCACGACCGCCGGCTCGACGTGACCTTCAAGCCGGAGGTCAAGCTCGATCCCGACTTTGCGAAGCGCCTCGGCCGTAACGGCCTGAGCGGCGCGATCGACAGCAATACCGGCAAGTGGACCATCAGGAACGGACAATGAAAGCTGAACTCGCACAAACCTGGGCCGGATTCTGGGAGCAGCGCACCGAGCGCGAAAAAAACCTGCTGGTGTGGGGCGGTGGCTTGCTCGCCATTGTGATCGCGTGGTCGGTGCTGTGGGCGCCCGCGCAGGAAGGGCGCACGCATCTGCGTGAATCGTTGCCCACCTTGCAGCGGCAATTGGCGCAGATGACCGCGCAAGCGAACGAAGCACGGCAGTTGTCGGCGGCGGCTCAGGGCGTCGCGCCCACCGGCGCCGCGCTGAAGGACGCCCTCACCGCTTCGCTCAACGATCATGGCCTCGCGGCGACACAGATTCAGGTGATCGGCAACGCGGTCCAGATCCAGTTGAAGAACGCGTCGTTCCCGGCGTGGACGAACTGGGTCGACGACGTGCGCAAGCAGTTCAAGGTGCAGGTTTCGGAGGCGCACGCCACGGCGCTCAAGGAAGACGGTCAGGTGGATCTGACGGCGTCGCTGCAGCCGTCCACCGCGAAATGAATATGCCCGTACCCGTGCCGTCACAGGATCTCGCATGACCTACTGGATGCGGCGCCTGCGCGTCGCGCTTCCCTGGCTGGTGATCGCGGTGCTGTCCGCCGCCGTCGTGATGCTGGCGATGCTGCCGGCCGCCTGGATCACGCCGCAGTTCGCCAAACAGACGCGCGGCCACGTGAATCTCGTCAATCCGGCCGGTTCGCTGTGGCACGGCTCGGCCACGCTGATGCTGGCCGCGGGCTCCGACATGAGCGCGGCGACCCTGTTGCCTGGGCGGATCGAATGGCACACCGCGTTCTGGCCGCTCTTTACCGGCCGGGTGCGCATGACCATGCGGCACAGCGAAGCGATGCCGGAGCCGATCACGGTCGACGCCACACCGCGCACCGCGACCGTCACGCCGGGCACGATCGCCGTGCCGGCTTCACTGCTGAGCGGCCTCGGCGCGCCCTTCAATACACTCGATCTGCAGGGCAATGTGCAACTGTCGTGGTCCGATTGGCGCAGCTTCAACCGCGAAGCGTTCGGGCAGCTGACCGTCACGCTGACCGACGTCAGTTCGCGTGTTTCGCTGGTCAAGCCGCTTGGCTCGTACCGGGTGCTGTTTCAGGCACAAGGCGAATCGTCCACGCTCGATCTGACGACCACCAAGGGCCCGTTGATGCTGACCGGCAACGGCACGGTCTCGGCTGCGGCCACGTCGTTTCATGGGACGGCCAGCGCCGCGCCGGAGGCACGCGACAATCTCGCGGGATTGCTGAATCTGCTGGGGCGGCCGAACGGCCCGGACACGGTGACGTTGACGTTCGTGCACTGAGGCGCGCTGAGCGGCGCGGCGGCGCAGCCTGGTCGAAGGGCGGCATCGATGTCGCTGCATGGGGCGCCGGTGCCGCGCGAGGCGTGCGATACCTCGTGGGCTGCTGAGCCTGTCGGGACCTGCGGGCGTCGGCGCGCTACTCGTTGTGCATCTGCGCCGGCGCTGCCGACCCGCTTTGCGCGACCGGCGTGGCCGATGATGCAGGCGCCGGCGCCGCCACATCGCCGGTTTCGCGATTCATTTGCGACACGTCCCAGCCGCCGCCCAGCGCCTTCACCAGACCCACGGACGACACCATCCGCTGCCCGGCGATGCTCTCCAGTTTCTGCTCGGCCGTGAAGGCGGTGGTTTGCGCCGTCAGCACGTTGACGTAGCCGACCGTACCCGCCTTGTACTCGTTCGTGACGATGGCGAGCGCCTGACGCGCCGAGTCCACCGCTTGCTGCTGCACGACGATTTCCTGTTCGAGGATGCGCTGCGACGCGAGATTGTCCTCGACGTCCTGGAACGCGGCCAGCACCGTTTGACGGTAGCTCGCGACATCGCCGTCGTACGCGGCGCGAGCGGCGTCGGTCTTGGCCTGGCGCAAACCGGCGTCGAACAGCGTCGCGGCGAGTTGCGGGCCGAGCGTCCAGAAGCGCGACGGCGCGGTCAGCAATTGCGAGAACACCGAGTTTTCAAAGCCGCCGGAGGCCGACAACGTCAGCGAGGGGAAGAACGCGGCGATGGCGACGCCGATCTGTTCGTTTGCCGCCGCAGCCTTGCGTTCCGCTGAGGCGATGTCCGGCCGCCGTTCGAGCAGCGCGGACGGCATCTGCGCCGGCACGGCAGGGGGCGTGGCGGTGAGCGGCATCGGCGGAATCGAGAAGGTGGACGCCGGTTCGCCGACCAGGACGGCAATCGCGTGTTCGTCCTGGGCGCGCTGGACGCCGTTGTCGATCGCGGCCGCCTGTGCCGACTGCAATTGCGTTTGCGCCTGAATCACGTCGGAGCGCGCGGCGACCCCGGCCGCGTACTGGTTCTGCGTGAGTTGCAGCGAGCGCTGGTAAGCCGCGACGGTGTCGTCGAGCAATTTTTGAGTCGAGTCGAGCGAGCGCAGCGAGAAATACGTCTGCGCGAGCGTGGCCTGGGCAGACAGCCGCGCGTTGGCCAGGTCCGCCGCAGCGCCTTGCTGGCCGGCTTTCTGCGAGTTGACCGAGCGCGTGACCGACCCCCACAGATCCGGCTCCCAGCTTGCGTCGAGCTGCACGTTGAAACTATTGCCGATGCCGGAGCGGCTTGTCGCGGTTGTCGAGTTGCCGCCGGACGATGACCCATTGCCCGAACGCGTAGCGCCCGCCGACGCGCTGATGGTCGGGAAATACGCTGCACGCGCCTCGCCAACCAGCGCGCGCGCCTGCCGGTAGGCGGCGGCGTATTGAGCCACGGTCTGGTTCGCGGTGTTCAGCCGGTCTTCGAGTGCGTTGAGTTGCGGGTCCTGGTAAATGGTCCACCAGTCGCCGCGATCGTGCTGATCGGCCGGTTCGGCGACTTTCCAGCCTGGAGCCGCTTCCTTGTACGACGCTGGAATGTCGGCGGCGGGCCGGCGGTAATCGGGGCCGACCACACAAGCGGACAGCAGGCCGGCGAGCGCCGCAGCCACGGCAATAGTCAGGGCGCGAGGCGCAAGCGTCCGCGCGCGCGAGATTCGATCAGACTGCATGCAATGAATTCCTTCTGGACGCCGCGGTGCGGCCTATCGCGGCACCGCCCGCCGGGCGAGATCTTGGTCTGCCGGAATGTTAGCGTATGAGCCCGCTGGGTCGCGGGAAACTGAAAGGGTAATGCGAGGAGGGAGGCAGGTGTGTTACTGAGGGTGTCGCGATGGTTACGCGCCGTTACCGGCCTGGCCGTTAAACCCGCGATTCTGTCGACTTGACTTGCCGGAGCAGCTTGCCGGCCGCGGCCCGGCACGGCGCGTCGCCGCGCGCCTGGCAGGCGCCGCCCGGACCCGCGTGCTTTTCTGCAGCGGTGGCCGCCACGGCACTGTTCGACGTGAGACGCGACGCCGCCGCCGGTTCGACCTTCGCCCCTGTGACGCCCTTCTGTCCCCGCCGATGTTCGACCCATGCCAGCACCGCCACGCCTACCGATCCCCCGGGCAGCACGAACAGCAGAGCGAGTAACGCGAGTTTCCACCAGCGGTGCGGCCCTTGAAACGTGTTCAGTGCGGAATCGGTCAGGGAGCGGCTCAGGCCGCCAAGCGTGTTTTTGAGGTACAGCATCGGGAAAATCCTTTTCGCACGTCGCTCGCGGCGTGCCGTCAATCGGTCAGAACATGGTCTCGGGTGGCGCGGGTCGCGCGTAACTCGTTGCCTGTAATAATATTGACTATGCAATTAAATTTCAAGATACTTTGATGCGCAAGCATCGGTCGTGTTGTTTTTCCGCCGTTCGCGCTACGCGAAATCCAGTTTGACTTGTCTGCTTAGGCAGCTAAAATCCGTTTTGCTCGATGATGTTCCCGGATACACGATGACTGACGGTCCCTACAAGGCAGACGAGATTCACCTCGAATCGAGTCTTGGTTACTACCTGACGAAAGCTCGAAACGTGCTGGTCGAGCGGACCGACCGTGCGGTCAAACCGTTGGGGCTGACCACGCAGCAGATCGGCGTCATCCTCATGCTGTCGTCGCGGCGCGCGAGCACGCCGTTCGAGCTGTCGCGCGCCATGTCTTACGACAGCGGATCGATGACCCGTCTGCTCGATCGCCTTGAAAAGAAAGGTTTTATCGTGCGCACGCGTAGTGAAACTGATCGCCGGATGGTGGAGCTGGAGTTGACGCCGCAAGGCCATGAAGCCGCGCGGCAACTGCCAGGCTTGGGCGCGGCGGTGCTGAACGAGCAATTGCGTGGATTTTCCGCCGCCGACCATGCCACCCTGATCGACCTGCTCGGCCGTTTCATTGCGAACGGCATCGACGCGGGGAGCAGTGTGGGATGCGGCTTGGGGCCCCACCAGGAATCGCAGGACGAATCACCCGAAGAGTCGCCGCCGGAACACGGCGAACGCTAACCAAGACACGCTTTTCACGAGCGTCACTGTATGAAGATGTCTGTCTGGGCAGAGAATGATCCGGCATGTAAGCGCACTGTATGCACCGCGCAATAAAGATGCCGTGACAATCTTTCCCAGCTGAGGAGAAGATTTTATGGACGCTACGGCTTCCGCCGCTGCCCTACCCGCCGCCGAACCCGCCCCGCTCAAAGGCGGCGCTTTGGCCCTGCTTACAGTCGGCCTCGCGCTCGGCACGTTCATGGAGGTGCTCGACACGTCGATTGCGAACGTGGCGGTGCCGACTATTTCCGGCAGCCTCGGCGTGGCGACCAGTCAGGGCACCTGGGTGATCTCGTCGTATTCCGTCGCCTCGGCGATCGCAGTGCCGCTCACAGGCTGGCTTGCGCGCCGGGTCGGCGAAGTGAAGCTTTTCACGCTGTCCGTGCTGCTTTTCACGATTGCCTCGGCGCTGTGCGGCTTCGCGCAAAATTTCGAATCGCTGATCGCATTCCGGCTGGTGCAGGGGCTCGTCTCCGGACCGATGGTTCCGCTTTCGCAGACCATTCTGATGCGCTCGTATCCGCCGGAAAAGCGCGGACTCGCGCTGGGTCTCTGGGCGATGACGGTGATTTGCGCGCCCATCTTCGGGCCCGTGATGGGCGGCTATATCACCGACAACTACACGTGGCCGTGGATCTTCTACATCAACGTGCCGATCGGGTTGTTCTCGGCGGTGTGCGCGTTTCTGTTGTTGCGCGGCCGTGAAACGAAGACCACGAAACAGCGCATCGACGCGGTCGGCCTCGCGCTGCTCGTGATCGGCGTGTCGTGCCTGCAGATGATGCTCGACCTCGGCAAAGATCGCGACTGGTTCAATTCGACATTTATCGTCGCTCTGGCGGTGGTCGCGGTGGTGTCTCTTGCCTTCATGCTGGTCTGGGAGATGACGGAGAAAGAACCCGTCGTGGATCTTTCGCTGTTCCGGGATCGCAACTTCGCGCTCGGCGTGCTGATCATCTCGTTCGGGTTCATGGCCTTCTTCGGCTCGGTGGTGATTTTCCCACTCTGGCTGCAGACCGTGATGGGTTATACCGCCGGGCTGGCGGGTCTGGCGACCGCGCCGGTCGGTCTGCTCGCGCTGTTTTTGTCGCCGATGATCGGCAAGAACATGCACCGGTTGAACCTGCGCGTGGTGGCGAGTTTTGCGTTCATCGTGTTCGCGTTCGTCTCGTTCTGGAATTCCACGTTCACGCTCGACGTCCCGTTCAATCACGTGATCTGGCCACGCCTCGTGCAAGGGATCGGCGTTGCCTGCTTCTTCGTGCCGATGACCACCATCACGCTTTCCAGCGTGCCGGATGAGCGGCTCGCGAGTGCATCCGGCCTGTCCAATTTTTTCCGGACCTTGTCGGGCGCGATTGGCACGGCGATCAGTACGACGTACTGGGAGAACGACACGATCTACCATCACGCCATGCTGACCGATTCCGTCAACGTGTATGCCGCGAACACCAATGCTTATACCAATGCACTGGCCGGCATTGGCCTGTCTGGTGACAGCATCACCGCGCAGTTGAATCAGGTGGTGACCGCGCAGGCTTACATGATGGCCACCAATGATTTTTTCCGTATTTCGTGCGCGGCTTTTCTCGTGCTCGCGGTGCTGGTCTGGATCACCAAGCCGCGCAAGGGCGTTGGGCCTTCAATGGGACATTGAGGCTGGGACATTGGGCTGGGACATTGAATCTCGACGATGATCCGTTGAGCGGACGCGCGCCGAAGCGAGACTTTTCTTGGGCCACTCTGCGCGCGCTTTTAGCACTTTCTATTGCGTGACGGCTTCGCCGTTCGTTGCCGGGTTCGATTGGCCCTGCAAAGCATCCGGATGCAGCGTTGAAGGCTCCAGGGGTTTGGCGCCATCTGCGACTCCTCGCACGTATTGCTTGAAGTCGGCGCCGGCTTCCCACGGGTTCGGCTTGCAACCCATCGAGCCATCGCAGTGCGCGGCAAAGCCGATCGTCGCAGTGCCGTCTGGGTTCGCCGCGCGCGTGATCTGATACGCCAACGCGCGCTTGCCGCCATCGGGTCCGGCGGTCTGAATCAACGTGTCGGTGGAGGACTCGATCTTGTACTTCGAATGGCTCGCCACCCACGCTTGCGCGCGCTGCCACCAGACATCGCATTGCGCTTTGTTCGAACACGTCAACGGCGTTGTCGCGATCTGCATGACGTCCGGATCGACCTGCCCCTGCGTCGAACATCCCGCCGCCGCTACGCACAGCATGGCCAACAGACTTTTTTTCATCGCGTTGCATCCTCCCTCTGTGGTGCGCGTCATGTCAGTTTGGACCACCGGGTCGGTACGGTGTTTCATCTGGATCAGAGAATCGTCACAACGCGCGGAGAAATTGCCGATGGCTTTCTACGCGGCATGGCGCATTGCGTAGACGTTACCTGCGCAGAAAAAAAGCGGTCATTGCTGACCGCTTTTTTGTCACCTCACCAGCACGCGTTGTTCAGACGCTGAACCGGTTCAACGTGTACGCCCGATAAGCCGCGACGAACGCGTCGAACGAACCGACTTCTTCCTGTTCGAGTTTGGCCTGCTCAGCCAGCGACTTCGCAGCGAGATCGGTGAATGCCCTGGTTTGCTCCGCATCCAGCGGACGCGAGCGGAAATACGCGGCGTGTGCTTCGCTTTGCGCGAGGCCGAAGGCGAGGAAGCTCTGCTGCTTCTCGCGCATGGTTTGCAGCACGCGCGCCGAGGGCGTTAGCGAGACATCCGCCAGCTTCGCGCGTTGAACCGCGACGGCGCGCGCATGCGCGGCGCCGCCATGCAACGCGTCGAGCGTGGCCGCCGCGGCGTCGATCTTGATGAGGAGTTCGTTCGCCCAATCCGTCATCGCGATCGGGCGGCCGTCGCGAGTCAACTCGAGGCCGGGCTTGCGACCTTCCATCGTCACGCGGCCGAAATTCTGGTTGGCTTCGGCATAGGCGTCAGGCGGCAACAGCGCGCTGTCGTCGAGTGCGCAGACCAGCAGGTACGCATCGAGAAAGCGCGACGTCTCCAGCGAAATGCCGGTCGGCTCGAACGGATCGATGTCCATGCAACGGACTTCCACGTACTGCACGCCGCGTGCGGCCAGCGCGTGCAGCGGACGTTCGCCCGGATACGTGATGCGCTTTGGACGGATTGTCGAGTAAAACTCGTTTTCGATCTGCAGCACGTTCGTGTTGATCTGCACCCATTCGCCATCGCGCTGTGTACCGATCGCTTCGTACGCCGGATACGGCTGGCTCACAGCCTTCGCAAGCGCGTCGAGGTAGCCCGGCAGCGTGTCGTAATCCGCGTGCAGCGCGGCTTGCGCCGTGGTGTTCGAATAGCCGAGGTCGCTCATGCGCAGGCTGGTCGCGTACGGACGATAGAGCGTGTCGGCGTCGAGCGTGTCGAGCGTATGTTGGCGATCGCGCAGGAAACGGCGATCCAGTGCCGGCGAAGCGCCGAACAGATACATCAGCAGCCAGTTGGTGCGGCGGAAATTGCGGATCAGCGCGAGATAGCGGTCGGACTGGAAGTCGACGGCGTTCGCGGTGGATTGCTGATCGGCATGCAGCAGCCGCCACACTTCTTCGTTCAGCGAATAGTTGTAGTGGATGCCCGCAATGCACTGCATCGTGCGGCCGTAACGCAGCGCGAGACCGATCCGGTACACGTACTTCAGTTTGCCGATATTCGAACTGCCGTAGTGCGCGATCGGAATGCCTTCGTCGGTGTCGGGCAGCAGACCCGGCATGGAGTTGTTCCACAAGATCTCGTCGCCGAGTTCCGCGTAGACAAAACGATGCAGCGTGTCGAGCTTCTCCAGCGTGATCGCGACGTCGCGCTCAGCCGGCGTGATCAGTTCGAGCAGCGCTTCGGAATAGTCTGTAGTGAGCGAAGGATGCGTGAGCGCCGAACCGAGCGCCGGTGGATGCGGCGTCAAGGCGAGCTTGCCCTCGTGCGTCACGCGCAGGCTTTCCTTTTCGATGCCGCGCAGGCCGCTTGTCAGCGCGTCGCGCTGCGGGCCTGAGGTCAGCACGGACAGGCGGTGCGAGAGCGCGTCGGTCGTGCGGGAAGGTGTCGTGTTTGGCATTGATGCGAGTCGGGCGTTGTCGGCCGCCATGTGCCGCAGCACTGCGCGGTGGACAACGTTCGGCGGAATTTTCAGTAGCGGGCACTTTAACATCTCGCCACAACGGCTGCTTGAGGCCGCTCCGGCAGGGCATCCGGGCGCGCCGGGCAACCTCTTTTCCGGGCCAATCCGCCTGCCTTTTCGGCCAGTTCGTCGGCCGTGCGCCACACTACTTTACCCGCCACGCGCGTTGCGCGCGATCCGCTTTTCTCCGCGCTTTTCTTCCCGCCTGACGCCAGGCTTCAGCCACCACGCGCAGCGCCGGCGCGGTCCGCCACTTCATTCCATAAATGCATCGCCGCGTACGCGCGCCACGGCCGCCACATGTCGGTGCGCGAGCGTTGCTGCGTGGGCCGCACGAGCGACGGATCGCGCGCGCAGATCGCCTGCATCAGCACGAGGTCCCATGCGGGCCATGCGTCGGCGTCACGCCATGCGCGCATCGCGACATACTCGACGGTCCACGGGCCGATGCCGGGCAGCGCAAGCAGCGCGGCGCGCAGGGCGTCGGCGTCGGCTGTCTTGCTGTCGAGCGGCACGTCGCCGGTCGCGACCGCGTGCGCGAAACCTTGCAACGCCGCCACGCGTTTCCCCGGCATGCCGATCTGCGCGAGGTCCACGGCGGCCAGCGCGGCGGGCGTCGGAAAGCGCCAGGCGGTGTTCTCGTGCGGATGACCCTCGATGCGCTCGCCGGCACGCTGCACCAGTCTTCCGATGATGGTGGTCGCCGCCTTCACGCTGACCTGCTGTCCGACGATCGCACGCACCACCAGTTCGAAGCCCGACCATGCGCCCGGCACACGCAGTCCGGGCACGGCTTCGACGAGCGGCGCGAGCCAAGGGTCGGCGGCGAGCCCGGCGCCGATCTTTTTCGGATCGGCATGCAGATCGAACATCTTCGCAATCGGCGCGGCGAGCGCGTCGGCGTGACGGCTCACGGGCCCTTCGATGCTGGCGACGAGGCAACGCTTGCGCGGATGCAGGCGCACACTGAGCGTGCCGCTGTCGTCGGCCCAATCGATCGCGCGACGGTACGCGCCGTCTTCCACCGCTTCGACGCCCGGCGTCGCGCGTCCGCCGAAGAAACGCAGCAGGCGCGGCCAATCGAAGGGTGGTTTGAACGGCAATTCGAGGGTAGCGACTTCGTCAAGCGTGCTCACGCGGCGTGATCCAGTTTGGTGGTGGTTTCGTTGTCGATTTCGGCGTCTGCAAGTACGCGCTCGTCATGCCTTGTCTGGCCGCGCGAAAAATCACCGGCATGCTGGGCCTCGTTGTCGAGCAGCGCAGCCTTGCGCGGCAAACCCCAGCGATATCCCGCCAGCGCTCCGCCCTTTGCCACCACGCGATGACAAGGAATCGCCAGTGCCACCGGGTTCGTCGCGCAGGCGCTGGCGACGGCGCGCACGGCACGCGGCGCGCCGACCGTTTCGGCGATCTCCGAATAGCTGCGCGTCTCGCCGTATGGAATGCGCCGCAAGGCATCCCAGACACGCTGCCGGAATGCCGTCGCGGCGATGTCGAGCGGCAGATCGAAGTCCTGGCGCGTACCCCGCAAATAGGCGTCGATCTGCGCGATGAACGGCGCAAGGTGCTCGCTATCTTCCAACAGATCGGCGTTGGCGAGTTCGCTGCGAAGGTCGTTGGCGAGCATGGCGGCGTCGTCGCCGAAACCGATCTTGCAGATGCCCTTCTCCGTGGCCGCCACGAGCACGAAGCCGAGCGCCGTGGAAGCGCTGGCATAGCGCACGGTGAGTCCGGCGCCCTTGCGGCGATACGCGGACGGCGCCATGCCGAGTTCGGCCGAGGCGCTGTCGTACATCCGCGAGGGCGAGCCGAAGCCCGCGTCGAGCGTGGCGCGAGTGACGTCCGAGCCGCGCCGGAGCGCGTCGCGCAACGCGGCGCCCCGTTGGGCGGCCTGATATTGCCGCGGCGACACGCCGACCACGCGTTTGAACAGGCGCTGAAGGTGAAACGGGCTGACGTGCACGGCGGCGCTCAACTGCGCGAGCGTGAGGCGTTGCTGCGGATCGGCGTTCAGCGCGGCACAGGCGCGGTTCACGATTTCCAGCTCGCGCGGCAGACCGCCGGGCTGGCAGCGTTTGCAATCGCGAAATCCTGCGTTGCGCGCGGCGGCGGCATCGACGAAGAACGCGACGTTCTCGCGGCGCGGCTGGCGCGACGCGCACGACGGGCGGCAGAACACGCCGGTGGTTTTGACGGCGTAGAAGAACGCGCCGTCGGCCAGCGGCTCACGGCGTGTGACGGCTTCCCAGCGCTCGTCGTCGGAAGTCCAGCTGGCGGCGCTGGAGGGGGTGTCGGTAGGCGTGCGGTTCATGTTGGTCCCGGATCAGCGGTGTCGATGTTCACCAATGTAGGCCGCATGCCGACACAGTACGCCCCGGTTCTTGCTCTGTTATTGCGCTTCTTGTAGCGCCCAAAGCCACGCCAGGCGCTCCTTTTGCCGCAAACTGCGACAAATTCGCACGATATCGGGTTTTCCCTTAAAAAGTTATTGCGTCGCACCAACCCCATGTGTATATTAGTACTTGTCTCCTCCATGTCTCCTCCTGATATGGATTCAGCCCGCTCCACATAGAGCGGGCTTTTTTTCGCCCATACCTGTCTGATCCGGCCCTCACTCGCGGCGCCGCCCTTTCTCCTACACTGGCTATTCACCCGTTCTTCGAACCGGCTAAAGGGGCGTTCGACATGAAAATCCATATTCGCGAGATCGATCACGTCGTCATTCGGGCGACGAACGTCGAGGCCATGGCGCGATTTTATTGCGACGTGCTGGGTTGCACCGTGGAGAAGGAGCAGCGCGATCTGGGCCTGACACAATTGCGTGCGGGGCGCTCGTTGATCGACCTGTTGCAGGTCGGCGCCAAGCTCGACCATGCCGAAAACGGCGTGCCAGGAGCCGGGCGGAATATGGACCACCTGTGTTTGCGCATCGAGCCGTTCGACGCCGAAGCGCTCAAGGCGCATCTGACCGGACACGGCGCGCGGCTGGGCGAACTGGGGCAGCGCTACGGCGCGGACGGCTTTGGACAGTCGCTGTATCTGTTCGACCCGGAGGGCAACATGGTCGAACTCAAGGGTCCGCCGGACGCGGCCCGCGTGACGTCGCTTTAAGTGCCACGCGCCTCGGCCGCGTTTGTCTTAGCGTCAGGCGTTGGCGGGCGCCTTCAACACCGTCCATTCGATTTTCACCGCATCGGCTTCGGCGCTGCCGAGCCATGCTTCGCCGTCCTGCACCGTGCATTGCAGCCGCATGGTCCGTTCGGCTAGCGAGCCGAGCGCCGTGGCGACGCCTTCGCCGAGCGTCCACACCGTCACGTTGCGCATACGTTCCACCTTGTTGCGCACGCCCTGCCACCAGATGTCCGACGCGCGGCCACCGTAGGCGATCACGATCACCTGATTCGAGCGGCCGCTTGCCTTGGCGATACGCCGTTCGTCCGGCTGACCCACTTCGATCCAGGTCTCGATCGCGCCCGTGAGATCTTTTTCCCACAGATCTGGTTCGTCCACGTCCGACAGACCTTTGCAGAATTCGAGGCGTTCCTGCGCGAACAGCGCGAACGCGGCGACGCGGACCATCATCCGTTCGTCGGTTTCCGAGGGATGGCGGGCGATCGTCAGCGAATGGTCGGCGTAATAATGCCGGTCCATGTTGGCGATCTGCAGTTCCGCCTTGTAAATCGTCGATTTGAGAGCCATGCCGTTGCTAAACCAGGCGCTCGCTCCACCGGAGCGAACTGAAAAAGAATCGTCGACGGCGCGTTGCCGTTTTCCGTGTTTGTGGTACATCTTTCGGTCCCTCCCGCGCCGTCAGCCGGCTGCTATTACCACGGGAGAAGCATTTATCGCGCCACTGCCGGCTCGAAAGCGGTGCCGTACACCTCGCCCGCGGCTTCCCGCAGGGCTTCCAGCACGACCGAGGCTGCCGGTGAAAGCAGGTGCGACTGGCGCGTGATGATACCGAATGTATCCATCCTGCACGGTAAATCGATCGGCACTCGTTTCAAAACGCCGTACTGTTGGTATTGACGCGCCACTTCGTCGGGCAGAACCGCCAACATGTCGCTTTGGAGCAGCAGGCTCGAAATTGCCAGAAAATTGTTCGTATTGACCACGTTTTGCGGCGAATTCAGCCCGATTTGAGAAAACATCAGATCGAAACGATGGCGCAAGACGCTGCCTGGCGGATGCAAAACCCAGCTCGCGTTGACGATTCCACGTAGCGTCAAACCTGTCTCATTTTCGAGATGATGGCCGGGCCGCGCGACCACGCAAAGCGGTTCATCGGCGAGCGGTTCATAGCGGACTTCGGCGTTGAACTGGTTTTGCCGCTCCAGAACGCGGCCGATCATGATGTCCAGTTCGCCTTCCGCCAGCCGCGGCAGCATCACGTCCGAGGTTTCCACCTCTACCCAGATCTGCAATTGCGGATAGCGTTCTTTCACCTCGGCAATCGCGCGCGGCACCATGGTTGCCGCGGCCGCCGCGATCACGCCGATCCGCACCTGGCCCGCCAGGCCCGCGCGCAACGCCGATATTTCGTCGTGTGCGTGGCTCAGATTCGACAGCACCATGCGCGCATGGCGGATCATGACCTCGCCGTACAGCGTGGCGTGCATGCCGTGCGGCGTGCGGTCGAACAGGCTCACCTCCAGCATGTCCTCCAGCTCTTTGAGCAGACGCGAGGCGGCGGGCTGGGTCATGCCGAGCACGTCGGCGGCCCGGCGGACGTTGCCCTCCTCGTCCATCGCCGCGAGCAGCAGTAACTGCCGCGTCTTGAGCCGCGCCCGCACGAACCAGTTCGAGTAGCTACGCGTCATGGTCTCTCTCCAACCTGTTTTCTGATAAGCGGCTCGAAGCCGACCGCTGCGCGGTTTGTGCGGGGCGGTGCTCCATCATGCCATATCGAAATTGATATCGGGACGGCTTGAAAAGGGATTGGAAAGTTATTGGGACGGCTCATACCATTCGTGGACTTTCCGAGCTTCCTCACGTGGTGCCTTTCCCTCGATGAACCGCGATCCCGTCCCACTCGCTGCAAGTCCGTTGCGCCACTACATCAATGGCGGATGGGAGACCGGCGCGACCACGGGCGTCTCGCTCAACCCGTCGGACCTGGACGAACCGGTCGGCGAATATGTGCGGGCCGATGTGCGGCAAACGGATACGGCCATCGAAGCGGCGCACCTGGCTTTCCGCGAGTGGTCGCTGGCGTCGGCTCAACGCCGCGCGGACGTGCTCGATGCGATCGGCAGCGAGGTGCTCGCGCGCCGCGACGAACTTGCCCAACTGCTGGCACGTGAAGTCGGCAAGACGCTGCCCGAGGCCATGATCGAGACGACGCGGGCCGGCCAGATCTTCAAGCTGTTGGCGGCCGAAGCCTTGCGTGCCGTCACCGAGTCCGGCGCGAGCACGAGCGCGCGCGCCGGACTCGAAGTGGACGTGACGCACGAACCGCTCGGCGTGATCGGCATCATCGCGCCGTGGAGCGCACCGCTCGCGATCGCCGCGGCGAAGATCGGCGCCGCGCTCGCGCACGGCAATTGCGTCGTTTTCAAGCCGGCCGAATCGACGCCGGCTTGCGCGGCGGCGCTGGCGTCGATCATCAGCCGCGCCGGTCTGCCGGCGGGCGTGTTCAACCTCGTGATGGGCAGCGGCCGGCAGGTCGGCGCGCGGATCGCCGCGCATCTGCTGACCTCGGCGATCAGCTTCACCGGCTCGGCGGAAACCGGCACGCGCGTGCTGCAAGCCGCCGCCGCCCGCCAGGCGCGTGTGCAACTCGAGATGGGCGGCAAGAATCCGTTCGTGGTGCTGGCCGATGCCGATCTCGACGGCGCCGTCGATGCCGCCTTGCACGGCGCCTATGGCTCGACCGGTCAATGTAGCACCGCAGCGGCGCGGCTGATCGTCGAGCGCGCGGTGTTCGACCCGTTCGTGGACGCCTTGCGGGCAAAACTCGCGAGCCTCACGATCGATCACGCCCTGAAGCACGGCACCGACATGGGACCCGTGGCGAACGCCGCGCAGTTGCAGCGCAATCTCGACTACGTGCGCATCGGTCTGCAGGAAGGCGCGCACCTGCTGCACGGCGGCCGCCACCTGGAACGCGCAACGCGCGGCTATTTCTTCGAACCCGCGTTATTCATCGGCGAATCCGAACACCGTATCGCGCAGGAGGAAATCTTCGGCCCGCTCGCCGTCGTGTTGCGCGCGGATGACTACGACCACGCGCTGCATCTCGCGAACGACACCACATATGGTCTATGCGCCGGCATCTGCACGCGCTCGCTCAGCCGCGCGCGGCATTTCCGCCGTCATGTGCATAGCGGTCTCGTCACGATCAATCTGCCGACCACGGCCGTCGAGCATCACGCGCCCGGCGGCGGCCGCAAGGCGTCGGCCTATGGCGCTACCGGCGCGGGTTTCTGGACGGCCGTGAAAACGGCCTACGTAGCGGACTGATGCTCATGAGATCCCTTCACGCCGTGGCGTCCCATCACGTTCATCCACGTCCCGGCTAACGCCGCCGTGCATCACCCGCTGCAAATAAACGAAATCAATGCAGCTTTTCAACCTCAGGAGACAGACATGACCAGCAAGCTTCGCCGTTTGACGCTATCCGCTGTAGCGGCCGCCGCCCTCGCCGCGCCCTTTGCCGCGCAGCTTTCCGCGCACGCGGATCAGCCGCTCAAGGTCGGCTTCCTCGTGAAGATGCCGGAACAGGCGTGGTTCATCAACGAACAGAAGGCCGCGAGCGCGCTCGGCCAGAAGGACGGCTTTTCGGTAGTCAACATCGGTACGCCGGACGGTGAAAAAGTGCTGGCCGCGATCGACAACCTCGGCGCGCAAGGCGCCAAAGGCTTCGTGATCTGCGCGCCCGACGTGCGCCTCGGACCGGCGATCCAGGCTCGGGCGAAGCGCTACAACATGAAGTTCGTCACCGTCGACGATCAACTGGTCGACTCCACCGGCAAGCCGCTGCCGAACGTGCCGCATCTGGGCATGTCCGCGTTCAAGATCGGCAATCAGGTCGGCACCGCGATCTCCGAAGAAATGAAGCGCCGCGGCTGGAAGCCGGAAGAAGTCGGCGCGCTGCGCATCACGAACTACGAATTGCCGACCGCGAAACTGCGTACCGATGGCGCGACACAATCGCTCCTCGCCGGCGGCTTCAAGAAGGAAAACATTTTCGACGCTCCGCAAAAGACAACCGACGACGAAGGCGGCTTCAACGCATCGTCGCCGGTCCTCGCGCAGCATCCGAACATCAAGAAGTGGGTGATCTTCGCGCTCAACGAGGAAAGCGTGCTGGGCGGCGTACGCGCGACCGAGCAGTTGCATATTCCGGCGGCGGACGTGATCGGCGTCGGCATCAACGGCGCGGGCGAGGCATTCGCCGAATTCCAGAAGAAAGAGCCGACGGGCTTCTACGGCACGATTGCCGTGAGTTCGACGATGCATGGCAAGGAAAGCACGGAGAACCTCGTCGAGTGGATCAAGGACGGCAAGCAGCCGCCCGCCGATACACAGACCACCGGCAAGCTGATGGTGCGCGGCAACTGGCAGGACGTGCGTAAAGAACTCGGCATTTAAGCGGTATTCGAGTCTGCACGCCGCGGGCCGTCCCTCGCTCAAGCGAGAGCGGTCCGCTCTGGTTGTTCTTCCGCTTGAGGTTTTTCGATGACGTCTTTACACACCGAGTCCCACGCCGGCGAACCGGCGCCCTCGCCTGCGCCCTTGCCTGCGCTCGCATCGGCCGAGCCGTATCTGCGACTCGACGGCATCACCGTGCGCTTCCCGGGCGTGCTTGCGCTCGACCAGGTGTCGCTCGAAGTGCGGCGCGGCGAAGTGCATGGCTTGATGGGGGAAAACGGCGCGGGCAAATCGACGTTGCTGAAGGTGTTGTCCGGCGTGAATCAACCCGCGGCGGGCACCTTGTCGCTCGATGGCGTTGAACAGCAGTTCGTCACGACGAAGGCGGCGATTGCCGCGGGCGTGGCGATCATCTATCAGGAACTGCATCTGGTCCCCGAACTGACGGTTGCGGAAAACCTGATGCTCGGCGCCCTGCCCAATCGTTTCGGTATGCTGGACGAAAAAGCGCTGGTGGCGCGCGCCATGCGCGAACTGGAGCGGCTCGGCGAAAAGATCGACCCATCGCAGCAGGTGAAGAATCTTTCGATCGGCCAGCGGCAAATGATCGAAATCGGCAAGGCGCTAATGCGCGACGCGCGCGTGATCGCGTTCGACGAACCGACCAGTTCTCTGTCGTCGCGCGAAACGACGCAACTATTCCGGATCATTCGTGCGCTGAAGGCCGAAGGCCGCGCGATCATCTACGTCACGCACCGGATGGATGAAGTGTACGAACTGTGCGACCGCGTGACGGTGTTTCGCGACGGCCGCCGCATCGATACGTTCGACGCGGGTGAAGGACTCGATCGTGATCGCCTGATCAGCTGCATGGTGGGCCGCTCGATCGCCGATGTGTACGGCTATCGCTCGCGCGAACTCGGCGACGTGCAACTCGATGTCAAGAACCTGATGGGACGCGGTCTGCGCGAACCGGCTTCTTTCACGGCGCGCAAAGGTGAAATTGTCGGCTTCTTCGGGCTCGTCGGCGCGGGGCGTTCCGAGTTGATGAAGCTCATCTATGGCGCGGTCAAACCGGCGGGCGGCGAGATCACGCTCAAAGGCAAGCGCGTGCGCTTTGCCACACCGCGCGACGCGGTGCGCGCAGGCGTGGCGCTGTGTCCCGAAGATCGCAAGCAGGAAGGCATCGTTTCGATCGCCTCGGTCTCGGACAACCTCAATATCAGTTGCCGCCGCCATTTCAGCCGCTTCAGCGTGCTCAACGGCCGCAAGGAGGCGCAGACCGCGAGGGAGTTCATCGGCAAGCTCGCGATCAAGACGCGTAATGGCGACACGCCGATCGGCACGCTCTCGGGCGGCAATCAACAGAAGGTGATTTTGTCGCGCTGGCTTGCCGAAGACATCGACGTGTTTCTGATGGACGAACCCACGCGCGGCATCGACGTCGGCGCGCGCAGCGAGATTTACGGGCTGCTGTATGGGCTCGCCGAGGCGGGCCGCACGGTGATCGTCGTGTCGAGCGACCTCGCCGAAGTGATCGGCGTGGCGGATCGTGTGATCGTGATGAAGGAAGGCCGTATTGTCGGCGATCTGCCCAAGGCGCAGGCCACGCCGGATGCGCTGATCAAGCTCGCCCTGCCCCGCTGACGCCGTCTTGCATCCTCGACACAACGAAGGCAACTGAATCGAATTGCGCTATTGAAACGGAATACACGCCATGCACACACCTTCAACCGATTCATCGACCCCAGCCGTCGCCTCAGCGGGATTGAGCGCGCGCGCCGCGCGCACCTGGGACATGATCAACAAGTCCGGCATCGTCATGGTGTTCGTGATTCTGTTCGCGGTCCTGTCGTTTACCGTGCCCGACTTTCTGAGCTCGCGGAATATTCAGGGCTTGCTGCTTTCCGTCACGCTGATCGGTTCGATCTCCGTCACGATGATGTTTGTGCTCGCGCTCGGCGAAGTGGATCTCTCGGTGGCGTCGATCGTCGCGTTCGCGGGCGTGGTGGCGTCCACGCTGATCACCGCGACGCATAGCGTGATGCTCGGCGTCGCGGCCGGCGTGCTCGCGGGAGGTGCGGTCGGACTCGTGAACGGCGTGCTGGTGGCGCGCTACAAGATCAACTCGCTGATCGTCACACTCGCCATGATGGAGGTCGTGCGCGGCCTCGCGTATATCACCTCAAACGGCGACGCCGTGATGATCTCCGAAGAACGTTTCTTCGACCTCGGCGGCGGCTCGTTCCTCGGTATTTCGTATCCGATCTGGAGCAACATTGTCGGCTTCGTGCTGTTCGGTTTTCTGCTGAAGAAAACCGTGTTCGGCAAGAACGTGCTGGCCGTCGGCGGCAATAGCGAGGCGGCCTTGCTGGCGGGCTTGCCGGTCACGCGCATCAAGATCACAGTGTTCGTATTGCAAGGCCTCGTGACCGGCTTCGCGGGCGTGATGCTGGCGTCGCGCATGAGTCTGGGCGACCCGAAAACTTCAGTCGGCCTCGAGCTCGGCGTGATTTCGGCATGCGTGCTTGGCGGCGTCTCTCTCACTGGCGGCGTCGCGACGATTTCCGGTGTGCTGGTCGGCGTGCTCATCATGGGTTCCGTGCAGGACGCCATGAGCCTCCTGAACGTGCCGACCTTTTATCAATACCTGATTCGCGGCGGGATTCTGCTGCTCGCGGTGCTGTTCGACCAGTTCCGGCGCAGCAAGCGCGTGCACTGATGCGCGCCCCGCTCTACATGTTTGCCAACAGGAGATTTCATGGCTGATTCGAACCAGACTAAAAAGCCGCTGCGCAGCCAGGCGTGGTTCGGCCTCAAGGACCGCGACGGCTTTCTGCATCGCTCGTGGATGAAAAACCAGGGCATTCCGCACGACGAATTCGACGGACGTCCGGTCATCGGCATCTGTAATACGTGGTCCGAACTGACGCCTTGCAATGCGCATTTCCGCGAGCTGGCGGAGTACGTAAAAAAGGGCGTGCATGAAGCCGGCGGCCTGCCGCTCGAGTTTCCGGTGATGTCGCTCGGTGAGACCAACTTGCGGCCCACCGCAATGCTGTTTCGCAACCTCGCTTCCATGGATGTCGAGGAGTCGATTCGCGGCAATCCGATGGACGGCGTGATCCTCCTGGTCGGCTGCGACAAGACCACGCCGGCGCTGTTGATGGGCGCGGCCTCGTGCAATCTGCCGGCACTGGCGGTCTCCGGCGGACCGATGTTGAACGGCCGCTTTCGCGGCAAGAACATCGGCTCAGGCACGGGCGTATGGCAGATGTCCGAGGAAGTACGCGCCGGTACGATGACGCAGGAAGAATTCACCGAGGCCGAGTCGTGCATGAACCGCTCGCGCGGCCACTGCATGACGATGGGCACGGCGTCGACCATGGCCTCGATGGTCGAATCGCTCGGCATGGGACTGCCGCACAACGCGGCGATTCCCGCCGTCGATGCGCGCCGTCAGGTGCTCGCGCATCTCGCGGGCCGGCGCATTGTCGACATGGTTCGCGAGGATCTGACGATGGACAAGATCCTCACGCGCCAGGCCTTTGAAAACGCGATCCGCACGAACGCCGCGATCGGCGGCTCGACCAATGCAGTCGTTCACCTTATCGCGCTCGCGAAGCGCATTGGCGTGGCGTTGTCGCTGGAGGATTGGGAGCTCGGTTCGAACGTGCCGTGTCTCGTGAATCTGCAACCGTCTGGCGAGTATCTGATGGAGGACTTTTACTACGCGGGTGGCTTGCCGGCCGTGCTGAAGCAACTCGGCGAACAGGGACTGCTGCATAAAGAAGCGCTGACGGTGAACGGCAAGACGCTCTGGGACAACGTGCGCAACGCGCCGAATCACGACGAGAAGGTCATCACGACGTTCGCCGAGCCGTTCAAGCCGAAGGCCGGCATCGCGGTGCTCAAGGGCAACCTGGCGCCGAACGGCGCCGTGATCAAGCCGTCGGCGGCGACCGCAGCGTTGCTCAAACATCGTGGCCGCGCGGTCGTGTTCGAGAACATCGAGGAACTGCACGCGAAGGTCGACGACGATTCGCTCGATATCGACGAGCATTGCATCATGGTGCTCAAGGGCGCGGGGCCGAAGGGTTATCCAGGCTTTGCGGAAGTCGGCAACATGCCGCTGCCGAAAAAGGTGCTGCAAAAAGGCATTACGGACATGGTGCGCATTTCGGATGGCCGCATGAGCGGCACGGCTTACGGCGCGGTGGTGCTGCACGTGTCGCCCGAAGCGGCCGCGGGCGGCCCGCTCGCGTTCGTGCAAACCGGCGACATGATCGAGCTGGACGTCGAAGCACGCCGCCTGCATCTGGACGTCACCGACGAAGAACTCGCGCGCCGGCGCGCCGCATGGCAGGCGCCGGAAGCGCCCAAACGCGGCTACTACAAACTCTACGTCGAACACGTGCTGCAAGCCGACCAGGGCGCGGATCTGGACTTCCTGGTGGGATCGAGCGGTGCGCCGGTGCCGCGCGACTCGCACTGATATCGACACGGCTCCTCGCACGACGAGCCAACGGTTGTTCCTGCGCTTTGCGAGAAGGCGTACTGCCGATGCGGATCGACATAATCCGCATCGGCTTTTTTCTGTCCGTTTCCCAAGCGAAGTGGACGCGCACAAATAAAATCGGCCAGGCATTTGATGCCCAGCCGATTTTTAACTCACAGGTTCACCGTCTCCGGCTTTTTAAAAGTCAGAGAATCGACGCACGCAAAATCACATTCCGGCATTCCGCCGGAATGACGGCGCTTAGCTTATTGCTTGATGAATCGATCGTTTGCCCAAAGTCCTTGCGTGTCGCTATTACCCGAATTCACGAATTCGACGTCGTGACCAACCACGCGCACGACGCGGAAACTCGAATTTTCCGGTGTGGAGACACACTGATATCCAGAGAAAAATTCCTGCATCTTTTGCTGTTCACCGGCTTGCGCATGCTGGTCGGCGGCGTCGAGTTTATCCTTCGACAGGCAGCCATATGCGTTGGCCTTGAACTGGATGGTTTGCTGCGGCTTGATCATGACGTCTTGCGCCTGAACAGTCGCGGCAGCCAATCCCGCAATGGCGAAAACAAGGGCGATTCGCATTTTCATATTTTCCTCCGGTGCGGGTGGATACTCAGGTTAGCTATGTATTTAACTTTAACGTTGAACCCGCACCTTGCACTTTAGGAGAACGCGAGAGAACGACAAGCACATCTTGTGTGCGGTCGCAACAGTGGCGAATTGTCGCACCATGCTTTGCGGCTGCTTAATCGCTGGGCAACGGTTTAAGTGGGTGTGATTGCCGTGGATAACCAGGAGACGGGCAGGGTGCGCCGCTTTAACTAGTAACGCTTTGCGCCGCGTATTCGCGTAAACGAGCAGCCTCAATTAAGCGATTTACTACATTAAATTTCGCGAGTTGGTGCGTTGCACACAAAGTCATTCAACTGACCAAATTAAAATCACGAAATAACGGTGTATTTGCAGAAGATAAAGAGTGCCAGGTACGACAAGCTGTGTCGGCAGAGTTCGCTGGGATGGCAGCGCTGTGCCGGTCGCACTTCATCGAACCTGCTGGTTCATCTTGAAGAACTCGTCCTGAAACATGCACATGCGCAGGGCGTTGTGATAGCTGCCGTTGCCGAAAAATTCCTCGATCAACTCGGCCTCGTGCCTGAACCCGCACTTCTCGTAAACGTGGATGGCCGACGTATTCGACTTGTCGACGATCAGATAAACCTTGCGCAAGTTCAGCACTGAAAACGCATAGTCGGTAGCGAGTTGGGTTGCCAGAGTCGCATAGCCGCGGCCTTGCGCATGGGGCGCGATGATGATCTGAAACTCGCCACGCCGGTGGATATAGTCGAGCTCGATCAACTCGACGACTCCGACCGTTTGCCCTTCGTTGTCGATCGCCACGAAGCGGCGCTCGCGCAGGTCGTGCACGTGCTGGTCGTAAAGCTGCGTCAGTTCCGAGAAGGTTTCGTACGGCTCCTCGAACCAGTAACGCATGATTTTCGCGTTGTTGTTCACTTCGTGGACGAAGCGAAGATCGGTACGTTCGAGCGGGCGCAACGTGAGTTCGCTGCTACGTTCGGTAGTCATTGGATTCCCCTTGAGAACTTGTTGGTCTGAGTGCGCGCGTGCCATATCGGATCGAGCGCCTTTCAGTTAGTCAGGTCTTGATGCGGGGAGTTCTTGCAACCTCTGGCACTCCTGTGCCACCTTTTTGCAACGCGCGAGGCGGCATGCGGGTTTGGCGAGGTGAGGGCGTCGCATTGCCGCAGGCTCGCAAATGGGCGCGCTCGCGCAATTGTGAGCGGCGCGGCACGGTATGGGTACGCGCGGTGCTCTACAATGAAATCATGCTCCCGCGATCGGAGGCCACCGTGATCGAGCACTTGATATTGGGCGTCTTTCTGGTCATTCCGCTGCTCATCGTCGCGTTTCTTTTCTCCGACGAATTGTGGCAGGAACACCGGCATCTGCACGAGATGCGACCCGCGCACCTGAAACCGCGCCGCATCGACTGGCGGCATCCGCTGCGCCGTTCGCGGCATCGGCTTTAACGCGCCGCGTTGGCTCGCCAATTGAGCCGCCTGCGATTGAATACCGCGAATTTTCGCAGCCGTTTCGGCGCGCGGGAGCGCGCGCGTCACTCAATCACCCCTTAGTCGGCACGCCAATGCGCGCGAATGCGTTTAGCAAGCGCTTCGAGCGTTTCCGCATCGGCGACGTCGCGCGCGTGCATGCGCAGCGGCTGGCCTTCCCAGCGCGGAATCACGTGAAAATGCACATGCGCCACCGTTTGTCCCGCGGCGGCGCCGTTGAATTGCCCAATGAACACACCATCCGGCCGCAAGGCCGCGCGCACCGCGATCGCGAGCTTCTGCGTCATGCGTATGCATGCCACCGTCGAAGCATCCGACAACTCGAAAATCTCCGCCACGGCTTCCTTGGGCACCACCAGCAGATGGCCGTCGGCTTGCGGCATCAGGTCCATGAAGGCGAGGGCGGCATCGGTTTCGGCCACTTTGATGCAGGGTAGTTCGCCGCGCAGAATCCTCGCGAAGGGATTGCTGTTGTCGTAGGTCATCGCGTTCCTCTCATGGTGGAAGGTCATATCGGTGTTGCTGCGGTTGGCGATATTGTCCATCACCTGTGTTACATCACGCGCGCCGCACGCTTGATGGCCTGCGGCGGCTGGCCGTACGCCCGTAGAAACGCACGCCGCATCCGTTCGGTATCGACAAAGCCGGTTTCCGCCGCCACCGCCTCCATGGAATGGCGGCCCGCTTCCAGCATGGCGCGCGCGGCTTCGACGCGCAATGACTCGATAGCTTTGGCTGGCGATTGGCGGGTTTCGTCGCGAAACGCGCGGCTGAACTGACGAGGGCTCAGGTGCGCGACGTCGGCGAGTTGTTCGACCGTCAATGGCTCGCGCAGATGACTTTTGGCGTACGAGAGCGCGTTCTGGATGCGATCGGATTTCGGCTCGAGGTCCAGCATGGCCGAGAACTGTGACTGGCCGCCGGTGCGGCGGTGATAAACCACGAGTTTCTTGGCGATGGCGCGGGAAACCTCGACGCCGAGATCGTTTTCAACGAGCGCCAGACATAAATCGATGCATGCGGTCATGCCGGCCGACGTCCACACCGAGCCGTCGACGATAAAGATGCGGTCCTCATCCACGCGCGCTTGTGGAAAGCGCTGCTGCAGATTGCGGGCGTGAATCCAGTGGGTCGTGGCGTGGCGGCCGTCCAGAATCCCGGCCTCGGCCAGTACGAACGCGCCGGTGCAAATGCTGGCGGTACGCCGGGAGGCGACCAGCGCGTCGTTCAGGAACGCCAGCAATCCCGGCGACGACGGCGCGATCTGCATCGCGCCGGTGACCACCACGGTGTCGTAAGCCGGATCGCCGAACGGCCGGGTGGCGATCTCGACGCCGGCCGAACTGCGCACCATGCCGCCATGCTCGGAAATGATCTCCACGTCGTACTCAGGCTGGCCGGCCTCCAGGTTCGCCAGTTCAAACACTGCGACCGCCACCATGTCGAGGATCTGAAAGCCGGGAAAAACCACCACACCGACGTGTCTCATTGCAATGTCCTAAAACGAGGTAAATACGACATTTGAGACAAAAGAGTACGCGCCTACACTTGCCTCGTCAACACCGCAATGCAACGCGAAACAGCGCAGCGGCGGAGGTTTCCAGGTTTTTCCCATTCATCGGACAGGGCAGAGGCGCAACGCGCCGCGCCCGCAAGGAGAGATACACATGGCAACGCAAACAGGCAAAGGCACGGCATTGGTGACGGGCGCATCGTCGGGTATCGGCGCGGTGTATGCGGACCGCCTCGCGCGGCGCGGCTACGACCTGATTCTCGTGGCGCGCGACGCAGCGCGGCTGAACGCTCTGGCCGAGCGTCTGACGACACAGACCGGCCGCCGTATCGACACGATCACGGCGGACCTCACCGTCAAAGCCGACGTGCGCCGCATTGAAGAACGGCTGCGCGCAGACACAGGGATCACGATGCTGGTCAACAACGCGGGTGTCGGCGCAACCGCCTCGCTGATCGACTCGGACGTGGATGCGCTCGAAACGATGATCGATCTGAACGTGACGGCGCTCACTCGTCTGACGGCGGCCGTCGTGCCTGGCTTCGTGGCGCGGGGTAACGGCATCGTGATCAATATTTCGTCGATCGTCGCGCTCTCGCCGGAAACGTTGAACGGCACGTATAGCGGCACCAAGGCTTATGTGCTCAACCTGACGCAGTCGCTGCACCACGAAGTGGGCGACAAGGGCGTGCAGTTGCAAGCGGTGCTGCCGGGTGCGACCAGCACGGCATTCTGGGACCGTGCGGGTCTGCCGGTCGAGCATCTGCCGTCGCAGATCGTGATGAGCGCCGAGGACATGGTGGACGCCGCGCTCGCCGGCCTCGACCAAGGCGAACTGGTGACGATCCCGTCATTGCCCGACGCCGCCGACTGGGAGCGCTTCAACAACGCGCGCCAGCACTTGCAGCCGAACCTGTCGCACAAACTGCCGGCCGCTCGTTATAAGCGTGTTGCGGCAACGGCATAAAGCGCCGATAAGCGCCGATAAGCGCACTAGCGGCAAGTCAGTAAAAGGGCAGACAAAGGCACGCCCGTGGCGCGCCCTTAACGCCAGTCAGTCGACACGTCGTCGGGATCGACCAGCGTCAATCCCGACGATGGCAGCGGCAGCGCCGTCTTGTAGCGCACCTGCTTGAGCGCGAAGCTCGAGCGGATATTGGAGATGCCCGGAATCTTCGTCAGATGATCGACGATAAAACGCTCCAGCGTCTGCATATCCGGCATGACCACGCGCAGCAGATAGTCGGCGTCGCCCGTCATCAGATAGCACTCCATCACTTCGGGCCGCTCCGAAATCGCCTGTTCGAAGCGCTGCAACGCGTCTTCCACCTGCTTTTCCAGACTCACCTGAATGAACACGTTGATGCGCAGCCCGAGCGGCTCCGGGTTCAGCAGGGTGACCTGCTGCTTGAACAGACCCAGCTTCTCGAGCGCCCGCACGCGGTTGAAGCACGGCGTGGCCGACAGGTTCACCGAACGCGCCAGATCCGAATTGGTGATGCGCGCGTTTTGCTGCAACTGGCTCAGGATGCCGATGTCGATGCGGTCGAGCCGTCTGGGTGGCGTGGGCATAGATGAAATATTCCGTGTCGTGAGGAAATTCCGGAACAAATAGCCTATCGCAGCGCGCCAACACAAGCAAATGAGACGCTCATTTTGTGGGCACGTGGTTACCATTGACTCATTCGATCTTGATCTGAACGCGGCGATGCGGGAGTGGTGCCATGACGGATTTGTCCAGCGGTAGCAAGCAAGTGCGGTTTTTGAACACAGAGCATGCGCACACCAGGGAGCAGGCCGATCTTGATCCGCAGGAAACCGCCGAATGGCTGGCGGCGCTCGACGGCGTGGTCGCGCATGTCGGCCGCGAGCGCGCGCAGTTTCTGTTCGACAAGCTCGCGAGCCATGCGCTGACGCTTGGCGTGGAATCGGCGCGCACGAACGTGACGCCGTATCAGAACACCATCCCGTTCGAGCAACAACCGCGCTATCCCGGCAATCTCGAACTCGAAGAGCGGCTCGCCGCCGCGCTGCGCTGGAATGCGCTCGCGATGGTGGTGCGCGCGAACAAGGCTTACGGCGAACTCGGCGGGCATATTGCGAGTTATGCGTCGGCGGCGGATCTGTTCGAGGTCGGATTCAACCATTTCTTTCGCGCCGCCGCGCCGGGCGGCGAGGCCGGCACGGGCGACCTGATCTACTTCCAGCCGCATTCGTCGCCGGGTGTCTACGCGCGGGCTTTTCTCGAAGGTTTCCTCTCCGAGGAGAACCTGCAGCACTACCGGCGCGAGATCGGCGGCCCGGGCTTGTGCTCGTATCCGCACCCGTGGCTGATGCCGGACTTCTGGCAGTTCCCCACCGGCTCCATGGGCATCGGGCCGATCAATGCGATTTATCAAGCGCGTTTCATGCGGTATCTCGCCAATCGCGGCCTCGTGCAAACGGAAGGCCGCAAGGTGTGGGGCTTTTTCGGCGACGGCGAGATGGACGAGCCGGAGTCGACCGCCGCTCTGTCGCTGGCCGCGCGCGAGGGGCTCGACAACCTCGTGTTCGTGATCAACTGCAATCTGCAGCGCCTCGACGGTCCGGTGCGCAGCAACGGCCGCATCATCGACGAACTGGAAGCGCAATTCATTGGCGCAGGCTGGAATGTGATCAAGGTGATCTGGGGCTCGGATTGGGACGCGCTGTTCTCGTGCGACCGCACCGGCGCATTGCTGCGCGCCTTCGCGCATACCGTCGACGGCCAGTTCCAGACCTTCTCCGCGAACGACGGCGCGTACAACCGCGAACGCTTCTTCGGTCAGAACCCGGAGCTTGCCGCGCTCGCCGCGCAACTGAGCGACGACGACATCGACCGCCTGCGCCGCGGCGGCCACGACGTGCGCAAACTGCACGCGGCCTACGCGAAGGCGCTGGCGCATCAGGGCCAGCCGACGGTCATTCTCGCGAAGACGATGAAGGGTTTCGGCATGGGCACCTCGGGCCAGGGCCGCATGACCACGCATCAGCAGAAGAAACTCGACTTCGACGACCTCAAGGCGTTTCGCGACCGCTTTCGCCTGCCGCTCACGGACGAGGACGTCGAACAGGTGCAGTTTTACAAACCAGCGGAAGACAGTCCGGAAATGCAATACCTGCATGCGCGCCGGGCTGCCTTGGGAGGCTATCTGCCCAGAAGGCGGCGAGTCGCATCGAAGGGACTGATCGTCCCGCCGGTGTCCTCCTGGGGGCAATTCGCGCTGGACTCCAATGGTCGCGACATGTCCACCACCATGGCGCTGGTTCGCATGTTGACCGCGCTGCTCAAGGACGTGGAAGTCGGCCCGCGCGTGGTGCCGATCGTCGCCGACGAGGCACGCACATTCGGCATGGCGAACATGTTTCGCCAGGTCGGCATCTATTCGCCGCTCGGGCAGTTGTACGAGCCGGAAGATCTCGGCTCGATGCTGTACTACCGCGAGGACACGAAAGGCCAGATTCTCGAAGAGGGCATTTCGGAAGCGGGCGCGGTGTCGTCATGGATCGCGGCGGCGACCTCGTACAGCGTGCACGATGTACCGATGCTGCCGTTCTACATCTACTACTCGATGTTCGGTTTCCAGCGGATCGGCGACCTGATCTGGGCGGCGGCGGACCAGCGTGCGCGCGGTTTCCTGATCGGCGCGACGTCGGGCAAGACGACGCTCGGCGGCGAAGGCTTGCAGCATCAGGACGGCACGAGCCATCTGGCGGCATCGACGATTCCGAATTGCCGCGCGTACGACCCCGCGTTCGCCTACGAGGTTGCCGCGATCGTCGACGAGGGCATGCATGAGATGCTCGACGTGCAACGTGACGTGTTTTATTACGTCACGGTGATGAACGAGAACTACGCGCAGCCTTCGGTGCCGGGCGGCAATTTGCAGGCGCTGCGCGAAGGGATTCTCAAAGGTATTTATCCGCTTGCCGCGCCAGCGCAGGAGGGCACGCAAGCCACGGTGCAATTGCTCGGCGCCGGTGCGATTCTCGGTGAAGTGATCGCGGCTCAGCAGATGTTGAAGGACGATTGGCAGATCGACGCCGCCGTGTGGAGCGTGACGAGCTTCACCGAGTTGCAGCGCGACGGCATGGCGGCGGAACGGCTCGCACGTCTTGGTGAAGCGACCGGCGCGCCCTATGTCACGCAAGCGCTTGAAGCGTCGCAAGGCCCGATCATTGCCGCGACCGACTACGTTCGCGCCGTGCCGGAGCTGATCCGCGCGTATGTGCCGCGCCGCTACGTGACGCTCGGCACCGACGGCTTCGGCCGCAGCGACACGCGCCAGGCGTTGCGCGAGTTCTTCGAAGTGGACCGCAAGTCGATCGTGATCGCCGCACTGAAAGCCCTGGCGGACGAGGGCACGATCGACGCGAGCCGGCTTGCCGAAGCGCGTCGCAAGTATCTCGGCGACGCAGCGGCCGGCGCGGCGTCCTGGCAATGCTAGGAACGCGCCTCGCGGACGATCAGTCGCTCACCGCGACCTGGTTCTTGCCGTCCCGTTTCGCGCGATAGAGGCCGATGTCGGCGGCTTCGATCAGCTTCGTCACCGGCTCGGCGAGCGACGGCACGAGCGTCGCCGCGCCGATGCTGATCGTCACCACGCCGGCTGCGGAGCCCGAATGCGGAATCGCCAGATCTTCGATTGCGATGCGGATTTTTTCCGCAAGCAGACGCAAACCACCGGCCGACGTGCCCGGCACCACCACGGCGAACTCTTCACCACCGAAGCGCGCCGCAAGATCGGGCGAGCGTCCGAGGCATGATTCGACGGTGTGCGCGACACGTTTGAGCACTTCGTCGCCGGCGACGTGGCCATAGGTGTCGTTGTACGCCTTGAAGTTATCCACATCGATCATCAGGAAGCCGAGGCCGGTCTTGTCGCGTGTGCCGCGACGCCATTCGGCCGCCAGATATTGATCGAGGTAGCGCCGATTCGACAGACCCGTCAGGCCGTCCGAATGCGTGAGGCGCTGCAATTCCAGATTGGTCGCGAGCAATTGTTGCTGCGATTGACGCAGCGCCTGATAGGCCTCGTCGCGTTGTAGCAGATTCAGATACGAGCGCGAGTGATAGCGGATGCGCGCAATCAGCTCGATGCGATCCGGCAGTTTCACCAGATAGTCGTTGGCCCCTGCCGCAAAGGCGGCGCTCTTGACGAGCGGCTCTTCCTTGGTCGACAACACGATGATCGGAATGTCGCGGGTCGCCGGATTCTGCCGGTATTGGCGCACGAGCGTGAGTCCGTCCGTGCCCGGCATCACCAGGTCCTGAAGGATCACCGTCGCGCGCGTTTCGGCGGCGCAGCGCAGCGCGTCGTCAGGCGAGGCGCAGTAGTGGAAGTCCACGCTCGCTTCGTCCGCCAGCGCCTGACGCACCGCCTCGGCGATGATCGCCTGGTCGTCGACCAGCAACACCATGATCGGACACTCGGCCGCGGGCGGATTGCCGAGAATGCGCGCGAGCGCATCGTCGACGGCGAGATTGGCCGCGTCCACCGCGTCCAGCGTCTGCGCGTTCGCGTCGACTTGCGCGAGATCCCGCGCGGCGGCGTTCTGATGCGGTTCAGGAGTGTCCATGTCGTTCAGCCAGAAAAGATGTCAGTGAATCAAAGCGGGTCATAGGCGGCGAGTACGCGGCTAGCGGGAGCTGACCGCCGTCGCGAGGGCGGCGGCGATGCGCGGCAAGGGCAGGATCGCGGCGGCGGCGTCGAGCGCCGCGGCCGCTTTCGGCATGCCGTACACGGCGCTGGTCGCCTCGTCCTGCGCGATCGTGTGATAGCCCTTGGTGCGCATCGCCTTGAGTCCGATCGCGCCGTCGCGGCCCATGCCGGTCAGCAGCACGCCGATGGCGCGCGCCGGCCAGCGGGCCACCACGCTGTGAAAAAACACGTCGACGGAAGGGCGATACGGCGTCTCTTCCGGGACGCGCGTGTAGCCGAGCACGTTGGGCAGTTTCAGATGCAGATGATCGTCGGTGGCGGCGAGCAGCACGACGCCCGCTTGCGGCCGGTCGCCTTCACTGGCGATTCGCACCGGCAGCGCCGATTGCTGATTCAGCCAGTCCGCCATGCCGGCGGCGAAGGCCGCGTCGACGTGCTGCACGATCACGACGGCCGCCGCAAAATCCTTGGGCAGGCCGGCGAGCAGCGTGGCCAGCGCAGCGGGTCCGCCCGCCGACGCGCCGATCGCCACCAGCGGCGTGTCACGGTTCGTCGCGCAGGCGGGCGTTGTCGCGGCGGCTGCGCCGGGTGCGTTGCGTTCCTTGACGAGCGCCGCGATACGGTCGATTTTCGCGATCAGCGTGGCGATGCTCTTGTGCGCATCGGGACCGCTCAGCGACGGCGTATCGACCGCGTCGAGCGCGCCCGCGCCCATCGCTTCATAGACGCGCCATGCGTTCGCGCCCACGTCGACGGTGACGATCAGGATCGCGCAGGGTGCGCGCGCCATGATGCGGCGCGTGGCCTCGATGCCGTCGACGTTCGGCATCACCAGATCCATCAGCACGATGTCGGGCCGCTGCGCCGTGCAGAAATCGACCGCCTGCTGGCCGTCCTGCGCGATCCACAGCACCTCGTAGTCGTGGCGTGCCGCGAGTGCGCGACGCAGCGCCTCGACGGCGAGCGGCATGTCGTTGACGATTCCGATTTTCATCCGTTTTGCCCGTAGGTTTAACCGTAAGCTTCGCCGATCAGATCACGCACCGCATCGAGCAGTGCTTCGTCATGAAAACTGCCTTTCGCCAGATAGTAGTCCGCGCCCGCATCCAGCCCGGCGCGGCGGTCCTCTTCGCGATCCTTGTACGAGACGATCATCACCGGCAGTGACTGCAACTGCGGATCGCGCTTGATCAGCGTGACCAGTTCGATGCCGTCCATACGCGGCATGTCGATGTCGGTGATCACGAGGTCGAAGCGCTCGCCGCGTACCGCGTTCCAACCGTCCATGCCGTCGACGGCGATCGTCACGTCGTAACCGCGCATGGCGAGCAGCTTGCGTTCGAGCTCGCGCACGGTGAGCGAATCGTCGACCACCAGCACGCGGCGGCTGGTACGCTGAGCCGCGTGTGCGACGCCGTGTTGCGTGTGCCGGAGATCGCCGCCCGCCACGAGCCGTTCGACGGAGCGCAGCCAGTCGTCGACATCGGCGATCAGGACCGGATCGCCGTTCTCCATCAGCGCGCCGGCGGTGATGTTGCGGATCTTGCCGAGGCGCGGATCGAGCGGCTGCACCACCAGCATCCGCTCGCCGAGAAAGCGGTCGACCACCACGCCGTAGGTTTGCGGGCCGTCGCCGATCACGATCATGCTGACGGCGTCGCTTTCATCCGCGGGCGGCGCGGTGTCGAGAATCTGATGCGCGGTGACGACGCCGATACGCCGGCCGGAAAAAGCGATGTGCTGATGCCCTTCGAGCAATTCGATCTCGGCGCGGCTCACGTGCAGCGTGCGGTTCACATGCGCGAGCGGCACCGCGTACGGCTCGCCCGCGACTTCGATCAGCAGACTGCGGATCACCGAAAGCGTCAACGGCAACTGCAATTGCACGCGCGTGCCGAGACCGGCCTCATGCGTGATCCGCACCGTGCCGCGCACACGTTTGACGACGTCGTGCACCGCGTCGAGTCCGACGCCGCGGCCCGAGACGTCGGTCACCTGATCGCGCAGCGAGAACCCCGGCAGGAACAGGAATTCGAGCAACTCGGCTTCGGACAGGCGCGTGGCCGTTTCCTCGCTCGCGAGCTTCTTGCGTACGATCGACGCACGCAGCGCGTCGAGATCGATGCCCGCGCCGTCGTCGGAAACGGTGATGAGCAGCGCGCCGGCCGTGTGACGCGCGTCGAGCGTGAGCGTGCCTTCCTCCGGCTTGCCGCGCGCGAGGCGCACGGCGGGCGCTTCGATGCCGTGGTCGAGCGCGTTGCGCAGCATATGGCCGAGCGGCGCTTCGAGCAGATCGAGAATGTCGCGGTCCACCTGCGTGGATTCGCCGACCAACTGCCAGCGCACCTTCTTGCCGAGCGAACGCGCGACGTCGCGCACCATCCGCGCGAGGCCGCTCGTGCCGTCGCCGAATGGCCGCATGCGGCATTGCAATGCGGCGTCGTAGAGCTGTTGCGACAGATGCGTCGAGCGACGGTCGAAGCTCTCCAGATCGGCGAGACGCTCGGCCAGCAGATGCTGCGATTCCGCGGTGAGGCGGCGCACTTCTTCGAGCGCGGCCTGGGCGCGCGGATCGAGCTTCAGATCGGCAAGCGTTTCGTGCAGTTGATCCAGCGCGCGGGTGCTGTCGCGCTGGACGCGTTTGACGCGCAGCATGGATTGCGCGAAGGGTTTCAGCCAGCGCGATTCGACTAGCGATTCGCCGGACAACGACAGCAGGCGGTCGAGGTTGTCGGCGCGCACGCGCAGCATGCGGCCGGATTCGGCCGTTATGTTGCTGGCGCTGTTCGCGCTGTTCGCGCTGTTCGAGGCGGACGGTTTTGCGGATGCGGCGTCTGGCGCATTCTGCTGCGTGGCCTCGGCGCGCAACGCGTCGGCTATCAGGTTGAACGCGGCGTCGGGGTCCGGGCGTGGGTCCGCGCTTGAGCTGACAGCAGGCGTGGGCGATGCCGCGGCTGCGCTCGGGGCGGGTTCGGATACCACTGCGGCTGGCGGAGTCACATCGCGCCGTATTACGGCCCCGTGCGGCAACACGTCAACCATACGCGCCTGCAACGAGGCCACGCACGCACCCACCGCATCGCGCGCCGATTCGTCCTCGTCATTGCCGATACGCGCGACGATATCCACGCCGCGCAACAACTCGTCGATCCAGGCCGGGTCGAGCAACGCGCGCCCTTCCTGCGCGGCAACGAAGCAATCCTCCATGGCGTGCGCGAGTTCGACGCCGACCTGCACGCCGACAATGCGCGCCGCACCCTTCAACGAATGCGCGGCGCGCATGCAGGCCTCGAGCGCGGCGGCATCGCGCGGCGCGCGATCGAGCGCGAGCAGTCCGTCGTTCAGTACGCGTGCCTGCGTCCGCGCTTCTTCGCGGAACAGATCGATTAGCGACGGGCGGCGCGGCTCGTCGGTCATCCGAGACTCCGGTTCAAAGTGTCGAAGAGCGCGTCGGCGTCTAGCAGGCCAACGCTCATGCCGCGCCACGGTGCGACGGCGCGCGTATGCGCGGCGGCCGCTTGTGAGAGCGTGGCGGGCGGCGGGCAAAAACTGGCCGCCGCGATGCGGTGCACGCCGTCGACCTGGTCGACGGGGAACACCGCGTGTTCTTCCGCGCGCGAAACCACCAGCAAACGCGGCAGATCGTGGCGAGCACGGTCGTCGCGCGCGGCGGTATCCGTTTCGAAACCGAGCAGGTGCGCGAGCGACAGGCACACCAGCAACTCGCCTCGCACATTCACCACGCCGAGCACCGCGCGATGCTGCCGATGCGGCAACGTGTGAATCGGCCGCGTCTGCACGATGCGTTTGAAGATCGGCGTGGGCAGCGCCAGCCATTCGTCGCCGATGCGAAACACGAGGAACGATTCGCTTGCGCCTTGCACATCGTGCTGCGCTTGCGCAGGCGCGCGAGCGTCATGCAGCGAGAGATCCACCTCGGGAATCGGCCGTTCCAGCAGTTTGGCTGCAGCGGCTTCGAACACCGGGCAATTCAGGCAGCGCACATGCTCGACGAGACGCTCGCACGACGAATCGCCGCGCACGCCGATGCGATTCCAGCAGTCGTCGAAGCTCACCGTCTGCGCGTCAGCCACGTTGCGCTCCCTGTGCGCGCGCCGCGCGCTGCATCAACAGGCGCGCGCCGTCGCGGTCGCCCTCGAGTTCGAGCGACGTCGCGAGATGCGCGAGCGCTTCCGCGTGCTGCGGATCGAGATACAGCGCCTTGCGATAGTGTCCGCGTGCGAGGTTCGCGTCGCCGTTGGCATCGGCGAGAACGCCGAGCAGATAAAACGCGTCGGCGTGCGGAGCGTGGTGCTCCAGATAGGCGTTGATCGCCGTAGCGGCTTGCGCGAGGCGGCCGGCGTCGGCGAGTGCACGCGCAGCCTGCAACGTGTCGCTTGCCGCGTGGGTCGTCGCGGCGCCTGGCGCCGACAGGGGGTGGTGTACCGACGACGCGGCTATCGACATCTTGCGCATGGGTGACGCGATGCTGTCACGCGGCGCGAACTGCGTGGCGCCATGGAACGGCGTATGCGCGACCTGACCGGGCCACGCGAAAGGCTGCGCGGACAATACTTGCGGTCGAGCAATAGCGGGCATTTGTGAAGGCGTCATCGCGAGCGCGGCGGCGGTGGGGCGCGGCGCGGCGCGCCAGCCGTTCGACTGCGCTTCGTCGGGCGCGCCGCGATGAAATGCGAAGGCCAACGGGATCCTGGCGGACTGCATGCCGTAGCGCATCAGCAGCCCGGTTTCCGCAGGGCCGACGAACAGCGTGCCGTTTTCGGCCAGCACGCTATTGAGCGCCTGCAACGCTTTCTGCTGCGCGTCGCGGTCGAAGTAAATCAGGACATTGCGGCAGAACACGAAGTCGTAGACGCCAAGCGCCGACGCGTCGAGCTGCATCAGATTGGCGCGCGAGAAGCGCACCGCTTCCACGATGCGCGGCGCAAGACGCCAGCCGTCCTCGGTACGCGTGAAGTGCGCGTCGCGGAACGCAAACGCATTGCCGCGAAACGAATTGCGCCCGTACACGGCGCGCTGCGCGACGGCGAGCGAACGGTCGCTGATATCCATTGCGTCGATACGCAACTGCGTGGCGTCGATGCCCGCATCGAGCAGCGTCATCGCGATCGTGTACGGCTCCTCGCCGGTCGAGCAAGGCAAGCTCAGGATACGCAGCGGCAGTGCGCCGCCACGTTCGGCAACGCGCTCATGCGCGAGCCGCGCGAGCGCCTTGAACGCGTCGGCGTCGCGGTAGAACCAGGTCTCCGGCACGACGACCGTTTCGATCAGCGATTGCAGTATGGCCGGCGAAGTTTGCGCGGCTTCCCAATAGTCGGTGAGCGTGGCTTCGGCGTGACCCTCCGCGTACCACGCGGCGGCGCGCTGATCGACAGCACGCTCGATCGCGCTATGACCGAGCGACGCCGCGTCGAGCCCCATGGTCCGATGCAGCAGTTCGGCGAAGCGTCGATAAAGCGGCGCGTTGTCGTGATGCGCGTTCATGCGTGCGCCTCGGGAAACAGGAGCGCCTTGACGTGGTCGGGCAGCAGATGCTCGACGCGAATCCACTGCACGAGGCCGCCCGCATCGCTCGCGACCGGGCCGAGATAGCGCGCGTGCGGCATGTCGAGGCCGGCATGTTGAAATGCCGTCACGTCGAGGCGAATGGTGCGCGTCGCGCCTTCCAGCAGCAGCGCGAGCAGACGCGTCGTGCCCGCATGCGGATAGCGCACCAGCACCACGCGCGTGGACATGAGTTGTGCTGCGGGGCGGCCGAGCGCGAGCGCCGGCAGATCGATCAGCGGCAGCGGTGAGCCTTCGTGATCGAGTACGCCCGCCACCCACGAGGGCGCGCCGGGGATCGTCTTCGGCGGCGACTGCGGCGTGAGCGGCATCAGACGCTCCACCTGCGTTGCGTCGATCACGTACCGTTCGCTATCGAGCGTGAAGAGGACGAAGAGCATCGGCATGTGCGTGGGCGATGGATAGGCGTGCGGGGCCGGTTTCGAGCTGCGCGCCGTAGCGCGTCAGGCCGTCACCTTGAAGCGCGACACACCCGTGCGCAGACTATTGGCGACGTGCGTCAGATCGTCGATCGCCTGGGTCGACTGGCGCAGCGATTCCGCGGTCTGTTGCGCGGCCTCCGAGAGTTGCGTCAGTGCCTGGGTGATCTGCTCGGCCCCGGTGGCTTGCGTTTGCATGCCTTCGTTCACCATCGAGAAACGCGGCGCGAGTTGTTGCACCTGCTGGATGATCTCCGTGAGATGGCCGCCGACGTGCTGCACGTCGAGCATGCCGCGGCGCACTTCTTCGGAGAACTTGTCCATGCCCATTACGCCCGCGGCGACCGCCGACTGGATCTCCTTGACCATCTGTTCGATGTCGTAGGTCGCCACGGCGGTCTGGTCGGCGAGGCGGCGGATTTCCGTGGCGACGACCGCGAAACCGCGACCGTATTCGCCGGCCTTTTCCGCTTCGATCGCGGCGTTCAGCGAGAGCAGGTTGGTCTGGTCCGCGACCTTGGTGATGGTGGCGACGACCTGGTTGATGTTGCTGGCCTTCTCGTTGAGGATGGCCAGCTTCGCGTTGACGGAGCCGGCCGCTTCCATCACTCGGCGCATGGTTTCTTCCATGCGCGCGAGGCCGGCATGGCCGGTGCCCGCGAGCACCGCCGACTGGCCGGCCACTTCCGACACTTCGTTCATGGTGCGCAGCAGATCGCGCGAGGTCGCGAAGATTTCACGCGACGTGGCGCCGATTTCGGTCGTGGTGGCGGCGGTTTCGTTCGCGGTGGCTTGTTGTTCGCGCGAGGTCGCGGCGATTTCCGTCACCGACGTGGTGACCTGCACCGCCGACTTCTGCGCCTGGCCGACCAGCGCGGTGAGTTCGTCGGTCATGCGGTTAAAGCCCGCTTCGAGCGCGCCGATTTCGTCCGCGCGATTCAGTTGCAGGCGTTGGGTCAGGTCGCCCGTGCGCATGACGTCGACGACTTGCAGCACCTTGGCCATCGGCATGGTGACGGCGCGCAGCAGCCAGTAACCGGCCAGCGCGGCGACGGCGGCGGCGGTGAGCAGCATGACGAGCAGCACGATGCGCGTCGTCTCGACCGAACTGCGGATGCTGTCTGCGGCCTGGTCCGCGTAGCCTTTGTTGTTCTCGACGAGCTTGCGCACGGAGAGCCGGCCGGTTTCCCAGAGCGGTGTGAGTTGCGTATTAAAAATGCGCGCGGCGTTGTCTTTCGAAGACGGCAACGCGTCCAGCACCGACGCCTGGATCGGCAGGTACTGCGCCTGTTGCTGACGGAAGTCGTTGAAGAGGTCGCGATCGACGTCGCGGAAGATCGTCGCGCCGTAATCGCTGATGAGCTTCTGGAGCGTTTGCTGGGTCTCCTGCAAACGGGCTGTGTCGCGCTTCACGGTGTCCGGGTCCGCGTCGACATAGATGAGGCGCTGCGTGACGCTGTAGTTCTCGAACCACGCCGCACGCATTGCGGTCGCGTAGTAAAGGCCGGGCATCGAGTCCTGCTGCTGGCTCTTCGCATCGCGGTCAATGCCGCCGAGCTGCTGGAAGGTGACGATTGCCATTGCCAGCATCACGATCAGCACGATCCCGAAGCTGCACAGAATCCGTTGCCGGATGGTCCATTGTTTCACGCGAACGCCCCTTACTTTTGGCTTTGTCTCGACCGGTGTTGTCGACGTGGTCTGTCTTGAATCGACGGGTCGGAAAGCTTTACGGGTCGTCAGATTTACCCGACGGCTTATGTGGCGAATTTTACATTGATCGGGCGAATGCCAGGCGAACAAAGGAACTGGAGGCCGGTTCGCGACGAGCGCCGGCTAGTGCGTTACATGAGTAATGTCCCGTTACCACTTGCAGCATCTATTTCCGCGTGCGCCAGCCACAATCGGTTCCATGCCTGAACGGCGGGGAGTCAAACATGAAAAAGATCGCAGTGGCGTTGTTGATGGTGGGAAGTCTGAGCGTAGCCGGGCAAGCATCGGCGCACGGCAATGGTGGCGACGTGGTGGGTGCGTTGATCGGTGGCGCCGTGCTGGGGGCCGTAGTGACCTCCGCGCTGAATCCGGCGCCCGTGGTGGCTTACCAGCAGCCCGTATACGCGCAGCCGGCGTATCAGCCCGCGCCCGTGTACGCCCAGGCGCCGCCGGGATACTGCTATGACCAGTACCAGCGTGCCTACGTGGCGTGCGGTGCGCCGCCGCCGCCCGCGCAGTATGGATATCCGCAACCGCAACCGGGTTGGTGATTGCGCAGCGCGCGCATGCTGTGCGCGTCACAGTAAAAAAGGCCGTCGCTCTATGCGACGGCCTTTCATTTCATTGCGCTGTTTAGTGCTTGTGATGCAGCCACTCCGCGTAGTGCGTGTCGAGCCAACGCTCGAGTTTTTGCGGCTTTGTCTTCTGGTGGTAGCGCGACGCGGCCCAGATCGCCACGCCGACCAGCAGCATCACGGTAGGCCCCAGCAAATAAGCTATCAGTGATTCAGACATGGGAGCCTCCGTATCGGGTTGCGTGCAACCTTCAGTGTAGGCGATCAAGCGCGGGAAAAAAGGACCGCGTGATTCAATCGTGGCGCATGCTTGTTCGTGTGGGATTTCTCTCTTTCGAAACCTGGCGTGAAATTGAATTTCTCAATTACGGCAATGAGTTACGGATGACGTGAGTGGTGCTGTGTACCAAATGACGGCTTGTTGTGACAGCCGGCGGAACGGCACGAGGATTGTTGCACGGCCTTTCAGGGCGAGGCGGTCATGGCGTCGCGGACGCCCTTGATCTGCTCGTCGACGAAGTCTGCCCAACACTGCATGATTCGGCGCTGATCCGCGGCGTTTTCCGCATTCGTGCCTGGCTTCATGCGCTCGGGCACTTCGCCTGCATTCTGGTCGAGCGCGTCCGCGTGCTCCGTCATCTCGCGCAAGTGCGCCGTTGCAGTGCGCCGGAAGTCATGCAGGACGAAATGCTCCACGTCGAGACCAAGCGCCTTAACGGCCTGGTTCAACGTACTCTTGGCGATGGGCCGGTCGTCGCCCCTGACGCTCGGGAATACGAAGTTTCGGCTGGCTTTGGCGTGCTGCAGCTCGCGCAGCATGGAAACCGCCTGATGCGAAAGTGGCACGCGCTGATCGCAGTCTTTTTTCAGGCGCGCGGCGGGGATCGTCCATAACGCTTTGTCCAGATCGAATTCGGGCCACGTCGATTCGACCAGGTCCGATTTGCGCGCCATGGTCAGCACCAGCAGATGCAGCGCCAGCTTCAGGGGCCGGCGGATGCTCGACGCGTCGATCGAGCGAAACATGGCGCCGATTTCGTCGCCCGAGAGCACGCGGTTGCGGGTGTCGAAGGTGGCGATGGAGCGCGCCGGAACGACCTCGGCCGGGTTGCTGACCGCGAGTTGCCGCGCAATCAGATACTCATAGAGACGTTTGATCACATTGCGCGTATGCAGCGCCATTTTCGGCGAACCGCGGCTTTTGATTCTGTCGCATATCGCGACGATATCGGCGGCGGTGACGGCTTTGATCGGCATGTGGCCGATGGCGGGCAGGACGTCCTTGTCGAGCGCGCGCCGCGTGGTGCGGCGATACTCCTCCGACTTGCCCGCCATTTCCGTTGCCAGATAAAGCTCGGCGGCCTCGCGCAGGACGTCCGCCTTGCTTTCCGCGCCGCGGTCGCGCCGCGCCGTAGCGACCGGCGAAATGCCTTGAGCGACCATCTCCGCATACTTTTGAGCCTTCGCCCGCGCGACGCGCAGGGAGATCATCCGGTAATCGCCGATCGTGGCGAGCGGCTGGCGCTTGCCATTCAGCGAATAGCGGAAGCGCCAGACCTTGGTGCCGGTCGTCATGACTTCGATGACGAGACCGTTGCCGTCCGCGACGCAATAACGGGTGGCGCGCGGTTCGAGCGCGCGGATCTGGGCTTCGGTGAGGGGAACGGCTAGACGGGGCATGCTCGGATCGTTCAAACACGGACAGCGGCGATTTTAAACCTATGCCGGCTGTGTACCAAAGAATCTGCTGTTTTTGGGTCAACGAAGGGAGTTTTTGCATCCGCGATGGCACGCTCTCGGTGCTGCGGGAAGTCTTTCCAGGTTGGCTTTCTTAGGCGAAGAGGCGATTCCCGTTCACTTGCCGATACAGAATCTGCTAAAAATCACTCCGAGAAGATCGTCCGAACTGAATTCGCCGGTGATCGAATTCAACTGGTCTTGGGCGAGGCGCAGTTCTTCAGCGAACAGATCAAGCGCCTGCGAGTTTTGATCCGCATGCGCGGCGGCGGTCGCGAGATGCTCTTCGGCGGCGCGCAGTGCAATCAGATGCCGCTCGCGCGCCAGGTAAACGCTTTCCGCGCCCGCTTGCCAGCCGGCGATTCTCAGCAACTCTTCGCGCAACAGCGCCACGCCGTCGCCTTGTTTAGCCGAGAGCCGCACTTCGCTCAGTTCGAGTTCGGCGTCGAGCGTTTGCGCTGCTGGCGCGAGGCCCGTCAGGTCAGTTTTGTTCAATACGCGTACCACTGGCACCCCGACCGGAAAGCGTCCGGCGATCACCTCGTCTTCGGCTGTCATGCCGGTGCGTGCATCGAGCAGATGCAGCACGACATCCGCACGCTCGATCTCACTCCAGGTGCGCGCAATGCCGATTTTTTCGACTTCGTCCTCGGTATCGCGCAGGCCGGCCGTATCGATCACGTGCAGCGGAATACCTTCGATCTGAATGGTCTGCGCGACCTTGTCCCGCGTCGTGCCGGCGATCGGCGTGACGATGGCCAGCTCCGCGCCCGCCAGCGCATTCAGCAGCGACGATTTGCCGACGTTCGGCTGCCCGGCCAGCACCACTGAGAGGCCTTCGCGCAACAACGCGCCTTGCCGCGCTTCGCTCAGCACGTGGGCGAGGCGCTCGCGAATCCGTGTGAGCTTGCCGCGGGCGTCGGCGGCTTCGAGGAAGTCGATCTCTTCCTCGGGGAAGTCGAGCGTCGCTTCGACGAGCATGCGTAGCGTGATCACGTCTTCCACCAGCGCGTGAATGTCGCGCGAAAACGCGCCGTCGAGCGAGCGGCCCGCTGAGCGCGCGGCGGCCTCGGTGCTGGCCTCGATCAGGTCGGCGACCGCTTCGGCTTGCGCCAGATCCAGTTTGTCGTTGAGGAACGCGCGACGCGTGAATTCACCCGGTTCGGCGAGACGCAGACCGAACGCGCGGCCGGCGTCGATGCAACGTTGCAGCACGAGTTGCAGTACGACCGGACCGCCGTGTCCCTGCAGTTCGAGCACATGCTCGCCGGTGTAGGAATACGGCGCCGGGAAGTACAGCGCGATACCACGGTCGAGCGCGTTGCCGCTCGCGTCGAGGAACGGGACGTAGCTGGCGTGGCGGGCGGCGAGCGTCTGACCGGTGAGCGCTTGCATGAGCGGCTGGGCCGCCGCCTCGCCCGCTCGTCCGAACGAGATCCGCACCACGCCGATCCCTCCCCGGCCGGGCGCGGTGGCAATGGCGACGATCGGATCGGAATCGGTGGCGAGCATAGAAGCGTGGCAGAAAAACAGAGAGGAGGGCGGGGTGCCGGCGGTCAACGCGGCGCGAGGCATTGTAACGCGGCGGTGTGTGAAGGCTGACCGACGGCGCGGCGGAGCCGTCGTTTTGACGACTCGGAGCTGATTTCGGATTTATCTCACAAAAGCTAAATAGTGCCTCGATTTTTTGAGAATCACTAAGATTGAACGAGATGGCTATGTGCCCATCAGACTGTAAAAAAGGGCAAAGACGCACAATTTTTAAAATCGCGCCAGTCTCACGGCTGGCGCTGGCAGAAGCTAAAAAATATATTAATTTCGATAATTGCTAGCCTGATTGGTTGAGAACCCGTGGCTCGGGCGCTTGCACAATCCGATCCATGACGACCAAACCATTGAAAGCCGCGTTTGCCGAACGACTCAGCCGCTCGATGAAGCGGCGCAATATTTCCAACGGGGCCGAGCTCTGCAGAAAATTCAATCTCATCCACACCGGCGCAGATGTGACGGATCAGGCCATCTACAAATGGCTCGACGGAAAAACGATGCCGCGACCAGCCAACCTGCGCACGCTAGCCAAATTGCTGGACGTGGATAAGCATTGGCTGGCCTACGGACTGTCGAAGAGTACGAAGGCCAAGCCGCTCGCGCCCGGCGAGAACTATCCGCTTTCGGCCGAGACGATCGAATGGGAGCCGCAAAAGGGTGCGCTGGTTTTGACGATAAACCTCGAAGACCGTGCCGGATTCCAGGAGGTGACTGTCCGCCTTACTAGCCAGAATGGCGAGGAAAGTTAGTGAGGGTGGGGCCTGCAGGCCTTTCCTTTGATCGCTGATGCATTCGGCGCTCAACGGCTTCGTACCGACCGGCCTCGGTAGTACCAGATCGTGTCGACCTAACATCCGGACGATCCGGACGACTGCGCCGCCTGACGGACTGCCTGCCGGTCAACGCCACAAGCAAGTCGGATTTATCTCAATCAGGCTAGGATTGCTACCGCGTTTCTTGCGGAAAAATAGGACGCCGCCGGACCTAAAGGCCACGAGCGGCCGACCGCACAACGAAAAACAACAAAAAATGACAACTTCGGCGGACGCGTTGTTCGGCGGCGCCTGCAAGCTAAATGTATCTCAAATAAGCTATAACGAAGCCTGGCTGGTTGTCAACTGGTTGAACGTTGAATTGCACAATCCGGCCCATGCCGACCAACAAAGAAAAAGCCGCCTTCGCCAAACGGTTGAAGGACCTGCTAGAGCCGCTGAAAATTCGCGGCGGGACCAAACTCGCCGAGCAATTCAATCTCCGCTACCGGGGTGAACGTGAGGTTACGCCGCAGACCGCTCACAAGTGGTTATCCGGTACGACGATCCCGAAGCCGGACAAGTTGCGCACGTTGGCCGAATGGCTGAACGTCAAGGAGCATTGGCTTCACTACGGACCGCCACCGGGCACGAATGCGAGGCCGTTGGCGCGCGGTGAAAAATATCCGCCGACACCGGAGACGATCGAACTTGCTTCGAAGATTCAGTCGCTGACGCCGAAAGACCGCTTTCTGGTCGAAGAGATGATCGTGCGCTTTTACGGTGAGGATGCGGAAGGAGAGTAACGACCGCGTCGTCGTTTAAG